>JANNLG010000015.1:0-22664 GCA_031396695.1 Deltaproteobacteria bacterium
GCTGCGAGCCTCGGCCGGCTGCGCATCTTCGCGAGCGACCCGCTCGACGACACCTCTCTTCGCGCGCTCGTCGCACACGGCGCGCTCGCGCTCGCAAACGCTCGCACCCACGAGCAGGCGCTGGTTCGCGCCGAGCGCGACGCCCTCACGGGTCTTTCGAACTACGGCCGGCTCACCGCGGAGCTCGAGCTCGAGCTCGAGCACGCGCAGCGCTACGGGCGTCCGCTCGCCTTCGTGATGGTCGACATCGACGACTTCGGTGGCTGGAACGATCGCTTCGGCCACGCGGCCGGGAACGATGCGCTCGTGCGCGTGGCGCGGCTGCTTCGCGAACGCTTGCGCGCGAGCGACATCGCAGGACACATCGCGGGTCGCTACGGCGGCGACGAGCTCGCGCTCGTGCTGCGCGAGACGACGGCCGCGGGCGCCCTCGTCGTCGCCGAGAAGATTCGCGCGGCCGCCGAGGCTCTCGTGCTAGGCGTTGCAGGCGCGACGCTGACGATCTCGGCGGGCATCTCGAGCGCGCCCGGCGACGGGAAGACCTCCGCCGAGCTGATCCGCGAGGCCGATGCGCGCCTCTACGTCGCGAAGGCCGCGGGCGGGAACCGGGTCATCGCGTAGAATCGCGCGCAGGGAGGAATCGATGGCGAGCTCGATGCAGTTCGGGGGCACGCTGCCGCAGATCAAGCGCAGCTGGCAAGAAGCGCGCGCGGTCGCAGAAGAGCTCGATCTGCTGGGCTTCCACTCCGCCTGGGTCTGCGATCACGTCTACGGCGTACCGGCGCCCAACCTGCCGATCTTCGAGGCGTGGACGGAGCTCGCCGCGGTAGCCGCGGTCACGAGTCGGGTGGAGCTCGGCACACTCGTCACACCGCCGTTCTTCCGCAATCCCGCGATCCTGGCCAAGCAAGTCGCGACGCTCGACCACATCTCCGGCGGGCGCGCGATCGTCGGCCTGGGCGCGGGCTGGTTCGAGGCCGAGTTCACGGGCACGGGCAGCGCGTTCCCCAAGCTCGGCGAGCGCATGAAGGCGCTCGAAGAGACGGCGATCCTGCTCCGGCGCTTGTTCAGCGAGGAGCGCGTGACGTTCGAGGGCCGTCACTTCCGTGTGTCGGACGCGTACTCGGAGCCCAAGCCTCTGCGCCGCACGCCGATCCTGATCGGTGGCGCGGGCGAGAAGGTGCTGCTGCGCATCGCCGCGCAGCACGCCGACATCTGGAACAACCTGGCCGTGTTCCAGTCGCAGCTCGGCGCGAAGGTCGACGCGCTGCGCCGCCGCTGCGACGACGTGAAGCGCGACATCGCCGAGATCCGCATCTCGCAACAGTGCGTGGTGGTGATCGAGGAAGACGAGGCGCGCGCGAAGGAATCGCTCGAGAAGGCCAAGAAGGTCTACGGCGGTCACATGGGCGGTGCGCTCGAAGAGCACGGCATCTGGGGCTCGCCCGAGCGCGTGATCGAGGGCATCGAGAAACACCGCAAGCTCGGCTGCGGCCTGCTCGTGATCGAGTTCTTCGGCCGCGACACGCGCGTGCCCGCGCGCCTGTTCGCCGAGCGCGTGCTGCCCGCCTTCGCGAACGGGTGACGCGCTTCGAACGCGATAGCGCCGTCACGCGCGCGGCCGACGGCCACTACGACGTGCGCATCGACCGCGCGTGGTGGATCGTGGTCGGCCCGAACGGGGGCTACATCGCGGCGCTGCTCGCGCGCGCGCTGCAGGACGCGGTCGGAGACGCGACTCGCGCGCCGCGTTCGCTCACGGTCCACTACGTGACGCCCGGCGTGGAAGGTCCCGCACGCGTGTTGGTGAAGCTCGAGCGCAGCGGCCGCTCGCTCTCCTCGTTCTCCGCGCGGCTCGAGCAGGACGGAAAGCTCGTCGCACTCGCGCTCGCCACGTTCGCGCGCTCGCGCGAGGCGCTGGAGTTCCAGGACCTGCACATGCCCGAAGTCGCGCCCCCTGAAGCGCTTGCGAATCGCGAACCGAGCCACGGGCGCACGGTGTCGTTGCGCGCGCACTTCCACGCCCGGCCCGCCTTTGGAGCCGCGGAGTCCGGGCGAGAGTCGCGCGCGATCAGCGGCGGCTGGCTGCGGCTGGCCGAGCCCCAGGTGCCGGACGCCGCCGCGCTCGCGATGTTCTGCGACGCCTGGCCACCCACGATCGCGCAGCGCCGGGCGCTCGGGCCGCAGGGCCTGCGCGGCGTGCCTACCCTGGATCTGACCGTGCACTTTCGCGCGCCGGTTCCGGCGCAGGCGCGTCCCGACGACTTCTACCTGTGCGTGTTCCGAACGCTGACCGCGAGCGGCGGGTTCCTGGAAGAGGACGGCGAGATCTGGACGCGGGATGGCCTGCTGCTGGCGCAGAGCCGCCAGCTCGCCATGCTGATCTAGGTACCGCCGGACGCGCAGATCCGGGTATAGTTCGGGTTAGCGTCGAATCCCGAGTGGCGAGGCCCGGAAGGACCCCCCTTTATGCCCGACGAGAAGCCGGTTTCAGGCGCTGCGTGCCCGATCGTTGGTGTCGGGGCTTCGGCCGGCGGCTTGGAGGCGTTCTCAAGGCTGCTTCGCGCACTTCCGGTCGATACCGGAATGGCGTTCGTGCTCGTTCAGCATCTCGCGCCTTCGCACGCGAGCGCCTTGGCGGAGATCCTCGGGCGCGCCACAGCCATGCCGGTCCAAGAGGTCCAAGACCGAGCGACCGTAGATCCCGATCACGTGTACGTGATCCCGCCGGGTCAGGACTTGATCGTTCGCAGCGGTACCCTGCAGCTGTCGCAGCGATCGACCGCTGGCCAGCAGCGCCCGATCGACGGGTTCTTTCGCACGCTCGCGGAAGAGTGCGGGCACTGTGCGATCGGCGTGATCCTGTCGGGCACCGCGAACGACGGAACACTCGGATTGGAGGCGATCAAGGCGGAAGGCGGCATTACCTTCGCGCAAGACGCCAGCGCGCAGCACGACGGCATGCCGCAGAACGCGGTCGCATCGGGTTGCGTCGACTTCGTCTTGCCGCCGGAGGAGATCGCGCACGAGATCGCACGCATCGCACGCAATCCGGTCGCGGTGGCGGATGAGGGAGCGCCAGATTCGAATGTCGCCTCGAAGCTCCGCCCGATCATGCAACAGCTGCTGAAGGGCACGGGTGTCGATTTCACACACTACAAGCACAGCACGCTCTCCCGGCGCATCAGCCGCCGCATGGCGCTGCACAAGCTGAGCTCGCTTCACGACTACGCCCGCCTCCTGACCGACAACCCGACCGAGGTCGAGGCGCTGTACCAGGACATCCTCATCAACGTCACGAGCTTCTTCCGAGACCCGGAAGCCTACGATGCGCTCAAGACCAAAGTCTTTCCCCGCCTGGTGAAGGGCCGCTCGCCCGACGAGCCGCTGCGCGTCTGGACCTTGGGCTGCTCGACCGGCGAGGAAGCGTATTCGCTCGCGATCGCATTTGCGGAGTACTGCGGAGAGGCGGGTGTCTCCGTGCCGTTGCAGCTCTTCGGCACCGACCTGAATGCCAGCGCGATCGAGAAAGCGCGGGCGGGCGTCTTCTCCGCCGACAGGTTGCTCGAAATGTCTCCCGTTCGCGTGGAGCGCTTCTTCACGGAAGCGAACGGAGTCTACCGGATCAGCAAGGCGCTTCGAGATTCTTGCGTCTTCTCGCGACACAACGCGCTGGTGGATCCGCCATTCTCCCGCGTCGCTCTGATCAGCTGTCGCAATTTGCTCATCTACCTCGAGCCGGTGCTACAGGAGCGGATCGTGCCGACGCTGCACTTCGCACTCAAGGCGAACGGCTGCCTGTGGCTCGGAAGCTCGGAGACGCTCGGCTCCTTCGAGAACCTGTTCGATACGGAAGATGGCAAGCACAAGATCTACACCAAGCGATCCGGCACGAGCTTCCGTTACCCGCTGTTGGCCGGAACAGGCTCGTCGCTGCAGTTTCCACCGCGTACGCGAGCAGGCGACAGCGTGCACGACCTGCAGCGAGAATCCGACCGCGCTCTGCTCTCGAAGTTCGCACCCCCGAGCGTTCTGGTAACCGCCGACCTCGAGATCCTCCAGTACCGCGGGGATACGTCGCCCTATCTGACGCCGGCTCCGGGCAAGGCCAGCCTCAACCTCTCGAAGATGCTCCGCGAGGGACTTCTGGTGCCCACGCGAGCGGCCGTCGTGCGAGCGGGCAAAGGGGAGACGCCCGCGCGCGAGGCGGGCGTGCGAGTCGAATCCGACGGCGGCGGTTTCCGTGAAGTCGCCATCGAGGTGCTCCGAGTCCAAGCCGGCGACGCGGCGCAAGCCGGTTTCCTGGTCCTGTTCGAAGAGACGTCGCGGGTTCTCGAATCCCGTGTCGCGAGCGTTCCGGACGCGCCTCTCACCGCCGACCCGGACGCTGTCGAACAGGCCAGGGCTCGCCTGGCCGAGCAGCTCGCAGCCACGCACGACTATCTCCAGTCGGTGATCGAGCAGCAGGAGGCCGCGAACGAGGAGCTGCAGTCCGCCAACGAGGAGGTGCAGTCGGCCAACGAGGAGCTGCAGAGCACCAATGAGGAGCTCGAGACCTCCAAGGAGGAGATCCAGTCGAGCAACGAAGAGCTAGCCGTCGTCAACGACGAGCTGAATGGCCGCAATGCCGAGCTGAGCCGCACCAACGACGATCTCGTGAACCTGCTCGGCAGCGTGCACATGCCCATCGTCATGCTCGGATCCGACTTTTCCATTCGGCGCTTCAACGCGCCTGCGGAAGCGCTCATCAAGCTGCGGCCCAGCGACGTGGGTCGCTCGATCGTCGGCATGAACCTCGGACTCACGATCGCGGATCTCGAACCGTCGCTCGAGGAGGTGCTCCGACTTGGCGGTACCCCGGACCGCGAAGTCCAGGATTCACGCGGGTGCTGGCACTCGCTGCGCCTGCGCCCCTACAAGCGGCTCGACGGCCAAGTCTCCGGCGTCATCCTGATCCTGGTCGACATCGATCTGCTCAAGCGCGCCCGCGAAGACGCGGAGAACATCATCTCCACCGGACGCGAGCCGCTGCTCGTTCTCGACGGCGAGCTCCGGGTGCGCACGGCGAATCGCGCCTATTGCGAGACGTTCGGTGTCTCATCCGTGCAGGTGGAGGGCGCGCTCCTGGGCGAGCTCGGCAATCGCCAGTGGGACGTCGACGAGCTCCGACAAAGGCTGAACGAGGTCAGGCGGCTGGGCACCTCGTTCAACGACTTCGAACTGCGCGGCGAGTTCGAAGGCCTCGGCGCGAGAACCATGCGGCTCCACGCTCGAGTGCTCGATCAGGAGCTCGCTCTAGATCCGCTGATCCTGCTGGCCATCGAGGACATCACCGCGGAGCAGCAACGCTCCAGCGACCTGCTACTGGCGGACGAGCGCAAGAACGAGTTTCTCGCGATGCTCGCCCACGAGCTGCGAAACCCGCTCGCACCAATTCGCAACGCGCTTCACATCCTCGAGGTCAGCGAAGATCCGCTCGTGTTGGCCGAGAGCCGGGCGATGATGCAGCGGCAAGTGGATCAGATGGTGCGACTCGTCGACGACCTACTCGACGTCAGCCGGATCACGCGAGGCACGATCGACCTGCGCAAGTCGCGCCTCGACCTTGCGTCCCTGGTGGGTCGCGCTGCCGAGGTCGCTCGTCACGCGTGCGACGTGACGGGGCTGGAGCTGACGGTCGCTCTGCCTCGCGAGCCCGTATTCGTGAACGGTGACCTCACGCGGCTCAGCCAGGTGGTCGAGAACCTGCTGAGCAACGCTCGCAAGTTCACGGACCGCGGCGGCCGCATTTCGGTGACCGTGGAGCGAGCCGACGACCGAGCGCTGATTCGAGTCCGCGACACGGGCATCGGCATCGCGCCTGACCAGCTCGAACGCGTGTTCGAGATGTTCGCGCAGGTGGATGCCTCGCTCGAGCGCTCGCGAAGCGGGCTGGGCATCGGTCTCACGCTGGTCAAGATTCTCGTCGAGCTCCACGATGGCACTGTGGAAGTTCGAAGCGACGGCCTGGACCAGGGAAGTGAGTTCATCGTCTCCCTGCCGGTCTCCCGCGCCCAAGCGGATGAGGTCGTGTTCGCTCCGCCTCTGGTCATGCCGGCGAGCGTCAGGGCACGCCGCATTCTCGTCGTCGACGACAATCGGGATTCGGCGGAGTCGCTCGCGAAGCTGCTGCGAATCCGTGGGCACGAAACGCAGGTCGCGCTCGACGGCGTGGCGGCTTTGGAAACAGCAGCGGAGTTCAGGCCGGACGTGGTGGTGCTCGACATAGGCCTGCCGCGGCTGAACGGGTTCGACGCGGCCCGCGCGCTGCGCAAAGAGACCTGGGGGAAGAACATCCTGCTGATCGCCCTGACGGGCTGGGGCCAGGACGAGGATCGGAAGAAGACTCGGGAGGCCGGCTTCGATGCGCACCTCGTCAAACCCGTCGACCACGAGCAGCTCACGAAGCTGCTCGCCGCGCCGTAGTCCGGCTCAGCGCGGGTCGAGCCGGACGGCGACCGGCGTCCAACCGCCCTCGACGAACTCGATCAGCGCGTCGACGAAGCCGTACTTCTCGCGCATGAGCGCGGTGACGCGCGCGGCCGCCCCGGGCGAGTCGACCACGATCGCGGTGTAGGGTCGCTTCTCGCCCGCGCGCTCGAGCTCGACCTCGGGATCGGACGCAATGCGCACGAACCAGCCGCGCTCACGGCCGCTCGAGCGCAGCCAGAGCGCGCCCGCGTCGTCGACGACCCAGAGATGTGTCGCCCGGAGCTCGCCGCCTTCGGCGCGGCTGTGCAGGATCACCACCTCGTCCCACTCGGCCAGCGCGTAGAGCACGCCCGCGAACACGACCAGCAGCGCGAACACGATCCCGAGCCAGCGCAGAACTCGACGCATGTCTTTCTCCCTCTTGCTGATACGATGCGCGCCGTGAACTCACCCACCTACTCACGCGCCTACCTGCGCTACGCACTCGGCCTGCTCTTCATCGTGTACGTGGTGAACTTCGTCGACCGCCAGATCCTGTCGATCCTGCTGCCGGGGATCAAGGAGGATCTGCAGCTGACCGACGGCCAGCTCGGGTTGCTCTCGGGCACGGCCTTCGGCCTGTTCTACGCCACGCTCGGCTTTCCGATCGCGCGCATCGCCGACCTGCACTCGCGCAAGTGGGTGATGGCGGTCTGCATCGCGCTCTGGAGTCTGATGACGGCGATGTGCGGCAGCGCAACGGGCTTCCTCTCCCTGCTCGCGTTCCGTACCGGTGTGGGCGTGGGCGAAGCCGGCGGCAGTCCGCCCGCGCACTCGCTGATCTCGGACTACTTCAAGCCCGCCGAGCGCGCGACGGCGCTCGGCATCTTCTCGCTCGGCGTGCCGGTCGGCATCATGGTCGGCTTCCTGGCCGGCGGCTGGATGGCGCAGTCGCTCGGCTGGCGGCTCGCGTTCGTGGTGGTCGGCCTGCCGGGGCTGCTGATCGCCGCGGTCGTCGCGCTCACGCTGCGCGAGCCGCCGCGCGGTCACTCCGAGGGTCTGCACAGCACGGGCGCGGCGCCGTCCGCGGGAGAAGTGATTCGCTTCCTTTGGAGCTCGCGCGCGTTCCGGCACCTGTCGTTCGCATCGGCGCTGTACGCGTTCGTCGGTTACTCGGTCATCAGCTGGGCGCCGTCGTTCCTGATCCGCACACACGAGATGTCGATCGGCGAGATCGGAACCTACCTCGCGTTCATCTTCGGGATCGGCGGCGGGATCGGAAACTATCTCGGCGGGATCTTCGCCGATCGCTGGGCCAAGACCGACGAGCGGGGCCGCGCGTTCGTGCCCGCGCTGTCGATGATCCTCGGTCTGCCGTTCGCGCTCGCGGTCTACGTGGTGAACGACGCGACCGCGGCGGTGCTCCTGCTCGCGGTTCCCGCGGGCGCGGGGCTGATGTACCAGGCGCCCGCGTTCGCGATCACGCAATCGCTCGCGACTCCGAAGATGCGCGCGAGCGCGGCGGCGATCCTGATCTTCGTGATCAGCATCATCGGGCTCGCGCTCGGCCCGTGGACCACCGGCCTGCTCTCCGACGCGCTCGCGCCGCGCTTCGGCGCCGACTCGCTGCGCTGGGCGCTGTTCCTGGTCTCGCTCCTGCTCGGCTGGTCGGGCCTGCATTTCTGGCTCGCGGGCCGCGCGCTGCTGCCGGATCTGGCGCGCGCGCGCGCCGCATCCGAGCGCGAGGCGACCGAGTCGGTGTAGGATCTCCGGCGCGGGCCTTGATGTGACAGGAGTGCGCCGATGGCGACCGAGACCACGACCGAAGAGAAGCCGTTTCATCTGTCCGGCAACTACGCGCCGGTGTCCGACGAGCTGACCCGCTTCGACCTGCCCGTGACGGGCGCGATTCCGCCCGAGCTCCATGGCCTGTACGTTCGCAACGGTGCGAACCCGAAGAGCGGAAACTCGAGCCACTGGTTCATGGGCGACGGCATGGTGCACGGCGTGCGGATCGAGAACGGCCGCGCCGTCTGGTACCGCAACCGCTACGTGCGCACGACCAAGCTCGAGAAGGATCTCGACGCGATGGATCCGGCCACCATGATGGATCGCACCGCGAGCGCCGCGAACACCCACGTGGTCGGTCACGCGGGCCGCATACTCGCGCTCGAGGAGGGCCACTTCCCGTACGAGCTCTCGGCCGAGCTCGAGACGCTCGGCTGCGAGAGCTACGGCGGGCGACTCGAAACCGCCTTCACCGCGCACCCGAAGCTGTGCGCCCAAACGGGCGAGCTGCACTTCTTCGGCTACGGCTATCTCGCGCCGTACCTCGTCTACCACGTGCTCGACGCCAAGGGCGCGCTCGTGCACACCGCCGACATCACCGTGCCGGGCCCGACGATGATGCACGACTTCATGATCACGCGGGACCACGCGATCTTCATGGACCTGCCCGTCACCTTCGATCTCGAGAAGGCGATCAAGGGCGAGATCCCGCTCGGCTGGGATCCGAACTACGGCGCGCGCATCGGCATCGTGCCGCGCATGGGCAAGGACGCGGACGTGCGCTGGTTCGAGATCGACCCGTGCTACGTGTTCCATCCCATGAACGCCTACGTCGACGGCGACAAGGTGATCTGCGACGTCGGCCGGCACGAGTACATGTGGCGCGAGTCGATGAACGACTTCGCGCCCTCGTACCTGCACCGCTGGGAGTTCGACCTGGCCACGGGCAAGGTGAGCGAGCGCCAGCTCGACGACGTCTCGCACGCGTTCCCGCGCGTGGACGAGCGGCTCGTGGGTCTGCGCCACCGCTACGGCTGGACGATCGCCCCGCGACCCGGCGACGACAAGGGCTTCGGCTCGCCGGGCGTGCTGCTCAAGTACGACCTGGCGCGCGGCACGTCGGCGATGCACGACTTCGGCCCGTCGGCGCAGCCGGGCGAGTTCGTGTTCGCGGAAGCCACCGATTCATCGGGCGAGGACGAGGGCTACGCGCTCGGCTTCGTCTACGACAAGGCGCGCGACGCGTCGGATCTGGTGATCCTGGACGCGAGCGACATGGCGAAGGCGCCGCTTGCGAAGATCCACATGCCGCGCCGCGTTCCGCACGGCTTCCACGGCAGCTGGATCCGCGGCTAGCGCGAAGCGGCGGGAAGCGGGTGAGCGACGCGATCTCGGCGACACTCCTGCTCGTGCGCCACGGGCAGATCGAGGCCAACACCGCGCGCATCTGGCACGGCTCGACGGACAGCCCGCTCACCGATCACGGCCACCACGAGGCGCGGCGCACGGCCGAGTTCCTGTCGCGAACCCGGCCGCGCGCACGCGCGCTCTACACCAGCCCGCTGCTGCGCACGCGTCAGACCGCGGCCGCGATCGGCGAACGGCTCGGACTCGAGCCGATCGTCGAGGCCGGGCTCGCGGAGTACGGGATCGGCGAGCTCGAGGGCGTTTCGTACCAGGCGCTGCTCGAGGAGCACGGCTTCTTCACGCGCATCAACGAGGACCGCGACTACGCGCCGCCGGGCGGTGAGTCGCCGAACATCGTGATGGCGCGCGTCACCGCGTCGCTCGCGCGCATCGCGAGCGCGCACCGCGGCGACGAGGTGGTCGTCGTCAGCCATGGCGCGGCGCTCGGCATCGCGCTCGGACAGCTGATCGATCGCGACCCGATGCGCTGGCAGCGCTATCACCTGGCCAACTGCGGGCTCTCGGAGCTCGTGCTGGAGCCGGAGCCGAAGCTCTTGGCCTGGAATCAGACCGACCACTTGTAGCAGGAGCGTCTCATGGACGAGACCACTCGCAACGAGGACGGCTGGGTGATGGCGCGACTCCTCGCGCTCGAACTCGCGAACCGCCGGCTCTGGATCGCGCTCGCCGCGCTCGGCATGACACTGATCAGCGTCTGTCTCGCGGTTTTCTTCGTCTTGGCCAGTCTGAAGCTGCAGGCCGCCGCGGTTGCGAGCGACGGCAGCTCGAGCGGGAGCCTGGTCGCGAGCGACTTGACGCTGAGCGGCGCGCTGCGCGTCGTCGACGAGTCCGGTCGGAATCTGATCTGGGTCGGTCGCGAGCCGGCCAGCGCGGGTGCCGCTCCGGGCCAAGCGGTGATCGGCTTGTTCGCCGCCACGGGACCCGAGGCGACGCAGCAGACGGTGCGGATCGCGACCTCACCGCTCGGCTCGGCGCTCGCGCTCTCGACACCCGACGGATCGGAGTCGGTCTCGGCCTTCGCAGGCGAAACGGGCGTCGCTCTCGAGCTGCGCCGCGGCGAAACCACGCGCGTGCTGTCGGAGCGCGCCGACGGGCCGAGCGCCGCGCGCGCGCCGGCCGCGAGTCCGCCGGCGGCGGAGAAACCGGAGGGCAAGCGCTCGGAAGCGCCGGCGATCGCGAGTCCGGTGAAGGGCGAAGCGGAGCGCGGCACGCAAGTCGATCTGTCCGACCCCGCGATCCAGCCGCTGGGCGGCGGCTTCTACGTCGGTCAGCTCTCGCTCTCCGATCAGGGCGGTGTGCTGCGCGTGTCGGGACGCTTGATCAACGCGTCGAGCATCGATCAGCTGCGCGCCGAGTTCCGGCTCACGGTCGCGGGCCGGGAGCTGCCCTTCAGCGTGGGCAGGATCTCCGCGGGCAGCAGCACGGCCTTTACGGTGGAGCTGCCGTCGGCGAACTCGGCCGCGCTGCGCAGCGCGCGCCTCCGCTGGGTGCGCTCGACGCTGAGCTACCTGTCCGAGTGACTCGCGGCTGAGCGAGCGGACCGAGGCTCGGCGAGTCGTCGGACGTGACGCTCAGTCGGCTGGCTCGTCCGGCACGCGGAACTGCTCGCTGTACGCAGAAAAGCGTCGGCGCTCGTGGCCTGCATCCAGACCAAAGTCCTCGAGCCGGTAGCGGTGCACGCCGTGCTTCTCGCGCGGGTTGTCCGCGATGAAGCGCTCCATGCGCGCGCGCGCCTCGCTGCCGAGCGAGAGGCCGAAGTGTCCGTAGATCCGCTCCACCACGCCGAGCGCGTCGCGCGTGAGGTCGCCGAACTGCACGTCGACGAAGCGATCCGCGCGCCCGCGCTCGCGCGCGCGGAACGCGCCTGCGCGCTCGAGCCCCAGCGCGAGCTCGGCCGCCCACTCGCGTCCGATTCCGGCCGGATCGCGCTCGTCGCTCGCGATCGCGTGCAGGATCGTCGACAGGCTGGCCGTCGAGGCGAGCACGCGCACCGGATCGCGGTGGGTGTGGATCACGCCCGCGTCCGGGTAGGTCGCGAACAGCGTCTCGAGCGACCACAGGTGAGCCGGCGTCTTCAGCACCCAGCGCTCGCGCGGGTTGCGCCACTGCAGATGCTGCAACACCCGCCGGTGCTGCGCGTAGGCCGGCGCGTGGTCCTGCTTGGCGAGCCAGGCGGTGTACGACGGGATGCGCCAGGTGGTCGAGAACTGCAGCGACATGAATGCGTGCGCGGTGATCGACACGCACTCTTGCGGCCAGTCCGCCTCCATCGGATGGATGGCCCGAAATTCGGGCAGCATCTTGTACAGGCCGTCCAGCTCGCGCGCGCAGGGCGCGATGCGCGGGTCGCTCTCGCTGCTCGCGCGCTCCGGCGGCGGAGACAGCTCGCGCACTTCCCAGGCGAGCGGGGTGCGGGTATCGGGGTCCTGCGCCAGCAGCGCGTGCAGCAGCGTCGTGCCCGTGCGCGGTAGACCGACGACGAAAAGCGGCCGCGTGATCGACTCGCGCGCAATCTCCGGGTTGCGCGCGCGGTCGGCCTCGAAGCGCGCGCGATTCTCGAGCAAGCGCAGGATCTGCGAACGCACCGACACGCGCCCGAGCAGCGACAGCCGCGCCTCGCTCTCGAGCGCGCGGACCAGCACGCGCAGGCCCTCGCGAAACTGCGCCGGCACGTCGGACTCAGGCCCGGCGCGCGCAGCGGCTCGGCGCTCGAGCGCGTCCGGATCGAGCGACACGAACTCGAGCCCCAGCCGCGCGCCCGCACGGCCGAGCGCGTTGAAGGCGCGGATGGCAGCGGGCAGGACGGGATTCGGAGCAGGCATCTCGCGATTTCAGCACGCTACGCGGGCGGGGAGCAATCGGCTTCGAGCGCGCGCAGCGCGCCCATCAGTCGCACGAGCGCGCTCGAGTCGCGCGCGCAGTAGAGCCGAAGCTCGGCGAGCACCTCGGCCGCGCGCTCGCGCTCGAGCTCCCCGCGCGCGAGCGCGAGCCAGGCGCGCGACGCCGCGCCACCGTCCGCGATGCCCGGCAGATCCGAGAACGTGAAGCCGGGGCACAGCACCGGCGCGACGCGCTTGAGCGAGAACGAGCCCAGGAAGTCCGGGTGGTACACCGCTCGGCGTACCACCGGCAGCAGATCGCGAAGCCGTGCGCGCAGGCGTTCGAGCTCGTCGCCGAGGTCCGCGAACGTCCGCGCGAGCGCGCCGATCACTTCCGACTCGAAGCCGGAGTAGACCAGGATCGGGAGTTTGCGCGGCGCGAACCGCGCGATCAGGCTCTCCGCGAACCCGCGACGCGGATCCTCGCGGCCGTCGGAGAGGAACTCCGCGTGCGCCGGCTCCCCGCCCTCGAGCCACAGGTGCGCCGACCACTGGAACGGCACGACCTCGAACGGGCGCGTGCCGGCGAAGACCGGAACCTCCGCCAGGATCGCCTCGAAGTCGAGCGCGTCCGCGGGTGGACCGAAGCCCTCGAGCCGACGCGCGAGATCGTGCGCCGCGAACACCGACCCGCGCGCCAGGCTCGCGCGCGCGTTGCGCTGCGACGGCGTGCGCAGCAGCGCCTCGGGCAGCTCGGCCATGTGCTCGACGCCGTCGTCGCGAAGCTGCTTGAACGGGCTCGCGCGAAGTCCTGGCAGGAAGCCAATCCAGTCCGGGCGCTTCGCGGCGGTGCAATGCGCGATGAACTCGCAGGTGTCGGGCCGGCGACAGTGCGGCGACGGCTCGATCGCGGGCGCGGCGACGAGCGCCAAGGTGTCGCGTTGCTCGCGCAGCCGGGCCGCGAGATCTCCCGCCAGGTACTCGACCTCGCGCGTGACATCGCTGCGCCGCAGCAGCGTCGGCGCGTCGGGCGCGAGCGCGCCGCGCACGAAGTCGCCGTCGAGCAGCACGAGCTCGACCGACGCGAGCTCGAGTCCCGTCGCTCGCGCCACGTGGTAGTCGAACGCCAGGTCGTCGAACATGGTCTCGTTGGGACGCAACGCCGCGCGCACCTGGCGCAGTCCGAAGTGGCTCGCGCCGAGCCGCTCGACGAAGTCGACGCGCGCGACGGCGCCATCGGCTTCGAACACGGCGTCGCGAATCACGGCCACCGACGCGTCGGCCAGCAGCGCGCGCGTGCGCGCGATCGCGCGCCGCGGCTCGGGCTCCGCGACGAGTTGCGCACCGGGGAACAAACCGGCCGCGAGGTCGGCGAGCTCACGCCGCGTGCGCGCGCGCGAAGCACGCTCGGCCGCTCGCCCAGCGCCCTCGCCCAGCTCGGGGGCGCGCGCAGCGAGCCAGAGCCGGCGCGCGCACTGCAAGCCCTCGCGGTGGCGGCTCGAGTCGATCGCGACGAACTCGCTCATCGCGCGGCCGATCCCCGCTTCAGGCGATCGCCTTCGACTCCCGCAGACCGCGAATCTCGGCCTCGCTGAAGCCCCACGCGCCGAGCACCTCCGCGCTGTGCTGACCCGCGTGCGCAGGCGGACGCGCTACTTCGGGCGTCGTTCGGCTGAAGCGCGGAGCGGGCGCGGGCTGCGTCATGCCGGCGATCTCGATGAAGGTCTTGCGACTCGCGTTGTGCGGGTGCGACGGCGCCTCGCTCATCGCCAGCACCGGCGCGAAGCACACGTCGCTGCCCTCCATGATGCGGCACCACTCGTCGCGCGTTTTGGTCTTCACGAGCGCGCCCAGGCGCACCTTCATGGCGGGCCACTGCGAGCGGTCCATCTGCGGCGGCAGCGTCTCGCTTCCGAGTCCGGAGAGCTTCAAGAGCTCTGCGTAGAACTGCGGCTCGATCGAGCCGAGCGAAACGTACTTCCCGTCCGAGCACTCGTAGACCTCGTAGAAGTGCGCGCCGGTGTCGAGCAGGTTCGTGCCGCGCTCGTCGCTCCAGAAGCCGGCGTTGCGCATGCCCCAGAACATCGACATCAGGAGTGCCGCGCCGTCGACCATGGCCGCGTCGACGACCTGCCCCGTGCCGGAACGCTTCGCGTCGAGCAGCGCCGCCAGCACGCCGAACGCGAGCAGCATGCCGCCGCCGCCGAAATCGCCCACCAGGTTCAGCGGCGGCAGCGGCGGCTGGCCCTTGCGGCCGATCGGCTCGAGCGCGCCGGCCAGCGCGATGTAGTTGATGTCGTGACCGGCGGCCTGCGCCATCGGGCCGTCCTGCCCCCAGCCCGTCATGCGCCCGTAGACGAGCTTCGCGTTGCGCGCGAGGCAGACGTCCGGGCCGAGCCCGAGCCGCTCCATCACGCCAGGGCGGAAGCCCTCGATCAGCGCATCCGCGCCCGCGACCAGGCGCAGCACCGCCTCGATCGCCTGCGGTTGCTTGAGATCGAAGGCGATGTTTCGCCGGCCGCGCAGGAGCGGATCGGAGGGCGGCTTGGCGGGATCACCCCCGCGTACGTTCTGGGCGCGGTCGATGCGCACCACTTCGGCGCCCATGTCGGCGAGCAGCATCGCGCAGAACGGCCCCGGACCGATGCCCGCGAACTCGAGAATGCGGATTCCTGACAAGGGACCCATGCGCCACGCTCCTCCGTCATCCGGGCCGGCGGGCCGGAGAAGGCGCAGCATAGCACCGCGAGGGGTCCCCTCCGGCTCGTCTGTTATCCTGCCCAGCCTCAAGCGAGCCGGTCGCGGCGACGATCAGGGCTTGTCGGCGGGGGTAGGATTTTTGAGCGGATTCGCGCGGCTCCTTTCGATTCTTGCGCTCGCGCTCGTCTGCCTTTCGGCGAGCCCGCGCGCGCGGGCCGCGCAGAGCGAGCCGTTCCCCGAACCCGAGGCGATGCGCCCCGCGGTCGCGTTCTGGACGCGTGTCTACATCGAGTCGACCACCGATGGCGGCTTCCTGCACGACGCGCGGCACCTGGGCATCGTGTACGAGCTGATCCGTTTCGACGGCGAGCGCAACAGCCGGCGCCGCGAGGCGATCGTGGAGCGCGGCAAGGACCGCTGGAAGGACGCGCTCGACCGGCTCGCGCTCGGCGCCGAGCCGCGCAACGAGGCCGAGCGCAACGTGCTGCGCGCCTTCAACCAGGCGCTCGGCCGCGACCCCGACCTGCACGACATCCGCGAGGCCAAGCAGCGCATGCGCTTCCAGCTCGGCCAACGCGACAAGTTCCGCGACGGCTTGATCCGCTCCGGCGCCTACGAGGCCGAGATGCGCGCGCACTTCCGCGACCAGCGCCTGCCCGAGGATCTCGCCTACCTGCCGCACGTCGAGTCGTCGTTCAACGTGCACGCGTATTCGAAGTACGGTGCGGCCGGTGCGTGGCAGTTCATGCGCGGAACTGGCAAGCGCTTCATGAAGGTCGACTACGTGGTGGACGAGCGGCTCGACCCGATCACCTCCACGCGCGCCGCCGCGCGGCTCTTGCGCGAGAACTACGGAATCCTGGGCAACTGGCCGCTCGCGCTGACCGCGTACAACCACGGCGCGGCCGGCATGAATCGCGCCGTGAAGAAGCTCGGCACCAGCCGCATCGACGTGATCGTCGAGCGCTACCAGAGTCCGAGCTTCGGCTTCGCGTCGCGGAACTTCTACGCGCAGTTTCTGGCGGCGCGGAGGATCGTGCGCTCGTACGAATCGTACTTCGGGCAGCTCGACCGCGACGAGCCTTCGGTGGTCGACATCGTCTCGATGCCGTTCTACGCCGACGTCAAGGATCTCGAGCGTAACCTGGGCGTGTCGCGCGAGACGATCTCGCAGCTCAACCCCGCCTTGCGCCCGCCGGTGTTCCGCTCGGGCAAGCGCATCCCGAAGGGCTACTCGCTGCGACTGCCCGCCGGCACGGTGGTCGGCGACGCGTCGACCTGGCTCGCGGCCGTGCCCAAGTCCAGCCGTCACCCCGATCAGCATGCCAACAAGTACTACACCGTTCGGCGTGGCGACACGCTGGGCCGGATCGCGGGCAAGCACCGCACCAGCGTGGCCGCGCTGGTCGCCGAGAACGACATCGGCGCGCGGCGTCCGATCTACCCCGGCCAGGTGCTGCAGATTCCCGATCGCTCCGGAAGATCCGCGCCCGCGGCGAAGCCGGACTTCGAGATCGTGAGGACGGCCGAGGCTGCGACGCTGCCCACGCCGCAGAGCGTGGCGAACGCCCTGGCGCCGCCCGTCGAGCCGCCAGTCGCGCAGCTGGTCCTGCAGCCCGAGGCCGCGCAGCCCGAGGTCGCGACCGACCTCACGCCCGAGATCGTGCCGGACATCGTCGTGGCGATCGCGGAGCAGGAGCCCCCGGTCGTCGCGGAGCCGGAGCCCGAGCCCGTCGTCGTCGTCGAGCCGCAGGTCGCGCCGACCGTCGCGCCGGAGGCGATCGTCGAGCCCGAGGTGATCATCGCCGCGCTCGAGGTCGACGTGCCACAGCCGTCGCAAGCGCTCGCGGCCACCGCCGTCACCGCCGAGGAGATGGCGGCCAGCGCGCCCGAGCCCGCGCCAGGCGCACCCGACGATTCGCCGTTCCGCCGCATCGACAAGGAGCGCGTGATCGTCGATGTCGACGAGACGCTCGGGCACTTCGCGGAATGGCTCGAGGTCACGCCCCAGCGGCTGCGCAACCTGAACAAGCTGAAGCCGCGCCGTCAGCTCCAGGCCGGTCAGACGCTGCGACTCGACTTCAGCAAGGTGTCGGCGGACGAGTTCCAGCAGCGGCGCCTCGAGTACCACAAGGGCATCGAGGAGGACTTCTTCGGCAGCTACCGGGTCGCGAACACGCTCGAGCACACGCTGCGACCGGGCGAGACGCTGTGGGTGCTCTCGCACAAGAAGTACGCCGTCCCCACCTGGCTGATCCGCCGCTACAACCCCGACGTCGACCTCGGCAAGCTCCTGCCCGGCACCGTGCTCGTGATCCCGATCGTCGAGAAGGGAACTTCGTAGGCGAAGGCCCGACGCCGGTCCGAAACCGCGCGCAACCTCGGAGGTCTAGTGCCCGACCTCCGAGGTCGCCGAGGCGATCGCCGCTAGCGGCCTTTCAGCAACTCGCGCGCGATGATGGTGCGCTGGATCTCCGACGTGCCCGCGCCGATCTCCATCAGCTTCGCGTCCCGCGCGATGCGCTCCACCGGATAGTCGCGCGTGTAGCCGTAGCCGCCGAAGATCTGCACGGCCGCTAGCCCCGCGCGCGTGGCGATCTCGGACGAGAACAGCTTCGCCGCGGACGCGAGTTTCGCGACGCCGTTCGCCTGCTTCACGCACAGGCTGGCGGCCTCGTAGACGAGCAGCTGTGCGGCGGTCAGCTCGACGTACATGTCGGCGAGGATCTTCTGCACCATCTGGAAGTCGGCGATCGGACGGCCGAACTGCTCGCGCTCGCGCGCGTAGCGCAGCGCGTGGTCGAGCGCGGCCTGCGCCAGGCCGAGCGATACACCGGCGAGCGTCGCGCGCTCGACGTCGAGCCCGCGCATCATCATCGCCACGCCGCGGTTCTCGTCGCCGAGTCGATCGGCGACCGGCACGCGCACGCCCTCGAAGCGCAGCTCCGCGGTCGGGCTGCCGCGCATGCCCATCTTCTCGAGCTTGCGACTGCACGAGAAGCCGGGCGCCTTGCCGTCGACCATGAACACCGAGATGCCGTTCGCGCCGAGCGTCGGATCGGTGCGCGCGTACACGACCAGCGTCTCGGCCTCGGAGCCGTTGGTGATGAAAGTCTTGCTGCCGTCGAGCAGGTAGGCGTCGCCGTCGCGCACCGCGCGCGTGCGCATGCCGAGCGCGTCGGAGCCGGAGCTCGGTTCGGTCAGCGCCCAGGCGCCCATCGCCTCGCCCGAGCACAGCCTGGGCAGCACGCGCTGCTTCTGTTCGGCGTTCGCGTCACGAGCGATCGCGCCCACGCACAGCACCGCGTGCGCGCCGTAGGAGAGCGAGACCGAGCCGGAGTGGCGCGCGAGCTCGTCCATGATCAGGGTCGCGCCGATGTAGTCGCCGCCGCTTCCGCCGTATTCCTCGGGCACCAGCACGCCGAGCGCGCCGATCTCTCCCAGCCGCCGGAAGAAGTCGCGCGGGAACCAGTCCTCGGCGTCGATGCGCGCCGCGATCGGGGCGAGCTCTTCTTCGGCGAGACGCCGCACGCTGTCGCGGGTCAGTTCGTGTTCGGGGGTGAGTTGCATCAGCTCGATTGGAAGATGGTCTCGTCGGGCAGGCGGATCGCGGAGAGCGGTCCGCCGTAGACCGCGCCCGTGTCGATCCCGATCGAGTACGGCACGTTCCACCTTACACTGAAATCGGGCAACGGCGTGTGTCCGTAGACGATCGTCACGCCCAGGCTGTGCGGCAGGTCGGCGGTCTCGCGCTGCCAGAGCAGGTCTTTCGTGCGCTCGCGCGAGAGCGCGTACTTCACGTCGGACAGGCCGAGCGCCGCCTTCGACATGCCCGCATGCACGAACGCGTACTCGCCCTCGAGGTGGAACAGCTGCAGCTCGCGGTAGAACTTCTCGTGCTCGGGCGGCAGCTTGAAGTCGCCGTCGGCCTCGAAGTAGCCGTAGCTCGCGAGCGTGGTCTCGCCGCCGTTGTGCAGGAAGGCCTCTTTGCCGAAGTAGGACGGCCCCTGCCAGCCGAGGAACGACAGGAACATCGCCTCGTGGTTGCCCATCAGGAAGATGCACTCGCGCTGCTGCGAGACTTCGATCAACAAGTCGACGGTGGCCTTGGGCTCGGGACCGCGGTCGATGTAGTCGCCGATGAAGATCAGCCGGTCGCTCGGCTCGAGCGGGAGCAGCGCGAGCAGTCTGGCGAGCGAGTCGCGCTTGCCGTGGATGTCACCGATCGCGTAGAGCATGGCTGGCCTCTTATCGGCTGACGGCATCCGCGCTTGTCGCCGTGGCCTGCGTCTCGGCGAGCGCGCCGAGCTGTCCGCAGGCGGCGAAGATGTCGTCTCCGCGCGAGCGCCGCACGGTCGCGCCGACACCCGCCTCGGCGAGCACGGCCAGGAACGCGTCGATGCGCGCCTCCGACGGCCTTCGGTACGGGCTCGACGGGTGCTCGTTCATGGGGATCAGGTTGATCTTCGCGCGCGCCTCGAGCGCGATCCGCGCGAGCGCCTGCGCGTCGGCGTCCGAATCGTTCACGCCTGCGAGCAGCGCGTACTCGAACGAGAGTCGGTCGCGCTTCGCGATCGGATACGCCGCGCAGGCCTCGAGCAGCTTCGCGAGCGGGAAGCGGCGGTTCAGCGGCACGAGCTCGTCGCGCAGCGCGTCCGTGGTCGCGTGCAGCGACACCGCCAGACGTACGGGCGCTGCCTTACCGAGCTCGGCGAGCTTCGGTACGACACCCGCCGTCGACACCGTGATGCGTTTGGGCGAGAGCGCGAACGCGTCGGCGTGGGTGAGCACGCGGATCGCCTGCACGACGTTGGCGAGGTTCAAGAGCGGCTCGCCCATGCCCATGAACACCACGTGCGTGAGCGTCTGATCCGAGTCGTCGAGGATCTCGCAAGCGTGCAGGGCCTGATCGACGATCTCCTCCGCGCGCAAGTTTCGGCCCAGGCCCATGCGCCCGGTCGCACAAAAGGAACAGTCGAGGCTGCAGCCGATCTGCGACGAGACGCACAGCGTCTGGCGCCGGCGCTCGGGAATGATCACGGCCTCGATGCGCGCGCCGTCGTGCGTGCCGAGCACGAGCTTGCGCGTGCCGTCCGCGGCCTTGTGCACGGCCACGCGTTCGAGCGCGCGCGTGGCCCATGCGCTCGCGAGCTCGGAGCGCAGCGCGCGCGGCAGATTCGCCATCGCGCCGAAGTCGCGCTCGCGGCGCGCGAACAACCAGTGCGCGACCTGCGCGGCGCGGAAGCCTGCGTGGCCCGCGGCCGCGAAGTCGTCGCGCAGCTCGTCGGGGGTGCGGGCGAGCAGGGACTTCACGGCGCCCTACGATAGTCGAAGTACGCCATCGTGCGACCTTCCGCGCGCCATTCCGCTTCGTAGGCGGTCTCGCGCCGCTCCGGCCGCGTGCCGACGAAAGCCGCGGGCGCGTGCAGGTTCAGGAACGCGTCCTGTTTCGCGAGCACCTCGGCGATCCAGTCGCGATAGCCCTCGTGGTCGGTCGCGATGTGCAGGAGCGCGCCGGGCAAGAGCGCCCGCGCGAGCAATTCGAGCAGCGGCGCCTGCACCAGCCGCCGCCGCCAGTGGCGCTTCTTGGGCCAGGGGTCGGGGCAGTTCACCCAAGCCTCCTCGACCACGCCGGCGGGCAGAACGCGCTCGAGCACGTACTCGGCCGGCGCGTGGATCATGAACACGTTGCGGAGCTCGCGGCGCTCGGCGCGCTTGCCCGCTTTCAGCACGCGTTTGCGCGAGACCTCGACGCCGAGATACGTGCGGCCGGGGTTCTGTTCCGCCAGCTCGAGCAAGAGCTCCGCGCGGCCGAAGCCGAGCTCGAGCACGACGCGTTCCGCGCCCAGGCACGCGCGCAGGCCGCGCTCGCGCAGGTCCTCGGCCGAGACGACGGGCGTCAGCGGATCTTCCGGCGCTTCCGCGACAGGTAGTCGACCATCACGTACTCGCCGATCTGACCCGGCGTGGTGTAGAACGCGCGGCCTTTGTTGATGCGGGTCATGGCCTCGACGAAGCGCATCAGCTCGGGCGAGTCGTCGAGCATGAAGGTGTTGATCGTGATGCCCTTGCGCGTCACGCGCGAGACCTCGCCGAGCGTCTCCTTGTTCGCGCGGGGGCTCGTGCCGCCGACGCCACTCGGCCATTCGACGCGCAGCTCCTCGCCCACGAAGTAAGCGGTCGGCTGGCCGTCGGTGATCACGATGATCTGCTTGTTCGCGGACGGGAAGCGATCGATGAGTCTCTGGGCGACGCGCAGCCCGTCCTGCAGGTTCGTGAACGGGTCCTCCATGTTCCAGACCAGCTCGGGCAGCTCGGGAATGCGCAGCTCGCGCGCGCGCGTGTAGAAGCCGACGATGAAGAAGCGGTCGCGCGGGTAGCGCGTGCGGATCAGTTGGTCCATCGCGATCGCCACGCGCTTCGCCGCCGGCCAGCGGCCCGACCACGACATCGACCAGCTCATGTCGAGCAAGAGCACCGTCGTGGTGTCGGTCTGCTGGTCGGTGTCCCAGACCTCGAGGTCCTGCGGCTGAATCTGCACGGGCACGCTCGCGTGCGCTGGATCGCGCAGGAGCGCGTTGCGCACCGTGGCGACCGCGTTGATGTGCGCGGGCTCGCCGAACACGTAGGCGCGGCTGCGCTCGACGGTGATCGCGCCGCCGCCGCGGTGCAGCGTGGCGTGCGCGCCGGGCGCGCCGCGCTTCAGCGCGCCGTAGATGTCGTCGAGCGCGAGCTCGCCGATGCGCCGGATGGCCCGCGGCGTGAGTTCGAGACCCGCCTTGCCGTCGCGCACGTAGCCGGCCTGCTCGAGCCGGCCGCGCAGATCGCGCAGGATCAAGAGTGACTCGACGCCTTCCTCGCCCGCCAGCTCGCGCAGATCGTCGAGCGAGATCGACTCGAAGTTCCCTTCCAGCAGGTTGCGCGCCATCTGGCCGAGCTTCTCGACCTGACGCATCAGCTCGAGCGCCTCTTCGAACGACAGGTTCTGCCCGCCGCGAAGTTGCTGGCGGTTGCGCGCCTGGAAGTCCTCGAGCGAGCGGATGTCGCCCTGCTCTTCGACGAGCTCGCGGTACTCGGCCTCCGCGTCGGCGTCCTCCCACTCGTGCGTTTCGAAGCGGCGCAGCGCCTCCGACAGTCGCTTGGGCAGCGGCTCGCGGCGCGCGCGGAACTCGTTCAGGCGCTGTGACTCTTCCAAGTGTCGCTGGCGCAGCGCCGTCTGTTCGCGGTCGAGCGCGTCGCGCAGCCGCTGCCAGCGCTCGTCGAACGCGTGGTCCATGTTGCGGCCGGCCATCAGCTCACGCGCCTGCTGGCGAAGCTGCTGCAGGAGCTCCTCGACGCCCATTACGCGGAAGTCCTGGCCGGCGAGCTCGAAGCCCTGATAGCGCATCCAGGAGAGCGCTTCGTCGACGCTCATGCCTTCCATCAGATGGCGCGCGAGCTCGTCGAGCGCGGCCTCCGCCGCCAGCGAGAACGGTCGCT
>JANNLG010000039.1:0-1647 GCA_031396695.1 Deltaproteobacteria bacterium
GATGGCGCCGCGCACGAGCTTCGGCCGCGCGCCCGCGCTGAGCAGGGCGATGTACGCGCCGAGCCCGCGGCCGACCAGCGTCGCGGGGCCGGTGCGTGCGAGCGCCGCGTCGACGTCGCCCATCAGGATCTCGCAGGTGTACCCGCCGCCGCGCGGAATCGTGGACTCCCCGTGGCCGGTGAAGTCGAGCGCGTAGACCGGACCCGGCCAGCTCGCGTACTCGTTCGGCACGCGCGCGGGCGAGCGCTCGCCGAGCCCGTGCAGCAACAACAGCGCAGGCCCATCGCCGCCGCGCAGCGTGTGCACGGCGAGCTGTACACGATTGTGTCTTACTGAAGCTACGCTCGGCTGCGCCTCGCTGCGCGCGCCGCGTTGCGGCGCTTGCCCCCGCGGCTCGGGGCGGCCCTCGCCGCGGGTCACGTCAAAAACTCCAGCACCAGATCCGCGACGCGCTTGGGGTGCTCGATGTGCACGAAGTGGCCGGAGTCCTCGAACGCGAGCACGCGCGCGTCGCTCGGCATGAACGGCGCGAGCGATTCGGGCCGCGTGCCCCAGCCCATCTCTTCCTCGATCAGACCGAGGATCGCGAGCAGCGGCACCGGAAAGCCGCGCATGCGCTCGAGCGACCAGTCGGGGCGCCACGGGCCGAAGCCGCCGAAGCGCATCGACGGGTCGATCTTCCAGCGCCAGCCGTCGGCGTCGTGGCGCGCGCCGATCGTCACCAGGTAGCGCAGCCACTCGTGCGAGAGCCGCGGGTTCATGCGCCCGCGCCGCCGGGCGAGCTCGTCGAGCGTGCCGGGCTTGCGCTCGAGCGTGCCGGCGCGCTGGCGCCAGTCGAGCCAGCTCGCGAGCTCGCTGTCGAGCAGCTTCGTGCGCTCGTGGTCCGCCACGTCCGGGTGTCGCCACTTGCCGGGCATTCCGTCCAGGTTCGCGAAGCGCGACACGCGGTGCGGGCGCGCTTCGGTGAGCTGCATGCACACGCCGCCGCCCTTCGAGTGACCGACGATCGGCATCGGCGCGTGGCCGACCGTGTCCATCACCGCGAGCGCGTCGCGCAGGTCGGCCTGCCAGGAGTAGAGCGCGGCGTGGTCGGAGTCGCCGTGGCCGCGGTGGTCCCACGACACCACGCGCCAGCCCGCGTCGGCGAGCAGCGGCGCGAAGCCGTCGAAGGTGCCGGCGAAGTCGAAGCCGCCGTGCGCGAGCAGCAGCGGCTTCGCGTCCGGGGCGCCCCACTCGTACACGGCGATGCCGACGCCGTGCGCGTCGACGCGGCGGCTTCGATCCGGACGGCGCGCGCCCGGATAGGTGACGACTTCGGAGCTCATGCGCGCGCGTTCAGACGGCCAGGCGCCAGGCGTTCCCGTCGCGCACGATCCGGCCCGCGGTGGGCGTCGCGAAGTGCGTGCCGATCACGAGGTAGTTGCCCTTCGACCAGCGCTCGATCGCCGCTCGCCGCGTCTCGCGTCCCTGTTCCTGGTTCCAGTCGAAGTTCGAACCCCACTCGGGCTTCGCGATCTGCGAGGGGTGGTGCATCATGTCGCCGGTGATCACCGCGTCCTCGCCCGCCGAGGAGATGCGCACGCTGACGTGTCCCGGTGTATGGCCGTGCGTCGGCTCGAGCCAGACTTCGCTGGTCAGCTTGTGGTC
>JANNLG010000072.1:0-3398 GCA_031396695.1 Deltaproteobacteria bacterium
CGCGGACGCGCTCAACACGGCGGTCACGGTTCTGGCGCTGATCTGGACTGCGGGTCTGGTCGCGCTGCCGAAGGTGTTCGAGTTCCCGCTGCGCTTCTTCCTGTGCGCGTCGCTCGGCTTCTTCGCGCTGAAGGTCGGCAAAACGCTCTGGCTGTACGCCGCCCGCGTGAAGGCGACGCCGGGGCAGAACCTGTCCGCCGCGCTCGCGGGGCTCTCGCTCACGCACACGATCGGCAAGGCGATGTTCTCGGGCCTGTTCACGAACGGCCGCCCGTTCATGCGTACACCGAAGTGTGAAGATCAGCCGGCGTTCGTGCGCGGTCTGCTCGCCGCGCGCGAGGAGAGCACGATCCTGGCCCTGCTCGGGCTGGGCGCGTTCGCGATCTACTTCCGCTACGGCAGCGACGACGTCGAGGCGCTGCTCTGGATCGCGCTGCTCGGCGTGCAATCGCTGCCCTACGTCTCGTCGTTCGCGACGTCGATGGTGAACGCGCTGCCCGCGCGCCAGGTGGCCGAGCAGGTCGTGCCGCAGCCGCTCGGACCGCTGGTCCCCGCGGAGTACGACTCGGTCATGTCGCGCGTGGTGGGTGGTCACGACCTGAACCGGATGTAGCGGGGTACAATTCGCCGGGAAACTCCCGGAGGCGATGTGCCGCTCGAGATACTGCTCGTGATCCTCGCGGCCTTCGCTGCGCTGGTCGCCGTCGTGTTCGCCTGGCGGCTCGCGCAGTCGTCGCGTCAGTCGCTCGACAGGGCCGAGCTGGCCGTGCGCGAAGAGCTGCGCATCGGGCGCGACGACGCCGCGAAGAACGCGAGCGAGCTGCGCGTCGAGCTGACGTCGCAGCTCACCGCGCAGTTGAAGGGTCTCACCGACTCGAACGAGCAGCGGCTCGATCGTCTGCGCACGGCGCTCGACACGCAGCTGAAGCAGCTTCAGGAAGGCAACGAGAAGAAGCTCGACGAGATGCGCAAGACCGTCGACGAGAAGCTGCAGGGCACGCTCGAGAAGCGGCTGGGCGAGTCGTTCAAGCTGGTCAGCGAAAGGCTGGAAGCCGTGCAGCGCGGCCTGGGCGAGATGCAGAGCCTGGCGACGGGCGTCGGCGACCTGAAGCGCGTGCTCAGCAACGTGAAGACGCGGGGCACCTTCGGCGAGGTCCAGCTCGGTGCGATCCTGGAGCAGATCCTGACGCCCGATCAGTTCGCTCGAAACGTGCAGCCCAAACCCGACTCGCGCGAGATCGTCGAGTTCGCGGTGCGGCTACCCGGACCGGACTCGTCGCGCGAGCGCCCGCTGTGGCTGCCGATCGACGCCAAGTTCCCGCAGGAGGACTACGCGCGTCTGGTGCTTGCGGTCGAGGCCGGAGATGTCGAGGCGCTCGCCGCCGCCACGGCCGCGCTCGTGCGCGCGGTACGCCTGGCGGCACAGAGCATCGAGGCGAAGTACGTCGCACCGCCCCACACCACCGACTTCGCAATCCTCTTCCTGCCCACCGAAGGTTTGTACGCGGAAGTCCTGCGCCAGCCGGGCTTGGTCGAGACGCTGCAGCGTGAGTTCCGCGTGGTGGTCGCGGGCCCGACCACGCTGGCGGCGCTGCTGACCAGCCTGCGCATGGGCTTCAAGACGCTCGCGATCGAGCAGCGCGCGAGCGAGGTCTGGCAGGTGCTGGCCGCGGTGAAAGCCGAGTTCGGAAAGTACGGCGACGTGCTGGACAAGGTGAAGAAGCAGCTCCAGGCGGCCAGCAACACGATCGACGAGACGGGCACCCGCGCGCGAGCCATTACGCGCCGGCTGCGCGACGTCGAAACGCTGCAAGTCGGCGAGTCGGAGCAGGTGCTCGCGCTGCCGGCCGAGGCCGCCCCGCTGGACGAAGACGACTGAGCTCGTGAGAGAATCGGGCGCATGTCCACGCGCAGTCTTCGGGGCAGGGTCGCGATCGCCGGGATTGGCGAGTCGACCTACTACAAGCGCGGCGAGGCCAAGGAGCCGGAGTTCGTCCTCGGACTGAAGGCGATCCTGGCGGCCTGCGCGGATGCGGGCGTCGACCCGCGCGACGTCGACGGCTTCGCGTCGTACTCCAACGATCGCAACGATCCCTCGCGGCTGGCCGCGGCGCTCGATTGTCGCGAGCTCACGTTCTCGAACATGCAGTGGGGCGGCGGCGGGGGCGGCGGCTCGGCAGCGGTCGGAAACGCGGCGGCGGCGATCGCGGCCGGCATCGCCGACTGCGTTGTCGTGTACCGCGCGCTCGCGCAGGGGCAGTTCGGGCGCTTCGGCTCTGGCGCGCGACGCGAAACGGTGTCGGGCGATCCGGCGCTGTGGCTGCCCTACGGGCTGATGTCGCCCGCGCAGATGTTCGCGATGCGCGCGACGCGGCTCATGCACGAGCACGGCATCCGGCAGGAGGCGTTTCGCGCCGTCGCGCTCGCCTGCTACCAGCACGCGCAGACCAACCCACGCGCGATCATGTACGGGCGGCCGCTCACGGCCAATGCCTACGATGCGTCGCGCTGGATCGTCGAGCCGTTCCACCTGTACGACTGCTGCCTCGAGAACGACGGCGCGGCGGCGCTGCTGCTCGTCTCGGCAGAGCGCGCGCGCGACCTGCGCCAGCCGCCCGCCTACCTGCTCGGCGCGGCGCAGGGCTCCGAGAATCGCGCGGGCGCGGGCTCGCACAACAACCCCGACTACGCGACGTCGAGCTTCAAGACCGTCGCCAAGCGTCTGTATCGCATGGCCGGCGTCGGCCCGCAGGACATCGACGTCGTACAGAGCTACGAGAATTTCACCGCCGGCGTGGTAATGAGCCTGATCGAGCACGGCTTCTTCGGCTACGAGGAGGCGAACGAGTTCTGCACGCTCGAGAACTTCTCCGCGCCCGGCGGGAAGCTGCCGCTCAACACCAGCGGCGGGAACCTGGCCGAGTGCTACATGCACGGGCTCGAGCTGCAGGTCGAGGCCGTGCGCCAGATTCGCGGTCAGTCGGCCGCGCAGGTGCCGGGCGCCAAGCTCGCGCTGGTCGGCTCGGGCCCGATGGTTACACCGGTCAGTGACATGATCCTCGGATCGGAGGTGACGCTGTGAGCGCCGCGGACACCGTCCTGCCCGCCGGTCTGCCGGCACCCGCACCGCTTGCCGACGGCCTCGACCGCCCGTACTGGGACGCGCTGCTGCGACACGAATTGGTCGCGCAGCGCTGCCACGCCTGCGCGCGCTTCCAGTGGGGGCCGGAGTGGATCTGCCACCACTGCCACGCCTTCGAGCTCGGCTTCGCGCCCGTGCCCGGACCCGCGCGCATCTACTCCTGGGAGCGCGTCTGGCACCCCGTGCATCCGGCGCTCAAGGAAGCCGTGCCGTACGTGGTGCTGCTGGTCGAGTTCCCGAACGCCGACGCCATTCG
>JANNLG010000074.1:0-32744 GCA_031396695.1 Deltaproteobacteria bacterium
CACACCAGGCCGCGTTCCGCGAGGGCCTCTTGCGCGGCGTGAACGAGTTCTCGGGCAAGGACTTCGCGGGCGAGGACGTGCGCGACGGCATCGTCGGCGCGGTGGCGGTCAAGATCCAGGATCCCGTGTTCGAGAGTCAGACCAAGAACAAGCTCGGCTCCACCGACGTGAAGCCGTGGATCACCAAGGAAGTGAAGGAGCAGGTGATCCTGTGGCTGCACCGCAACGCGGAAGCCGCCGAAGCACTGCTCGAGAAAGTCCGCACGAACGAGCGCATCCGCAAGGAGCTCGCGTCGATCAAGAAGCAGGCGCGCGAGCGCGCGAAGACGGTCGCGATCCGGATTCCCAAGCTGATCGACTGCAAGGTGCACTACGACGAGGTCGCGGACTTGCGCCACGACGACACCACGATCTTTCTCACCGAGGGCAACTCGGCCGGCGGCGCGATGATCAAGTCGCGCGACGTGTTCACGCAGGCGATCTTCACGCTGAAAGGCAAGCCGCTGAACTGCTACGGCCTGCAGCGCGACGCCGTATACAAGAACGAAGAGCTCTACAACATCATGCGGGCGCTCGGCATCGAGGACGGACTCGAGGGCCTGCGCTACGGCCGCGTGGTGATCGCCACCGACGCCGACGTCGACGGCATGCACATCCGCAATCTCTTGCTCACGTACTTCCTGCGCTACTTCGAGGAGCTGGTGCTGAAGGGGCACCTCTACATCCTCGAGACGCCGCTCTTTCGGGTGCGCAACCGCAAGGAGACGCGCTACTGCTACAGCGAGAAGGAGCGCGACCAAGCCATCGAGTCGCTCACCGGCAAGCCCGAGATCACGCGCTTCAAGGGGCTCGGCGAGATCAGCCCCGACGAGTTCGGGCAGTTCATCGGCGCCGACATCCGGCTGGTGCCGGTTTCGCTCTCGACGCTCGGTGAAGCGTCCGCGAGCCTCGAGTTCTGCATGGGCAAGAACACGCCCGCGCGGCGCGATTTCATCATCGACAACCTGATCTACGACGTGACCTAGGATGGCGAATCTCGAGCCGCTGATGCGGCGCAACTTCCTGGAGTACGCGAGCTACACCATTTTGGATCGCGCGCTGCCCGACCTGCGTGACGGCTGCAAGCCGGTGCAGCGGCGGCTCTTGCACACGCTGTTCACGATGGATGACGGCCTGTTCCACAAGGTCGCCAACGTGATCGGCGAGACCATGAAGCTGCACCCTCATGGCGACGTGTCGATCGGCGACGCGCTCGTCGTGCTCGCGAACAAGGACTACTTCGTCGAGCGCCAGGGCAACTTCGGCAACCCGATCACCGGCCACCCGGCGGCGGCGTCGCGCTACATCGAGTGCCGGCTCACGCCGCTCGCGCGCGACACGCTCTTCAATCCGAACCTGACCGAGTTCACGCCGAGCTACGACGGCCGCCGCGACGAGCCCGTGTTCCTGCCCGCTAAGCTGCCGGTGACGCTGTTGCTCGGCATCGAGGGCATCGCGGTCGGCATGGCCACGCGCATCCTGCCGCACAACTTCGTCGAGCTCTTGAAGGCGCAGATCGCGATCCTGTCGGGCGAGAAGTACAAGGTCGTGCCCGACTTCCCGACCGGCGGGCTGATGGACGTGTCGGAGTACGACAAGGGCCGCGGCAAGGTGAAGGTGCGCGCGCGCATCGAGGCGCGCGGCGAAAAGACGGTCGTGATCCGCGAGATCCCCTTCGGCACCACCACCGAGTCGCTGATCGCATCGATCGAGGACGCGTCGCAGAAGGGCCGCGTCAAGATCACCGGCATCGACGACTTCACCACCGACAAGGTCGAGATCGAGCTCTCGCTCGCGCGCGGCGTCTACGTCGACGAGGTGATCCCGCAGCTCTACGCCTACACCGAGTGCGAGGTCTCGCTCTCGTCGTCGGTGCTCGCGATCCGCGACCAGAAGCCCGTCGAGTTCACCGTGAACGAGGTGCTCGAAGACGCGACCGCGCGGCTGCGCGAGCAGATCAAGGCCGAGCTCGAGTGGGACGAGCTCCGGCTCGTCGACCGCCAGCACTGGATGACGCTCGAGCGCGTGTTCATCGAGAACCGTGTCTACAAGAAGATCGAGACCGCGCGCACGGAAGAGAAGGTCTTCGAAGCCGTGCACAAGGGCATGGCCGAGTTCCGCCGCGAGTTCGTGCGCGACATGCACGACGACGACGTGAAGCGGCTGCTCGAGATCCGCATCCGGCGCATCTCCGCCTACGACATCGAGAAGCACCGCAGCGAGCTCGAGGAAGTGCTCGGCGAGCTCGCGGGCGTGCGCAAGAAGCTGAAGGCGCTCACCAAGACGGTGATCGCCTGGCTCGAGAGCTTGATCGAGAAGTACGGCGAGAAGTACAAGCGCCGCACCAAGGTCACGTCGATCGACGAGATCGACAAGAAAGCGGTCGCGAGCGCGAACATCCGCGTCTCCTACGACGAAGAGACGGGCTTCTTCGGCACCGACGTGCGCGGCTCCGAGTTCGGCCTGAACGTCTCGGAGTACGACCGCATCCTGGCGGTCTCGAGCGACGGCACCTATCGCATCATGTACCCGCCCAAGAAGGTGCTGCTGCCGCGCAAGGTGCTGTACGTCGCGGTCTTCGATCCCGAGAAGGGAAAGGACTTCACGATCGTGTGGCGCGACGCCGACCGCACGGCGTTCGGCAAGCGCGTGCACATCGAGAGCTTCATTCACGACAAGGAATACCGCTTCTTCAAGGACGAGAAGGGCAAGCTCGACCTCTTGCTCGAGGGCGACACGCCGCCCGGCAGCGTGCACCTGCAGTTCGTCGCCGCGAAGCGCCAGCGTCAGAAGGAATGCGACTTCGACTTGGGCACGCTCGAGTTCGCCGGTCTCACCACGCGCGGCCAGCGACTCGCCCCGAAGCCGATCGCGCGCGTGAAGCACCTTCCGCCCCGCTAGCGCGAGTGCGGCCTCGACGCCGCGTTCAATCGCTCGCGTGCTTCTCGTGCCAGTGGGTCCGAAGCGCGTCGTGCCGGTAGATCTGGGTCAGTCCGGCCAAGCCTCTGCGTCCTCCGTGGCTCACTCCGCCCAGCGCGTATTTCGCGCATCCGTCGCGCGCGTTTGTGGCTACACTGCGATGCAATGCTGCGAAGAGTCCTGATCGCGCTCGGCGCGCTCGTCGGTCTGGCGCTGATTTTCGTCGCCGGCGGCCTGTTCCTCGCCGGGCGGGCGATCCGCGCGCTCAATCCCGAGCTGCCGGCCCTGGACGACATCCTCGCGTACGACCCGGCGGCGGATCTGCCCGTGCGGATCTCGTGGCTGAACACCGCGAGTCAGACGATGTCACGCTCGGCGGTGCTCGACCCGAGCGAGGACCCGACCCCGGATGCGCCCTACGCCATGGGGCACACGGTCTTCGCGCTCGAGTGGTCGGACGGGCGGATTTTCCTGGTCGACGCGGGCATGGACGCGGAAGCGGCGATCGCGTTCGGCAAACCGCTCGAGTCCTTCTCGGGCGCCGATCCGATCGTGCCGCTCGGCTCGATGGCCGAGAAGCTCAAGCTCTCGGTCCGGCGCGTCGCCGGAATCGCCTTCACCCACGAGCACACCGACCACACCAGCGGCGTCGCCGCGCTGTGTCGCATGCACGAGCAGCCGATCCCGCTGTTCCAGAACCGCCTGCAGGTCGAGGAGTCGAACTACACCACGCGGCCCGGGCTCGCACAGCTCGCGGAGGCGAAGTGTCTCGCGCCCGAGATCGTCGAAGGCGACCCGCTGCTGCGCGTGCGCGGATTTCCCGGGCTCTCGTTCTTCGCCGCCGCCGGCCACACGCCCGGCTCGCAGGTGTTCGTCGCGCACGTGCGCGGCAGCGACGGCGTGCGCACGTACGTGCTCACGGGCGACGTCGTGAATCAGATCGACGGAGTGCGCCGCAACATTTCCAAGCCGCCGCTGTACAGCTTGCTGCTCGTGCCCGAATCGCCCGCGCGCCTCGACGCGGTGCGCCGCCTGCTCGCCGAGCTCGAACGCGACCACGGCGTGACGGTGCTCGTCTCGCACGATCTTCTCTCGCTCGAAGCGAGCGGCGTCCGCGGCGAATAGCGCGCCCTGTAGTCTGCGCGCAGATATGACGACCCAGGTTCTGCTCGTTGCGCTGCTGGCCCAGACCTGCGGCGGACTCGCACCGATCCTGACCAAGCTCGCGCTCAGCGGTCTCGGACCTTGGACGATGGTCGCTTCGCGCCAGGCGTTCGGGGTGCTCGCGCTGCTCGCGATCGATCGCCTGACGCACACGGAGTCGCGCGTGCGCCAGCCGTTCTCGCGAGACGACTGGAAGCTCTTGATCCTGCTCTCGTGGGCCGGCTTCGCGCTGCCGCAGGTGCTGCTCGCGAGCGGCATCGAGCTCTCCACCGGCACCAGCGGCGCGCTGCTCTCGCCGCTCGAGCCGATCGGCATCTTGGCGGGCGGCTGGCTGTTCCTGCGCGAACGCCTGACACCGCTGCGGATCGCGTCGGTCGCGATCGGCTGCTTCGGCGCGCTCTTGATCGTGATGCAGGGCGCCGTGCGGCCCGAGCTCGGCAGTCCTCTCGGCGACGGGCTGATCGTGCTCGGCCATCTCTCCTGGGCGATCTACACGCTCGCCGCGAAGCCCCTGCTCGAGCGCCACGACGCGATGCGCGTCTCGCTCGCGGCCGTGCTGCTCTCGATTCCACCGTTGTTCCTGCTCTCGCTCGGCGAGGACTTCTCGCTCGAGCGCGCGCTGCCGGCGCTCGGCTGGGTGATCGCACTCGCATTCCTGGCCACTGCGCTGGGCTCGTGGTCGTGGAACTGGGCGCTCGGGCGCATGAGCGCGGGAACCATGGCGGCGTTCATCTTCGTGCAGCCGGTGGTCGGCCTCGCGGCCGGACACTTCGCGCTCGGCGAGCCGGTCGGCGCGCTCGCGCTGGTCGGCGCCGCGGTGATCCTGATCGGTGTCACGCTGGAGGCTGTACGCGGGGGCGCTTGAGCGCGCCGCTCCGCCATAGCCCGCCGGTTCCGAACGACTCCCAAGCGAAGCGCAGCCAACCGAGCAGCGCGTGCGCCAGCCAGAGCGCCCAGGCCAGCATCGCCAGTCGGTACACGAGCATCGGCACCGAGAGCGCGAACGCACTCGGCAGCTCCGCGGGCGAGCGATCCTGGTACCAGCGCAGCAGCTCGCGCGTCGAGCCGTTGCCCCGGATCTGCATGTCGGGCTCGCCGAGCAGGCCCTGATGGATCGCGACCACCAGGCCGGCCAGCGCGAAGAACGTCCAGCCGACCAGCAGCACCTGCAGCGTGACGAACGCGACGTCGCCGTGAGGCGGGTGCGCGCGCCGCCAGCCGAGCGCGAGCAGCCAGCCGACGATCGTAAGCCCGAGCCAGATCGGCACCTGCGTGAGCCCGACCAGCAAGAGGATCCAGCTCGTCACGCCAAGCGGCGTGAGCCGGACACGAGAGAGCGCGACCGCGAGCAGGAGCGCAACCGCGAGCAGACTCCAGAACAGCACCGCCGGTCCGAGCCGCGGGCCGTGGAGCGCGAGCACCCAGCGCTCGAGCGGGAGCGCCAGCTCGAGCTCGATGTTCACCGCCGGCGCGCCGACACCGATCTGTGGCAGGTGGTAGAAGGCGGACACCCCCGCCTGCGTGCGCCACGCGAGCGCCGCGGTGTGCGCGCCCGGGCGGATCGGCAGCACGACCTTCCGTTCGACCTGCCGGATCGGCTGCAACTCGCCGTCGATCTCGACGCTCTGCAGCTCGGCGCCCTCCGGCAGCGTCAGCTCGTGCTGCGAACCGCGGCTCGCGCGAAGTCGCAACTCGAGCCGTGCGTCCGTGGCCCGCAGTCCGGGCGCGAGGTGAAGCGCCGCGCGGTCGAGCGTGAGCGTCGGACCCGGCACCGCCTCGGGGCGCGACACCGCGATCTCGACCACTTCTCCGGGCCACGGCCGCCACACGCGTTCGCGCGGCGGGCCCGAGTCGGGCGACTGGATCGGGGACGTTCCGGACGCGTCGATGTGCCAGACGGGCGAGGCGTCGAGGCGCCAGACCTCGACCCACAGATTGTTCTTGGGTGCGACCAGCGGGAGCACAGACGTCTGCAAGAGCGACGAGCTCCAGCTGATCGCGGTCGCATCGGGCGCGAAGCTCACCTGCGCACGCCCGTCCGCCACGCGCACCGCGGCGCTGGTCACCGATTCCCCGGCCAGGAGCGGCACCTCGAGAAAGAGCGCCTTGCCGGAGGGACTCACGCGCACGACGCGCGTCTCGACCTCCCACAGGATGCCGAGCGAGAGCGTTCGCTCCACGCGCACGAACGCAGGCAGCTCGCCGGGCTCGAGCGCCTGGCTGGCCGCGTCGTTCGTGCGCGCGAGCCGCGCGAGCTGCAGGCTCGCGTCCACGCGCCCGTCGTCGTGCACGCCGTGCAGCGCCCAGCCCGAGACGAGCGCCTCGACGCGGTGCGGCCGAAGCGGCAGCGGCAGCTCGACCGTGTCGCGCTCGGGCAGCGGGCCCTCCAACACCACCTGGTGAAGCCCGGGTTCGAGCTCGACCCAGAGCACGCCGTCCGAGTCGCGTGCGAGCGCAGTCGCGGCCGCGCCGTCGACGCTCACGAGCTCGGGGCTCCAGTCCGACGCACCGCCGGGCAGCGGCACGGCGCTGCGCGCGGCGACCGCGATCTCGATCCGCGCGCGCAGACGCAGCGCGTCGATCTCGAGCCGCATGCGCGGGCTCTCGGCGCAGTCCGGCGCACACGAGGGCAGCTCGAGCATGCGCGCGCGAAGCTGCTCGAGTAGATCGGCCGGCGGGAAGTCGTCCGCGCGCGCGCTTCCCGCGGGCGCGCACAGAAACGCGAGCAGCGCGAGCGTGGCCGCGCTGGAGCGCCGCCCACGCAACCAGCCGCCGAGCCGGTCGTCGAAGTCCGCGGCCGCGAGCAGCAGAGCGAACAGCAGCGCGACGCGCAGCCAACCGAGCGCGAAATTCACGGCCGGCGACACCAACCAGAGTCGGATCTCCTGCGAACGCTCGACCGGCCCGTTCCAGGACAGGCGGACGCTGCGCCAGGTCCACGACGGCAGTCCCGGCCCGGTCGAGACGAGCGCGCCGGGCTCTGGCGCGTAGTAGCTCGCGGGTGCGCGCTTGCGCGCGGGCACGCTCGACTCGAGCGAGCCGCGGAGTTCGGCCGAGCGCTTCTCGAGGGACCGGCCCTCACTCGGTGCCGCGTACTCCAGCTCCGCGGTCGCGAGGTCCTGCGCGGGCGCAGACGCGGGAGCGAATGCCTCCGGGTACGAGAACTCTTCGTGCTGCTCGAGCGCGGGATACACCGCCGTGCGTACCTGCGTGATCGCGAACGGCACTGCGATCGCGACCACCCCGACGAGCGCAGCGAGCCGCACGAAGCCGAGCAACGCGCGCAGCCGGCCCTCGGGAAGCACGCGCACCAGCGCGTGCGCGCCGAGCAGCGCGAGCCACGCGTAGCGCGGCGCGCCCGGCTCCGGCCACAGCAGCGCTAGCGAAACCAGCGCGATCCAGCCCCACAGCCGCGAGCGCAGGCGCCCGATCGCGAGCGCGATCACCAGCACCAGGAACAGATCGAGCAATGACCAGGAGCGGATCCAGGTCTCCGAAACGGTGTCCGCACCGCCGACGTGGAAAAGCCGCCAGCCCGGCGGAATCTGAAGCGTCGCCGAAACGCTGGCGAAGTCGTGATCCCAACCCACCGCGGGCAACGCGCGCAGCAGGCCGTCGATACGGCCGTCGGCTTCGATCGACGCCTGGCTCTGGCGCAGCTCGACGCCCGGAGCCGCCTCGACCGAGCCGCGTCCGATCAGCTGGTCGACGCCGTCGACCGACACGCGCCCGAGGGCGCTCGGCAACGGCATGTCGAGCCGCCAGCTGCGCGAGAGTCGCCCGGAGATGCGGTCGTGGAACGTGTAGCCGGTGCCGGCGAAGTCGAGCCAGAGCGTGCGGTCGAGCGAGAGCTCGTCGGGTGCGGGATCGGCATCGCCGCGGCGCTTCTCGACCAGCGCCATCGCGCTCTCCTGCACGACCGCGTACGCCGGAAAGTGTCGCCACGCATCGGGCAGCGTGGTCTGCTGCGGGTCCACCGCGGGCACGCCCTCGACCTCGACCACGCGCAGACCGGGCTCGGCGGCGAACACCCAGATCTCCGTCTCGGGCCAGGGCGGCGCGGCGGCCGGCGGCCCGAGCGACTCGACCGGCGCCTGACTGCGCGCGCGCACGGTCACGAGCCAATCGCCCGGGCTCACCTGCACGCGCAGGCGGCCGTCGTGCTCCAGCCGCGCCGGCAAGGCGCTCGAGATCGAGATCGGCACGAGGCCGGCGGGTAGAACCGGCCCGAGCGCGATCTCGCGCGCGGTTCCCGAAACCCGCAGCTCGATGCGTGTCTCGAGCTCGAGCGGGATCGAATCCGAGACGAGCCGGTTCACCGCCACGTCGAGCCGACTCTCGACGGTGTCGACGTCGGACCGCGTGCGCAGCCAGACCCGCCCGTCGGGATCGCGCCGGGGGCGAGTGAGCGCCTCGCCGTTCACGCGCACCGAGAGCAGCGCCGTCTCGGACGGCACGACGATCCCCTCGGGCAGCGACGAGTAGCCGAAGCCGCCGGTCGCGACGTGACGTCCGGGCTCGAGCCAGACGGCGGGCGCGCCGTCGCGCGCGATCACGACCGCCGGCTTGCCGTCGACCTCCGCGTCCTGCGGCCAGAGCGTCGCGTCGCCGGGGAGTCGGACCCATGCCGCGCGCGCGAGCCGCAGCTCGGCACGGAAGCGGCCCGAATTCGTACCCAGATCGAGCTCGACGCGCGCCGGGAATGAACACATGCGCGTGTCGGGCTGACCGAGCACGAGCGCGCAAGCCGAGCCTTCGGCGCCACGCAGCACCCAGTCGACCCACGGCGCCAGCGGCTCGGGCACGTCCGCGCGCGCGAGCGGCTCGCCGAGCGTTCGCGCCGGAATCGAAACGAAAGCCAAGCCCACCGCGATCCAGAGCCCGAGGCTCCGGAGCATCACCCCTCGCATGGGGAGTGACTCTAGCGGGCTTTCACGCGCCCGCGTCCGCGACCTCGCCCGGGCCCGCCGCGCGACCTCGCGCCAGGTCGATGCTGTACAAGCCGACCGCGATCCAGACGCACGCGAACGCGAAGGCGCGAACGGGAGTGAAGGGCTCGCCGTAGACCAGCACCGCGAGCAAGAACGAGATCGTCGGTGACAGGTACTGGATGATGCCGAGGGTCGAGAACGAGAGCCGCTTCGCGGCGCTCGCGAACCAGATCAGCGGCAGCGCGGTCACGACGCCCGAAAGAACCAGCAGCGCGCTCGTGCGCGGATCGGCCGGGCCCAGGTGACCCGAGTCGGTGTCGCCGAGCACGAGCAGATAGCCCAGCGCGAGCGGCGTGAGCAGCGCCGTCTCGACCGTGAAGCCGGCCAGCGAGGACACCGGCGTGAGCTTGCGCACCAGTCCGTACGCGCCGAAGGTCGCGGCCAGCGCGAGCGGCAGCCAGGGCGTGGTGCCCGAGCCGATGCCGAGCACCAGCACGCCGAGGGTGACCACGCCGATCGCGATCCGCTGCAGCCCGCTCAAGCGCTCGCCGAGCAGCAGCACGCCGAGCGCCACGTTTACGAGCGGATTGATGTAGTAGCCGAAGCTCGCCTCGACCAGCCGCCCCACCGACACCGACCAGATGAACAGGCCCCAGTTCGCGGCGATCAGGATTCCGCTCGCGAAGAGCGCGAGCCAGTTCCGGCGCGTGGCGAGCGCCGCGCGCAGCTCGTGGAAGCGGCCGAGCGCGGCTGTGAGAGCGAGCGTGAACAGGAGCGACCAGATGACGCGGTGCGCGAGGATTTCCGGCGGAGCGACGTTCGCGAGCGCCTTCCAGTACGCGGGCAGCACGCCCCAGAGCGTGAACGCACCCAGTGCGAAGCCCGCGCCCGCTAGCCCCAGATCGCGGGTTTCTTCGCGCGCCACGGCCGAGCCGCCTCGAGCTGGGCCGCGACACGGAAGAGCGTCGCCTCGTCGCCGAAGCGCGAAGCGAACTGCATGCCGATCGGCAGTCCTGAGTCGGACCACGCGAGCGGCACCGACATGGCCGGCTGACCGGTGAAGTTGAACGGCGGCGTGAACGGGAACGCCACCGACTGGCGCTTGCCGAGCTCGCGCGGCGCGAGCGCGACCGGATCGATGTGACCGACCTTCGGCGGCGGAGTGCCCATGACCGGCGTCAGGTACAGGTCGTTCGTCTCGAAGAAGCCGAGGATTTCGTGCGTCATGCGGCGCAGGTCGCGCAACGCGCGCATCACCGCCTCGCCCGAGAGCTTGCGCCCGGAGCGGATGCCCGCCCAGGTGAGCGGCTCGAGCTCCTCCTCGCGCGGCTCGCGGCCGAGCTTCTCGACGGCCTCCGCGAGTCCGGCCGCTGCGCCCGCGGCGCCGAGCACGCCTTGCGTGCGATACAGCGCGCGGTAGTCGATGCCGAGTCCCTGCTCGCGCACGTCGTGGCCGAGCTCGACCAGCAGGCTGGCGGTGTCCTCGAGCGCGCGGCGCACCTCTGGATCGATCGGCCGCCCGCTCGGCGTTTCCGACGAGAACGCGACGCGCAGTCGGCCCGGCGGCACGCGCAGCTCGTGCAGGTACGACTTCGGCCGCGCGGCCGCCGCGAACGGCATCGCGGGCTCCGGATGGCCGGTCGCGTCGAGCATCGCGGCGCTGTCGCGCACGCTGCGCGACACCACGTGACTCACGCCGAAGCCGAGCACGTTCGCGCCCACGTCGAGTCCGCCGGGATTGCGATCGCGCGTGACCTTCAGGCCGAACAGTCCGCAGCAGGCGGCGGGAATGCGAATCGAGCCGAGCCCGTCGCTCGCGTGTGCGAGCGGAAGGATTCCCGCCGCGACCGCCGACGCCGCCCCGCCGCTCGAGCCGCCGGCGATGTGCTCGGGATTCCAGGGGTTGCGACACGGTCCGAGCAGTCGCGACTCGGTCGTGCCGGTGATGCCGAGCTCGGGCGTGTTGGTCTTGCCCAGAATCACGAGCCCGGCGGCGCGCTGGCGCTTCACCAGCTCGCTGTCTTCCGTCGACACCTGGTCGCGCGTGAAGACGCTGCCGTCGGTCATCGGCATGCCGGCGACCTGCATGCGCAGATCCTTGATCAGGAAGGGCACGCCGCGGAACGGGCCATCGGGTAGCGCTCCGCGCGAAGCACGCCGAGCTTCCTCATAGGCCTTGTAGACCACGGCGTTCAACACCGGGTTGTGGCGTTCGATGCGCGCAATCGCTTCTTCGACGAGCTCCGCCGGAGAGACTTCGCCCTTGCGCACGAGCTCCGCCAGACCCAGCCCGTCGTACTCGCTGTACTCGGTGAACGCCACGCGTGTGCCTCCTTCGGGTATTGTACGCCGATGAGCAAGCAGAATCGCCAGTGGCTGTTGCGCGCGCGTCCGTCGGGAATGGTGAAGGAGAGCGACTTCGAGTTCCGCGAGTCGCCCGCGGCGCCGCTCAAGGACGGCGAAGCGCTCGTGCGCGTGTTGTACCTGTCGTTCGATCCGGCCATGCGCGGCTGGATGGAGGATCGCCCGAGCTACATTCCGCCCGTGCAGATCGGCGAGGTCATGCGCGCGGGCTCGGTGGGCCAGGTGGTCGAATCGCGCAGTCCCGACTACCAGGTCGGCGATTTCCTGCAGGGCACGTTCGGCTGGCAGGACTACGCCGTGGTCGCGCGCGGCGGCATCCTGCCGGCGTCGAAGCTGCCGAAGGGCGTGCCGCTCACCTGGCCGCTCGGCGTGTGCGGAATCACCGGTCTGACCGCGTACTTCGGGCTGCTCGATCTGGGCAAGCCCAAGGCCGGCGAGACCGTCGTCGTCTCGGGCGCCGCGGGAGCGACCGGCTCGATCGCGGGACAGATCGCGAAGCTCCAAGGCTGCCGCGTGATCGGCATTGCGGGCGGCACCGAAAAGTGTCGCTGGCTGACCGAACAGGCGCACTTCGACGCCGCCATCGACTACAAATCCGAGAACGTCGCGCAGCGCCTGCGCGAGCTGTGCCCCAAGGGCATCGACGTGTATTTCGACAACGTCGGCGGCGAGATCCTCGACGCCGCGCTCGCCAATCTGGCGCAGCGCGCGCGCATCGTGCAGTGCGGCGGCATCTCGGGCTACAACGAGGCCACGCCTCCGCCCGGCCCGCGCAACCTGATGAACCTGGTGATCACGCGCTCGCGCATGGAAGGCTTCATCGTGATCGACTACATCCCGCGCTTCGCAGAAGCTGCGGCGCAGCTCGCGCAGTGGGTGTTGGCCGGCAAGATCGCGCACGCGGAGGACATCCAGAGCGGTTTGGAGAATGCGCCGAAGACGTTCCTGCGGCTGTTCGAAGGGAAGAATCTCGGCAAGCAGCTCTTGAAAGTCGCCGATCCTCCGATCGCGAGCTGACCTGAGCGTGGAGCTGCAAGCGAAGCGCGCAGCGAGGCGCAGCCGAGCGAAGGCGGGTGGCGCGCGGCCGCCCGCGCGCCGGGCCCCGTGAGAACGGACGTTCTGCTGATCCCGTTCGGCGCGACGTTTCGCGAGCTGCGCGACGGCGCGCGCCGCGCGGAGGAGGCCGGCTACGACGGCGTCTGGCTCTGGGACCACCTGCGCGGCGGCGGCGAGGCGGGTCCCGCGCCGGTGCCCGAGTGCTGGACCGTGCTGTCCGCGCTCGCGGAAGCGACCTCGCGCGTGACGCTCGGGCCATTGGTGCTGAACGTCGCGAATCGCCACCCGGGCGTGCTCGCAAACATGGCGGCGACGCTGCAGGAGGCGAGCGGCGGACGGCTCCTGCTCGGGCTCGGTGCTGGAGGCAGCCGCGCGACGCCGTACGCGGACGAGCAGCTCGCGCTCGGACGGGCCGTCGGAACCGACACCGAACGGCGTCGCGAGCTCGAGGCGGCGATCCAGCAGATCCGCGCGCTCTGGTCCGGGGATCCGCCGGGATTCCTGCGCCCCTCTCCTGCCCCGCCGATCATCGTCGGCGGGTTCGGTCCGCGCATGGCCGAGCTCGCGGGACGACTGGCCGACGGCTTCAACGCCCCCGCGGGTCACCCGCAGTTTCTCGAGTTGGTCACGCTCGCGCGCCGCGCGCACGCCGAGTCCGGGCGCACGACGCCGTTTCAGATCAGCGCATTCGGCGGGTTTCCCGGCACCGAAGCCGGACGCAAGCGGCTGACGGGGCTTGGCGTCGAGCGGCTGATCCTGCTCGTGCAGCCGCCGTTCGCCGGGCTCCGCGCGCGCGCCTAGAACGCGTCGCGCCGGCACACGATTTCGCGGAGCTCTTCCTCCGCGAGGACGCGAGGCGTCACGCTGGGCTCAGCAGTGCGCGCGTCGAAGAAGGGCGACGCTTTCTGGTCGCCGCGCAGGCGAGCGAGCAGCACGAGTCTGGCGAAGCGCCCGATCGACCGCAGCTCACCGCTCGCGCGCAGCCGCCGCCCTTCCGCGTCGGGTTTGGCGGCCTTGACGTTCACGTGTCCGCGCACCGGACCGAGCGCCGCGTCGCGGCTCGCGGCGTCGAAGCCGAGGCAGATCAACCCGACGAACGGAAGCTCGCGCGTGATCGCGGTGTTGCCGACCGGGCTCTTGCAGCAGTCGGCGTACCAGCGCAAGAGGCCCCTTGGCGTGAGGCGCATCGCTGCGAGTCGCTCGCGCCCCTGCGTGAACGCCACGCGCGCAGGCGAGGTCTGGAAGATGTCGGTGCCGCCGCGCGGATCGAGGATTTCACCCGCGCGCCCCAAGAAGTGCGCGAACGACTGACAGTCGCCGCAGTAGCAGGTCACGCGGTTGCCGCGCGACGGCGAGACTCCGCGCACGGCGCCGCGCAGCGTTCCGCACGAGCAGCGAATCGGCAGGTCGGTCGGCATCGGCATCACTCCCGCAGTCCGAGCTTTCGAAAGTTCTCGACCAGCAGCTCGCGGCCGGTCGGAACGCGCGGAATCCGCGCAATGCTGAAGTCCGGATACAGGCGCAGCACCTCCGCAAGGGCCGCGCGCGCTTGGTTCATCTCGCCGAGGCTCGCGTGGATCGACGCCAACTGCATGTGCGCGCCGAAGAAGTCCGGATTGTCGGCCACGCACTCGCGGTGTTTCGCGAGCGCCTCGTCGGTACGCCCGAGGCGCCTGTAGCTGAGGCCGAGCTGGAACAGGTGCATGTAACGCTGCGCGGGATCGAGGCGCGTCAGGTCCTTGAGTATCGGGATCGCCTCCTCGTTCCGGCTCACGTGGATCAGCAGCGTGGCGAAGTCGAGCCGGAGTGCGGCGTCGCCCGGCGCCAGCTCGAGCGCTCGCTGCGCGGGCGCGAGCGCGGTTTCGCGCTCGCCGCGCATCGCGAGCAGCAGCCCGAGCACCATGTGCGCACGCGCTTCCTCGGGATCCAGCTCGAGAGCGCGGCGAACGTGGTCGAAGCCGCGCTCGAGATGCGGCTCGTCCTGCAGACCCAGGAGGTGAAGGAATTGCTCGCAGCGCGCGAGCTCGGCCCAGCCGAGCGCGAGCTCGGGATCGAGTCCGACGCAGCGTGAGAGCAGCTCGCGACTCGCAGGTCCGGACTCGTGCGTGAATCGGTCCAGCAGCGCACGCCCTCGCACCAGCAGCTCCCATGCTTCGGGCCGCACGGCTCGCTCGCGCGGCGTGTGCTCGATGCCGGCGCCGAGCACGCGCTTCAAACCGGCCACCACGCCGCCCACGACTTCGTCCTGCAGAGCGAACACGTCGCCGAGCTCGCGGTCGTAGCGCTCGGACCAGAGCTCCCGCCCGCTCCGCGCATCGGTGAGTCGGGCGGTGATGCGCACGCGCGAGCCGGCGCGGCGCACGCTGCCCTCGACCACGTGGCGGACGCCGAGCTCGCCACCGAGCTCGCGCGCAGCGACGCTTCGTCCCTTGTAGGAGAACGACGTGCCACGTCCGATCACGAACAGCTCGGGTAGACGCGCGAGCTCTGTGATCAGATCCTCGCTCATCCCGTCGGCGAAATACTCCTGCTCGGCGTCGCCGCTCACGTTCGCGAACGGCAGCACGACGAGCGACGGCCGGTCGGGAGGCTCGAGGATCGCGGGTTTCGAAACTGTCGTCGCGACGCCCCCGAGTCGGAGGACGTGCACGGGCCGCGGAAAATTCCTGAGGTTCTGCTCGCCGATGTCGTGAAACGGCAGGTCGAGGCGATTGCGAACGTTGTCGTGGATGGTCGCAGAAACGCAGATCCCGCCCGGCTCCGCGAGCGCTTGCAAGCGCGCGGCGACGTTCACGCCATCGCCGTAGATCCGCTCGCCCTCGACGGCGACGTCACCGAGATGCAACCCGATGCGGAACTGGAGGCGTCGGGACTCCGGCAGCGCGACCACGCGCTCGCGCAGCGAGCGCTGTGCCTCCACGCTGCAGCGCACGGCGTCGACTGCGGACGGAAACTCGGCGAGCAGATTGTCGCCCACCGCGTCGACCACGCGACCGCGGTGTCGGGAGACGCTTGCCGAGATCACCCCGCGCGCCTCCGAGAGCGAGCGAACCGTCGCGGCCTCGTCGTCCGCGAGCAGCCGCGTGTAGCCCTCTCCTTCCGCGGAGAGGATCGCAGCGAGGCGGTGGTGGAGATCAGGCTCAGACACTTCCAGGAATTCTACCGCTCCGCCGCCCGCGCCATCGGACCTCTTTCGGAGTCAGCCGCACTCGGCTCAGGATGACGAAGAGCCCCGCCCTCGGCCGATGCGCGGCAGCAACGCGGGTGTGTGCGCGCGCCAGCTCCTGTACGGCTCGCCGAGCTGTTCGGCGAGATCGCGCTCCTCGAGCGGCACCGCCACCAGGATGTACGCGGTCATCGCGCTCGCGAAGAGCAGGTGCCCGACGCTGAACGTGGGCGCCACCCAGAAGACGATGATCCAGCCGACGTAGATGGGGTGGCGGACGAGCTTGTAGGCCCCGCGTGTCATGAAGGGAAGCTCGGCATAGGGGCGGCCCGCCGCGCGCAGAAAGACCTGGCGCAACCCGAACAAGTCGAAGTGGTCGATCAGGAAGGTCGCGTACAGGACGATCGCGTAGCCGAGCAGGTAGATGGCCAGCAGCGCGCCGCGCGCGACCTCGCCCTCGAGCTCGAAGATGGCCGTCGGCAGCGGACGCCACAGCCAGAACAACACGATCAAGGCAAGGCTCGACACGAGCACGTAGCTCGAGCGCTCGATCGAGCGCGGCACCACGCGCGTGAAGCCGCGCTTCCACCCCTGGCGCGCCATCACGCTGTGCTGCAGAGCGAAGACCAGCAGCAGCACCGCGTTCACGAGCAGAGCCGAGCCGACAGGCCCGGCCGCACCGGAGTCGATCGACTTCGGCACGGCGAAGTTCCCGAGGAAGCCGATCAGGTAGAGGAAAGTGGCGAAGAAGATCGCGTAGCAGAGGACCCCGTAGACCAGCGCGCCGATCCTGCGGACCGATTCCATGTCACTCCTCCCACGGCCAGGCGGAGAGCGCGAACTCCGCGCAGCCCGGTTCGGCCGCGTAGTCCGCGGGCGTGACGTAGCCGGAGAACGTCGCGAGTCCGGCCAGCTCGCCGCACTTGTCGCGCCAGGTCGGCAGGCGTGGGTCGTCGCGCAGCTCGGCGAGAATACGCTCCTTGGTGTAGGTCTCGTACGACATGCGCACGCCCGCGTCCGCTTCCGTGTCGAACACGATGTACTTCAGGCTCTCGGGTGTGGAGTCGTCCCACGCCGTCCAAGGCAGCAGGTCGGACTTGCGCCCGCGGCCCGGGTCGCCGGTGTAGGCAAGCTGCGCCCAGTAGGAGCGCATCTGCGCGGAGAGCGCCTCGCGCCCGGCCTCGTTGCTGGCGTCGAAAAGCCGGTCGCCCGCGCCGCCGAGCTTCCAGTGACCGAACACGAACGGGATCTCGAAGCCGTGCGCAGCGCCGAGCAGCACTCCGTAGTTCGCGAACAGGAGCGTCGGCTCCTCGTCCCAGTCGAAGCGATAGCCGTACACGCTCGGGCCCTGCGCAGCGCGCAGGCTCGTCGCGAGCGAATCGACGCCGCTCGCCTTCCACGCCTTCGAGCCGTACTCGGCGATGAGCTGATAGCGCTCCTCGGGCACGCGCAGTCTGGGAAAGATCCCGAACCAGCGCCGCACGAGCTTTGGATCGCCGAAAATGAAGAGCTTCGTTTCGTCGCGGTTCGAGCCGAGCATGATCGGCACCCGGTTGTACTCGCCGCGCGCGATCAGCTCGCGCGCGTCCGTTTCGGGCAGCACGACGCCGTCGCGGAACACGGTCGGGATGCTGAGCATGCCCAGGAACGGCTCGCCGGGATATGCGCGCAGAACTTCCTCGGCACCGCGCGCGCGCGGCGCGTCGCCGAGCGACGCGACGATCGCGTCCGAGCCCGTGCTTCCGTTCGGCCCGTCGTTCGGATTGCCCGCTCGCGCCTCCGCGACGGTCGTCGTCGAATCGCCGCCGCTCTGCACGATGGCGCGGTGGAACAGACCCTTCGCGAGCGGCGACACGAGCAGCGAGAGCACGTTCGTGCCGCCCGCAGACTCGCCGAAGATCGTGACGCGCTCGGGATCGCCGCCGAACGCGGCGGCGTTCTCGCGCACCCAGGCCAGCGCGCGCACCAGGTCGAGCGTGCCGTAGTTCCCGGAGCGATCGAGCGGCGTCGCGTCCGGGCCGCTCACCGCTGGATTCGAGAACCAGCCCAGCGGCCCGAGCCGGTAGTTCGTCGTTACCACGATCACGTTCTCGCTCACGGCGAGGCGACCGCCATCGTAGGTGCCGGCCTGACCGATCGAGTTGCCGCCGCCGTGGATCCAGAGCATCACGGGCAGGAGCGCGCCCGGCTTCGGCACGTCCGCGGCCGTGAAGCGCGGCGCGAACACGTTCAGGTACAGGCAGTCCTCGTCGCCCACGACGCTGCCGAGCTCGCCCGGGACACCACCGATTTGGCTCGCGAACTGCGGGCACGGAGAGCTGAAGGAGAGCGCCTCGCGCGTGCCGCTCGACGGCTCCGGCGGACGCGGCGCCGTCCAGCGCAGCTCGCCGACGGGCGGCTTCGCGAACGGGAGGCCGAGCCAGGCGTGGTTGTCGTAGGTCCCGACGAAGCCGACGACTTCGCCGGCCTGCAGCGTCCGCGCCGAAGTCGAGTCGACGCTTGGCGGCGGCGGATCGACCGGCTTGCCACCGCAGGCCACGAGAAGACTGACCAGGAATCCGAGAGCGCAGCCAAGTTTTCGCATGCGCGCGAGTATAGCCGCGCGGCGCGTTGTCACTCACGCGTCGAGCGGAGGGTTCACACGTCCGGGCGCTGAGCGCGGTAGTAGATCAACCCGCCGAACAGCGAGCTCCGCTGCTCGGTCTCGGCGGCGTCGACGAACCCGGTCTCGCGCATCACCTGGGTGAGCGCGTCTCGGGTGTTCGCGTGCAGGCTCTCCTCGCGGTGCACGAGTCGCGCGAGGAACGCGCCGAGTCCGTGGCCCGCGCCGCCGAAGTCGAGCAGGTGGAAGCGGCCGCCGGGTCGGAGCACGCGGCGCACCTCGCGCAGCACCCCCGGCTTCTGCTCGCTCTCGAGGTGGTGGAACATGAACGAGGAGAGCACGCGGTCGAAGCTCGCGTCGGGAAACGGCAGCGCATCGCCGAAGCCCTCTTGGAACTCGATCGCGAGACCGGCGCGCTCTGCCTTGCCGCGAGCGCGCGCCAGCGCCTTCGCGTCGGGATCGATGCCGACGATCTCGATGCCCGGCTGCGCGCGCTTGGCGGTGAGCGTGCCCGCCCCCGTTCCGCAGCCGAGATCCAACACGCGCTGGCCCGCCGCGAGCTGCGCTTGCTCGACCAACCGCACCAGTGCCGACCCGGATCCGAGCAAGCGCGACAGCGGATCGTAGAAGGGCAGGAGCCAGTCGGCTCCGGCCGCGGGAACGAAATGTCGATGTGTATGGGCCATGGGACTCACTCCGGCGCGGGGAGACCGAGCTCCTTCGCGAGCATCTGCGTGACCGTGTTGTTGGTCTCGAACGTCGAGTCGGCGGGCATGACACCGTAGTGCACCATCTGCTGGGCGATGCGGCTCATGATGACGGCGAAGCGGAAGGCGGCGAACACCGTGTAGAACTTCTGCCAGCGCACCGGTCGGCCGGTCAGCTCTTCGTAGCGCGCGATCGTGTCGGCGTAGCTCGGAAAGCCGGGCAGCTTCGGCACGCCGATGCCCTCGGTGTGGTGGCGGTCGAGGAAGATCGCCCAGGCGAGGTCCTCCTCGCCGTTCCCGTGCGTGACCATCTCCCAGTCGAGCACCGCGACGGGCTCGGTACCAGCGGGCGCGAAGATGATGTTGCCGATGCGCGCGTCGCCCCACACCAGGCAGTCGGGTTCGTCGACGGGCTTGTGCTTGCCGAGCCACTCCCAGGCGGCCTCGACCGTCGGCTGCGGCTTGCCGCGCGCGGCCCAGCGCAGATAGCGCTCGTAGAACGCCATCTGCTGCTCGAGCCCGGTGCGCCCGAGCTCGGGCTTGTCGACGAAGCCGAAGCCGAGCGCTCGCCAGTCGAGCCGGTGGATCTTCGCCATCGACTCGATGCCGCCCCACCAGATGCGCGCCTGATCCGCGGGCGCGAGCTCCTTCACCCAACCGTCCGCGGGGTATGGCGGCCGGTCCGACGGCACGCGGCCGTCGATCCGGCCCATCACGTAGAACGGCGCGCCGACCACGCTCGTGTCCTCGGTCTCGAGCCAGTACATGCGCGGCACCGGCACGCCCGTGGGTTCGAGCATGCGCATGCAGTCGTACTGGAGCTTCATGTCGTACTCGGGGAAGACCGCGAAGCCGGTGGGCTGGATGCGCACGACCAGCGACTCTGCACGGTGTCGGCCCGCTTCGGTGTAGGAGAGGTCGAAGAGCAGCGTCTCGTTCGAGAAGCCCGACGACTGCGGCGCGACGAGCTGCGAGATCTCGAGCGCGGTCGCCTCGGGCAGCTTGCCGCGCAGCCAGCGCGACAGATTCGCGCGGGCCGAGACCAGGTCTCGCTCCCAGGCCGTGGGCATCGCTGCGCGGGCCTCGCTAGCGCCGCGGCAAACCGAGCACGCGCTCGGAGATGATGTTGCGCTGGATCTCGCTCGTGCCCGCGAAGATCATCGGACCGCGGCTCTGCAACAGACGCTGCGCCCAGCGCCCGCCCTCGGGCGAGCGGTGCGTCTTGCGCGCGAGCTGCCCGAACGCGCCCTCGAGATCGCTGCCGAGCTTCGCCAAACGGTGGCCCATCTCGGAGTAGTAGAGCTTCTGCAAGGAAGACTCCGGCCCCGGCTTCACGCCCTGCGCGAGCGCGGTCAGCGAGCGCAGCGAGTTCAGCCGCAGCACCTCGAGCTCGATCGCCGCCTGCGCGATGCGCTGGCGGTACACGCCGTCGCTCGCCTTGCGCGTCCGACGCGCATCGGAAATGAGCTGCTCGAACTCATGCCGGTAGCCGGCGTAGCGCGAGAGCGTCGACGCGCCGCGCTCGTAACCCAGTACGGTGTTGGCGATCTGCCAACCCTGCGTGGGCGCGCCGATCAGGTTGGCGACCGGCACCTCGACGTCCTTGAAGAAGCACTGCGAGAAGCCGCGGCCGCCGGTCATCTGCACCAGCGGCGCGACCTCGATGCCGGGCGTCTTCATGTCGATCAACAGGAATCCGATGCCCTCGTGCTTGTCGGCCAACGGGTCGGTGCGCACCAGGCAGAAGATCCAGTCGGCGCGGTGCGCCATCGACGTCCAGATCTTCTGGCCGTTCACGACGTAGCGGTCGCCGCGCAGCTCCGCGGTCGTGCGCAGGTTCGCCAGGTCCGAGCCCGCGCCCGGCTCCGAGTAGCCCTGGCACCACATCTCCTCGGCGCGCAGCATCGGGCGCAGGAAGCGCTGCTTCTGCGCCTCGCTGCCGTGGTGCACGATCGCGGGACCGCACAGACCGATGCCGAGCCCGTTGGTCGCCGGCGGCGCGCCCTGCAGCACCAGCTCTTCCTGCAGGAGCGCGTTCTCGACGTGGCCGCGCCCCTGTCCGCCGTATTCCACCGGCCAGGTGACGCCCACGTAGCCGGCGTCGTAGAGCTCTTGATGCCAGCGGCGGATGCCGTCGAACATCGCGTCCTCGTCGCCGAATTCGTGCGCGTCCGCGTCCTTCCACCACTGTGGCACGTGCGCTTGGATCCACGCGCGCGCTTTGCCCCGATACGCTTCCTCGGCCTCGCTGAAGGTGAAGTCCATGGACCTCAGTCTACACGAGCGCGGGTCGGCAAGAGGCGCAGGATCAGCATCGCCGCGAGCAGCGCGGTGTGGGGGATGTAGTTGGGATTTTCGAGCGCGCGGCCCAGGTAGCTCGAGGTGAAGATGCCGAACACCACCCAGAGCCCCGTCAGATGCAGCGCTCGCCAGCGCCGCCGCCCCAGCCGACGCACTGCGGTGTCGTTCGAGGTGAGCGCCATCAACGCGATCAGCAGGTACGCCGTGCCGCCGCCGATCGCGGTCAAGAGCGAGATGTCCGCGGCGAAACCCGGCACGGTCGCCGCGGCGGCGAGGATCGCGGCCAGATGCAGCCCGTGCGAAATCGCGAACGAGAGTCCCAGGTAGCGCCGATTGCGGAGCAGCCACGCGGTCGCGGGCGCGCGCCAGACGCGGCGCAACCCCGACGCCGCGAAGACCGAAGCGAACAGCACCAGCGAGGTGCGCGCGGTCGCGCGGATCGTCACGCGCAGGCCTTCCTCGTGGAGGCCGTGTTGCGCGAGCAGCAGCGCGCACATCGCGACCAGCGCGAACACGCTCCAGCCGACGATCGCCGGGCCGCTCGACCGCTCTCGCGTGTAGACGGCGTCGCTCACATCGACCGTAGATAACCCGGCCCGCCGAGCCTGGCCATCTCTTGCGCGATGCGCGCGCTGCGCGAGCGCACGTAGGCGGACGGGCGATCCGCGTGCAGGTTTCGCGGAGCCGGCAGAACCGCCGCGAGTCGCGCGGCTTCGTCGCGGCCGAGTCGTGCCGGCGACGTGCCGAAGAAGCGCGCGCTTGCCGCGCCGACGCCGAACACGCCGGGCCCGAACTCGGCCACGTTCAGGTAGACCTCGAGAATGCGGCGCTTGGGCCAGAGCGTCTCGAGCAAGACCGTGAAGTAGGCCTCGATGCCCTTGCGCACGAAGCTGCGGCCCGGCCACAGAAACAGGTTCTTCGCGACCTGCTGGCTGATCGTGCTGGCGCCGCGCATGGGTCCGCCGTCGACGGAGTCCTCGATCGCGTCCGCGATCGCATCCAGGTCGAAGCCCGCGTGGCGCGGGAACTTCTGATCCTCCGAGGCCACCACCGCGATCGCGATGTTCGGCGAGATCTTCTCGTAGTCCACCCAGCGGTAGTCGGTGCGGTAGCCGCGCTCGCCGCGCGCCGCCGCGGCGATGCGCGACTCGATCATGAACGCGCTCGTCCACGGGTCGATCCAGCGCATCAACACGACCGCGGCCACGGATGTCGCGAAGAACACGGCGAGCGCTCGGCCGATCAGCGCGAGCACGCGGGATGCGCGCGGGCCTACACGAATCTGCGGCAGGAGAGGGAGCGAGCCGAGCAGGCTCCCGCGCCTAGAGCGCGACACGCGGCGGTTTCCGCGCGACCTCCGCCTGTTCCTGGCCTTCGAGCGCAAATCTCGCCTCGCGGGAAACCGGTCCCCCATCTACCCCAGGCACGGGATCGTATCCAAGATCGCGCAACGAGAAAGACCGGGGTCCCCGCTCGCTCGCGGGGCCCCGATCCCTGCGGTCACGCGCGCGTCGGGGGGTCGGGGGGACGTCTCTCGCGCATCGCGCCAGGCTGTCCAACCACGGTGACGGCGACCGGGACCGCAACGATTCGAGCTTCGCAGCCACGCGTCACGGTCGGGTCGCGGAAACGTGGGTTCGCCGCGAGTTCTTCGTGAGCGTGCTGAGAAGACGCTCAGGCTTCGCCGCGCAAGCGCGTGCGGAAGAACGCGAGGATCTCGTCGACGGCCGCGCGCGTCGGCTCACCCTCGCGATCGATCAGGTGCAGCGTCACCACGCTGTGCGGACGCATCGGTGTTCCCGGCAGCGCGCACGAATCGGGCAGCACCCGGCCCTGGAAGCGATCGCCGAGCGCGGCTTCGTACTGCGCGAAGCGTTCGGCGCGACAGAAGCGATCGCCCTCGAAGCGGTAGGCGAGCACCGTCAGGTCCTCGCGCTCCATGCGCGCCCTCACCTTCGCGAGCTCGTCGGGAGCGATGTGCATTCCGCCCGACTGGAACATCGGCAGCGACGGCTGCGAGAGCACGGGCGCGAGCATCGCGGGCTCGAGCATCATCGAGAGAGCGAAGTTCCCGGTGAAGCACATGCCGATCGCGCCCACGCCCTTCCCGCCCGAGAGCGGGTGTGCGTGCGCCGCGAGCGCCCGCAGCCAATCCACGACCGGGCTCGACTGGTTGGTCGCGAAGGCGCGGAACTCGCGGCTGACGCACGCGCGCACCATCGTGCCGAGCGCACTCGGAATCGTGATCGGCCCGCCCTCGGTGCCGAACAGCGCGGGCATCCAGACCGTGAAGCCGGCGTCGCGGACCGTGCGCGCGAACCGCGCGACGTGCGCGGAGATGCCGGGCATCTCCGCCATCACGATCACGGCCGGGCCCGCGCCCGCGATGTACACGCGCTTGGTCACGCCGAGCAGCGTGACGTTGCGCTTCTCGAAGTCGGCCAGCTCGTCGCGGTCGGTGACCTTCGGCGTCGTGTTCTCGTAGTGCGGTGTCGTCATCGCGCCCGATGATACCCAAAGCGCGGGCGCTCAGTCGTCGTGCTCGAAGCCGATCCTGCGCTTGGGAGTCGCTTCGTCGACCATGAGCTGCCGGATCGCCTCGAACACGACTCGGAACTGCGTATCGTACTTCTTCTCGAGCACGCCGATCTTGCGGGCGAGACGTTCATGACTCGCGAGCAGACGCCGGAGGCGTACGAAGGCTCGCATGATCTCCACGTTCACCCGGATCGCACGCCGACTGCGGAGAACGCTCGAGAGCATCGCGACGCCCTCCTCGGTGAACGCGTAGGGTCGGTGGCGTCGTCCACCGCTGCCGTTTGAGATCACAGTTTGTGATCTCAAACGGCTGAACTCAGCCGGCGTGAGCCGGAGCATGAAGTCCGCCGGAAACCGCGTCGGATTGCGCTTCACGGCTTGAATGAGCGCACGCGTTTCGACGGAGTACAGGGCGGCGAGGTCCTCGTCGAGGATGACGCGCTGACCTCGAATCCAGTGGATCGCTTCCGCGATGATGCGGCTCGGAACGACGCTTCGTCTTTCAACCACGGGCTTCTCCCCGCGGGGCCGACTGGATTCCATACCTCATGGACGGTGCGCCGGAAAGGCGGTGAACACGCGGTCACTAGCGCGAAGAGGGCGACGCTAGCGGTCTCTGCGACTCTCGATCGCGGGCGGTTCGAACGCGCGCACCGGCGGGGCGATGCCGTCGAAGCGCTCCAGCTCGACGAGCGCGTGCTGCCCGGAGCAACCTTGCGCGAGGCGCGACGTGCCGACGTCCTGCGTGAGCAGGTTCGGATTTCCGTGCACGCACATCGCGATCTCCGCGTGCGGGTCGTCGGGATAGAACCACGCGCCGGTCGAGAGCTGCACCACGCTCGGCCGCACGTCGGTCGAGAGCACCGCGCCCGCCAGGCAGCTTCCGCGGTCGTTCCACAGCCGCACGATGTCGCCGGCCGCGATGCCGCGCGCGGCCGCGTCGCTCGGGTGGATGCGAACCGGCTCGCGACCGTTCACCTTCGAAGCCTGGCTGAGCGCGCCAAGGTCGAGCTGTCCGTGCAGACGCGTCGCGGGATTGTTCGCGACCAGCGCGAGCGGGAAGCGCTGCGCGCGAGGCGAGCCGAGCCACTCGTCGCACTCGAGCCACGCCGCGTGCCCCGGACAATCGGCGTAGCCGAAGCGCGCGATCTTCTCCGAGTAGAGCTCGATCTTCCCGCTCGGCGTCTTCAGCGGGTTGGCTTGCGGATCGTCGCGGAAGGAATCGAACAGCACGCGCTCGGATTCGTTCGCGGGCACCTCGAGCGAGCCGCTCGCCCAGAAGCCCTCAAAGTCTGGAGTCGAGATACCCGCATCGCCGAGCGCCCTGCGCACGCGCTCGTACAGGTGTTCGAGCCAGGCGCGTTCGTCGCGGCCTTCCGTGAAGTCGTCGCGCACCCCGAAACGCTCGGCGAGCGCGGCGAAGATCTCGTGGTCGTTGCGCGCGCCGCCCACGGGCTCGAAGGCGGCTTGCATGGCGACGATGCGCGCATCGGCGCGTCCGGAGCCGATGTCGTTGCGCTCGAGCGAAGTCGTGGCCGGAAACACCAGATCCGCGTGTCGGGCCATCGGCGTCCAGTACGGCTCGTGCACGATCAGCGTGTCGGGCCGCGCGAGCGCCGCGCGCAGGCGGTTCAGATCCTGGTGGTGGTGGAACGGATTGCCGCCCGCCCAGTACACGAGACGAATGTCCGGATAGGTGAGCGTCGCTCCGTTGTATTCGAACTCTTCGCCGGGCCGGAGCAGCAGGTCCGCGATGCGCGCGACGGGAATGAAATCGCGCACGGGATTCAGGCCCTCCGAGAGCATCGGCAGCGGCAGGTTCGCGAACGGACTGCCGAGATCGCCCATCGAGCCGTAGCCGTGACCGAAGCCGCCGCCGGGCAGACCGATCTGCCCGAGCAGCGCAGCGAGCGAGAGCGCGGCCCAGAGCGGTTGCTCGCCGTGCTGCGCGCGCTGCAGCGAGTACGACACGGTGACGAGCGTGCGCTTGGCGGCCATCTCGCGCGCGAGCGCGCGCAGCTCGTGCGCGGCGATGCCGGAGCGCTGCTCCGCCCACTCCGGCGTCTTGGCCACGCCGTCGTGCTCGCCCATCACGTAGGCGATGAACTGCTTCGAGCCGTGGCAGCAGCGCTCGAGGAACTCGAGATCGTGCAGGCCTTCGCTCACCAGCACGTGTGCGAGTCCGAGCATCACCGCCACGTCACCGAGCGGTGTCACCGGGTACCAGCGCGCCTGCGACTCCGGCACCACGTCGTCGCGCAGCGGCGAGAAGTGCGCGATCCGCATGCCGCGAGCGTGGGCGGCTTCGAGGTGTTGCCGGAGGCCGTGGTGCGCCATGCCGCCGGGCGCGACGAAGGTGTTCTTGAGCGGCAGGCCGCCGAACGCGACCAGCAGCTCCGTGTGCTTCGCGATCACCGTCCACGGCGTGGCCTTGCGAAACACCGCGGCGGAGCTGCCGAGCAAGTGAGGCAGCAGTACGAGCGACGCGCCGATGCTGTAGCTGTTGCGGTGCGCGGTGAAGCCGCCGATCAGGTTCAGGAATCGGTGCAGCTGGTTCTGACTGTTGTGGAAGATCCCGGCGCTCGCCCAGCCGTAGGAGCCGGCGAAGATCGACCGGTTGCCATGCGCGCCGCGCACGCGCTCGAGCTCGGCGGCTGCGCGATCGAGCGCCTCGTCCCACGACAGCTCGACGAACGAATCGGCGCCGCGCTCGCGCGAAGGGCCGGGCCCGCGCTCGAGCCAGCCGCGCCGCGCCACCGGCCGACCGATGCGCGCGGCGTGTCGCACGCTGCCGGGCAGATTGCGCAAGAGCGGCGACGGATCGGGATCGTGCAGCGGCTCGACGGCGAACACCTCGCCGTCGCGCGCGCGCACCCGGAACGCGCCCCAGTGCGAGCTGTGCGTGGTGCCGCGGCCGTCGTCCGGTCGATCCGCCATCGCGCGCTAGCGCCCGCTGAACTTCGCCTTGCGCTTGGCGAGGAACGCGCCGGTGCCTTCGCGGAAGTCCTCGCTGCGGCCGGTGTACACCATGGCTTCGGCTTCCAGGTCGAGCACGTCGCGCAGGTTGCCGTGCATGGCCAGGTTCAGGTGACGCTTCATGTAGCGGTACGAGAGCGGCGGGCCTTCCGCGAGCCGGTGCGCGAGCGCTTCGACTTCCTTGCGGAACACGTCCTGCGCGAACACGCGGTAGAGCAGCCCGATGCGCAGCGCTTCGGCCGAATCGAAGCGCTCGCCGAGCAGATACAGCTCGCGCGCCTTGGCGCTGCCGAGCAGCTTGGTCGCGAAGTAGCTGCCGCCGAAGTCGCCCGAGAAGCCGATGCGCGCGAAGGCGGTGGTGAAGACCGCACCGTCGACCGCGACGCGCATGTCGCACGCCATCGACATCGAGAGCGACGCGCCCGCCACCGCGCCGTTGATCGCGGCGATGGTCGGCTTGGGCATCGTGTGCAGGATCCACGACGACTCCTGCATGCGCTTCAGGCCGTCGTACGACTCCTCGAGCGTCTGACGCCCGCTGGTGTTGCGGTCCGCGGGGCTCGGCGCGTCGGGCGGCGCCAGATCGGCGCCCGCGGAGAACGCCCGATCGCCCGCGCCGGTCAGCACGACCACGCGCACGGACGAATCGTCGGCCACCTCGCGCAGCGCTGCGGCGAGTCCCGAGAGCAGCTCGCTCGTCAGCGAGTTCATGCGCTCGGGGCGGTTCATGGTGACGGTGGCGACACCGTCCGACGTCCGGTCTACGAGGATGGGTTGGCTCATCGCGCGAGTATACGCGCGCGCGCCTACTCCGTGCCGCGCCCGCCCTTCCAGGTCAGATCCCAGAAGCAGTTCTGCGCGCCGGTGGCGCGGCAGCGGGTGTGCCTCACGCTGACGTCCTCGAAGCCCATCAGCGCCATGCGCTCCGCCTGGTAGCCGGTGAACGTCTCGCAGATCTCGCGCGCAGGCTCCGCGAAGCCCACGAATTCCCAGACGGCGTGGCCGACTCCGCGCTCGACGACCTTCATTTCGCCGCTGTCGTACATCGAGGTCGAGAGCGTCACGGCGGCCTTGCGGTCGGCCGACTTTGCGAGCCGGCTGTACGTGCCGGCCATGTGCGAGCGCGCGGCATCGCGGCCCATCTTCTCGCACGCGCTCACCGGACCCGGCGGCGACACGCGCGTCATCACGCGCAGGATCGCCGTGTAGTCCTCGACCGGATACCACGACGCGAGCACGATGCGATCGTCCAAGTAGTGGGCGAGCTTGGGGCCGAGCAACGGCAGCGCCTTCTCCCGGTAGGGCAGGAGCGCCTTCACCGCCTCGATCATCACGGTCCCTTTGGCGTTGGCCATGTTCACCCCTTGGGCAGGTGCCGCGCGATCTGCGCCAGCAACTGCTCTCTTGCAATCGGCTTGGTGGCGTAGTCACTGCAGCCCGCCGCGAGACAGCGCTCGCGATCGCCCGTCATCGCCTGCGCGGTGAGCGCGATGATCGCCCCGCCGTAGCCCGAGGCGCGCAGCCGTTGCACCGCGGTGTAGCCGTCTAGCACGGGCATCTGCATGTCCATCAGCACCACGTCGTACGGCTCGTCGCTCCTCTCGGACAGGAGCGCGAGCTCGCAGCCCCGCGCGCCATCCGGCGCGATCTCGACCACGAGACCCGCGCGCCGCAGGATGCCGCCGATCAGGCGTTGGTTGTCGAGCCCGTCCTCGACCAGCAGCACACGGCCCGCGAGCGCGAGCGGCGTCGCCGAGACCGGCGCGCGCTCGAGCACGGCGAACTCGCCCACTTCGGCCGCGGGCAGCACGCGCACGCCCGCGAGCGGTGGACACGGAACGTGCAAGCTGAAGCGGCTGCCGCGGTCGAGCGCGCTCTCGACGTAGATCTCGCCGCCGAGCAGCCGCGCGAGCTTGCGCGAGAGCGCGAGCCCGAGCCCGGTGCCCTGGTGCTCGCGCGTGAGCGAGCCTTGCACCTGCGTGAAGGTCTCGAAGAGGCGCTGAACCTGCTCGGGCGCCACTCCGCAGCCGGTATCGACGACGGTGATCGCGAGCGTGCGCGGGGTGTCGCTCGCGCCGGCGACCAGACCGACCTCGATCCGCACGCGCCCGCTCTCGGTGAACTTCACGGCGTTGCCGACCAGGTTGATCAGGATCTGACGCAAGCGCGTGCGATCGGTCTCGATTTCTTCGGGCACCGGGCCGACCGCCAGCGTCTCGAGCACGAGCCCCTTTTCGATCGCGTGCACACCGAGCAGACTCGCGACCTCGGCCACGAGACGGATGGGAGAGCAGCGCTCGCGCGCGACCTCGAACCGGCCGGCCTCGATCTTCGAGAGATCGAGGATGCCGTTGATCAGCGCAAGCAGGTGGACGCCGTTGCGCCGCACCGTCGAGAGCGCGGCGCGGATCTTCGCGTTCGCCGGCGAGATGCCGAGCTCGAGCTCGACCTCTTCCGCGAAGCCCAGAATCGCGGTCATGGGTGTGCGGATCTCGTGACTCATGTTGGTCAGGAACTCCGACTTCAGCTGCGTCGCTTCGAGTGCGCGCTGGCGCGTCTCGTCCAGGTCCGCCCACAACCGCAGCTGGTCGCGCGCGAAGGTCGCCCCCAGCCACGCCATCGCCAGACACATCACTGCGTAGCTGACCGGATCGACCGCACGCTCGGACGGAACCAGCCAGAGCGAGAGCGCGTACAGCGCCGCGGTGGCGACGGCCAGCGCGTAGGTGAGCCAGGGCCGCACGGGCGCGAGCGACGCGAAGGTCTGCGCCACCATCGGCGCGAGCATCGCGTAGGCCTTGTAGCCGAGCAGCAAATGCGCAGGCGAGAAGATCACCCCGCCCGCGGCGAGCAGCGTGGCGCAGAACAGGATCAGCTCGGGGCAGCGCTCAGCGGCCTTCCCGCGCGCGAGCAGCCAGAGCGCGACGAAGCCGGTCTCGAGCACCGCCAGGTAGATCAGCGACGGTGCGAGCTCTGCTTCCCCGTTCAGGACCGAGACGGCGCAAAGCGGCGGCACCATCAGCATCAGCAGCCGCGTGACGTTTCGCGCGCTGCGCACGAGCAGGTTCTGCACGCTCGCGTTCGAGCGACCGGACCCTGCCGACCCGTCGGCGGACATAGTCGTGTCTGCCCCGCTCACCGACAAACCGTACGTCCGCCTCCGTATTTCGAATCGGATCCCCAGCAAGGGAACTTGCAGGCGGGCGTTGGCGGCCCGACGACGCGCGACGCGCGTGGCGGGTCTGGCGGGTGTGTCCATTCCGCGCGCGCCCGACCGTCCTCCCACTCATGATTTCCCGCAGCTGTTTCGACCTGTGGACGGTGAGCCCGATCTGCCGAGAGCCGTCGTGAGCGCGCGCCCCGAGCGGAACCCGCTCTTCGTCGGGCGCGAGCGCGAGCTCGTGTGGCTCGCGGACGCTCTCGACGAGGCGCGGCTCGGACGCGGCGGCGCGGTGCTCGTGACCGGCGAGCGCGGCGTCGGGAAGTCCGAGCTCGTGCGCGAGCTGTGCGCGCGCAACGAGTCGGTGCTGTTCGCGAGCGGCCGCTGCGACAGCGAGCGGTCCGGGCGCCCGTATCAGCCGTGGCTCGACGTGCTCGCGTGCCTGCGCGATTCGTCGAGCGCACCGGACGAGCTCGACGAGCTCCTGCGCGAGCTCACCACGCCGCACGAGCAGCGCACGCAGGAGCGCATCGATCCCGAGACCGCGCGCTTCCTGTTGTTGGCGCGGCTCACGCGCGCGCTGCAGCGCGAGGCCGAGGCGCGTCCCGTCGCGTTCCTGCTCGACGACCTGCACCTGGCCGATCTCGCGTCGGTGCACTTCGCGGCGCAGCTCGTCGATTCGCCCTACGCGACGCGCGTGATCCTGATCGGAGTGCACCGCGAGCTGGCGCCGGACGCCGATCCCGCGCTGATCGCGAGTCTGCAGCGGATCGCGCCGTCCAAGCGCCGGCTCGAGCTCGGCCCGCTTTCGCTGGACGAGGTCGCGCGCTTCGCAGAGCTCGACGGGAAGGAGCCGCCGTCGCGCGCCGAGGTGGAGACGCTGCACCGGCGCAGCAGCGGAAATCCGCTCTTTCTGCGCGAGCTCCTGCGTTCCGAATTCGGCGCCGACGCCGAGCAGCGCGTGCCGCGCACGCTCGCGCACCTGATCGACGCGCGCGTGCAGACGCTCGAGCCCGCGGATCGCGAGCTGATCGAGCTCGCGGCGGTGATCGGCCGCGAGCCGCCGCTGCTCTGGCTCGCGCGCACCGCAGACATGCACCGACGCGACGCGCGCGTGCAGCTCGAGCGCGCCGCCGCGCTGGGCGTGCTCGCGCCGCTCGCCGAGGATGCCGACCACTGCGCGTTCCCGCACGAGCTGGTGCGCGATGCGATCTACTCGAACCTGACGCTCGCGCGGCGCGCGAGCCTGCACGGCGCGGTCGCGCGCGCGCTCGGTGCACTGCACACGAAGTCCAAGGAGCCGCCGTGGGCCCTGCTCGCGCGACACCACGGGGAGTCGGACTCAGGCCAAGGGGCGGTGCGCGCCGGAGCGTGCGCCGAGTCGGCGGGCCACCGCGCGTTCGCGCTGCTCGCGTTCGAGGACGCGGCCAGCCATTTCGGCGCGGCGTTGCACTGGCTCGAGTTCGGACCGCCGATCGCACCCGCACGCGAGGCGGAGCTCTTGATCGAGCTCGGCCGCGCGCACCTGCTGGCCGGCGATCCGGAACGCGCGGCGAGCGACCTCGGCCAGGCCGCGCGCATCGCGCGCAAGGGCGCGGCGATCGTCCCGCTCGCACGCGCCGCGGTCGAGCTGGCGGCGATCCGCTCCGGCCGCGCGAGCGGCGAGAACGACGGCGGCACGCCGATGGAGCGAATCGCGCTGATAGAGGAAGTCCTGTTGCAGCTGCCGCGCACGCACACGACCCTGCGCGTCGAGCTGCAAATCGCGCTGGCGAGCGACCTGTGCGCGGTCGATCCGCAGCGCGCGCGCGCGCGCGACCAGCGACGCCGCGATCGCTTCCTCGCGACAACTCAAGGACTCCGCGCTGCACCTGCGCGCCGTATCGAGCCGCGCGCAGCTTCTGCTCTATCCGAACGATGCGCGCGAGCGCGAGGCGTTCGCGCGCGAAGAGGTCTCGCTCGCGCGCAGCGCGCGCGACCGCGGCGTCGAGGTCTTCGCGCACCACCACATGTTCGCCAACGCGCTCGCTCGCGGGGACCGCGCTGCGGTCGACGAGGCCGCCGAAGCCTGCGAGCGCGCCGCCGGCGTGCTCGGTCACCCGATGCACCGCGGCCACGCGGCCGCGGCGCTGGCCGCGCGCGCGCTGTGGCAAGGCGACCTGCTGCTCGCCGAGCAATTCTCCGACGAGGCCGCGCGTTCGCTCGCCGATCACCGCTCGCGCGAGCTCGCGTTCCAGGTCACCACGTCGCAGAGATTCTTCTTGCGCCGTTTCCAGGGCCGGCTCGCCGAGCTCGAGCCTCAGCTCGACGCAAGCCTGCGCGATCATCCCGATCTGCTCGCGCTGCAGTGCACGTTCGCGCTTCTGTACGCCTCGACCGGCCGCGAAGAGGAAGCGCGCATCGCGCTCGCCGCCGTCGTGAAACGGTGTAGCGACGGCGGCCAGCTGCGCCTGCCCGCGGATTCGAGCCGCTCCATGAACGTGGCGCTCTTGGCCGAGACCTGCGCCTGGCTGCGCGACGCCGCGACCGCCGCCGCGCTCGAGCTCGAGCTCGAGATCGCGGGCGACGGCAACATCTGCCTGGGCGCGCTCGCGTGCCTGGGCTCGGTGCAGCGCTATCGCGGCCTGGTTGCGCAGGCGCGCGGCGATCACGACGAGGCGATCGCGTTCCACGAAGACGCGATCGAGTGGGAGAAGCACGCCGGCGCGCGCCCGCTCGAAGCGCTCGCGGTGCTCGACTGCGCGCGCGTCGCGCTCGCGCGCGGCGAGCCCGGCGACGACGAACTCGTGCGCGTCCACGCAGCGCGCGCGCTGCAGATCGC
>JANNLG010000104.1:0-22327 GCA_031396695.1 Deltaproteobacteria bacterium
GCGAGGTCGTTCGTCTCGCCCGGATCGACCGCGATGTCGTACAGGTGCCATCGGCCGTCACCGAAGGGCGCGAAATTCCGCACCAGCTTCAGCTCGCCGCGGTAGAGCGCCGCATTGCCGGCGGCTTCGATCCCGATCGGCGCGTCGCTCGGATGGACTTGCGCCGCGTCGCCGCCGAGAACCGGTGCGAGATCCCGGCCGCTCACGGGGACGACCTTCCGGCCCTCGTGCAGGCCGCTCATGTCCGCGCCCGCAGCGCGCAGGATCGTCGCCGCGACGTCGGGGATGAACGCGAGCGCGTGCGTCGTCGCACCGCTCCGCACGGCCGGGCCGGCGACGATCAGCGGCACGCGCAGTCCCCCCTCGCCGGTGTAGAACTTGAAGAGCGAGAGCGGCGCGACCGCGGCGCTCGCGAAGCCGGGCCCGATGAACGCGTACGTGCCGCGCTCGCCGAGCCGCTCGACGTCCCGCGAGTAGCCGACGTAGTCGAGCCAGAGCGCGAAGCCGGGCGCGTCGGTCGGCGACGCGGGCTCCGCGCCGTTGTCGGAGAGCACGAGGAAGAGCGTGTCGTCGTACGCGCCCGTCGCGCGCAGGTGTTCGATCAGTCGCCCGATCTGGTGGTCCATGGCTTCGAGCATGCCCGCGTTCACCGCCATGCTTTTGGAGCGCAGGCGCTGTTCGTCGGGCGAGAGCGAGCTCCAGGCGGGCAGCCCCGCGGGCATCGGCCCCATCTTGGCATCGGCCGAGACCAGGCCGCGCTCGACTGCACCGCGCCGGCGCGACTCGCGTTGCGCTTCCCAGCCCGCGTCGTACCGGCCGTCGTATCGCTGGACGAACTCGCGCGGCGCCTGCACCGGAATGTGTATGGCCTGAAAGGCCACGTAGGCGAAGAACGGCCGGCCGTCGCCGCGCTGGCCGTCGATGTACTCGATCGTCTTGTCTACCAGGAACTCGGACGAGTAGAAATCCGCCGGCAGCTCCGCGGGCACACCGTCCTCGAACCACGGCGCATCGTCGTAGATCGGCAGGTAGGCCTTCCGCTCCCAGTTGTCGGCGCCGGTCGCTTCGAGCGCGAACGAACGCTCGAAGCCGCGCCGGTTCGGAAGGGACTCGGGCGAGATCCCGAGGTGCCACTTGCCGGCCATGTACGTGTGGTAACCGACCGCTTGGAGCCGGCTCGCGATCGTGACGACCTCCGGACCGAGCTCGCCGAGATACGCCGGCTGTCCGCGAAACGAGAGCGGAATCGTCTCCGGCAGGTTTCCGACGCCCACCTCGTGACTGTCGGCGCCGGTCATCAGCATCGCGCGCGAGGGCGCGCACATGGGTGAAACGTGGAAGTTCGAGAACAGCACGCCGCGCTGCCCGAGCGCGTCGATGTTCGGCGTCGCGATCTCGCTGCCATAGGCGCCGAAATCGGTGAAGCCCGCGTCGTCCACCAGGATCAGCACGATGTTCGGGCGCGCGGGCGCCGCGGACACGGCGTGCGAGCCCGCGAACGCGAGAACCGTCGCGAGCACCGCCAGCCGAACGCGCATCGCCGATCAGCGCCGCAGCGCGCCGTAGCCGATCTGCGCGAGCGCCGCGAGCAACGCCAACACGAGGCCAACGAAGATCCTCGGCCCGACGACGACGAAGCCGGGCGTGCTCGGAAACGCGAGCGTGTTCGCGATGCCCGCCGTCTTGTACAGGTGCGCGTCGGCGAAGCGCGGATCCGTGACCAGCTCGATCATGTCGCGCCGGCTGCGATAGCGGATCGCCGCGCCGAAGGTCCAGCCCGGATCGGCCTCTACGTTCCACTGCTCGAGATAACCCGCCGCGGCGCGGCCCATGTACGCGGGGTGGCCTGCGCGGCGGAACAGCGCCGGCATGAAGTGGTTCGTGTAGCCGTCCAGCACCTCGCGGGCCGTGCGCGACTTGCCGGTCACCGGCTCGATCACGGGGCCGGGCTGCACGCGCACCAGGTTCAGCATGAAGAACTCGCCGCCGTCGTCCTGCTCGAGGAACGCCCGGAGCCTCGCGAGTCGCTCCGGATCCGACGTGAGGCCCGACTCGGAAACGATCTTCATGTGCGCTTCGATTTCGGCCGTGCCGAGCGGCTGCGGAATGCCCACGTACCAGAGCCAGAACGCGCCGTAGAGCACGAGCGCCGCCGCCCAGATCGAGACCACGATCGAGTTCACGAGCCTCCCCCTGCGCGCTCGGCGCGCGCTGGCGCAGCTTCGAATATGGCACTGGTCATGTCAATTCAATCCTGCCAGAATCCCGCCATGACGACACCCTATCGGATCTTCGGCGCCGAGATGTCCCCATTCTCCGTCAAGGTGCGCTCGTACTTTCGCTACAAGGGACTCCCGTACCAATGGATCCCGCGCAACGCGGAGACCCAAGCCGAGTACCAGAAGTACGCGAAGCTGCCGATCGTACCGCTGGTCGTCACGCCCGCGGGCGAGGGCATCCAGGACTCCACGCCGATCATCGAGCGCGTGGAAGCCGAGCACCCCGAGCCGAGCATCCACCCGAGCGAGCCGGTCGCGGCGTTCGTGTCCGCGCTGCTCGAGGAGTTCGGGGACGAGTGGGGCAACAAGTGGATGTTCCACTACCGCTGGGCGCGCGACGTGGACCAGATCGCGAGCGCCGGTCGGTTGGCGCGCGGGATGATGCCCAGCGCCTCCGACGAGATGCACGCGGCCATGACCGAGCAGATCCGCGGGCGCATGGTCGGCCGCGTCTTCTTCGTCGGCTCGAACGAGAAGACCGCGCCCCAGATCGAGGACTCGTTCAAGGACTCGATCGCGCTGCTCGACGCGCACCTTGCCACGCGGCCGTACCTGTTCGGCGGGCGGCCCGCGTTCGCCGACTTCGGTCTCTGGGGCCAGATCTACAACGCCTGGACGGATCCCACGCCCGCGGCGCTCGTCGAAGGCCGCGCCAAGAACGTGCTCGACTGGGTACACCGAATGCTGTTCCCGCGCGCCGAGGGCGAGTTCGAGGCGTTCTCGGCGCTCGAGCCGACGCTGCTGCCGCTGCTCGAGCGGCAGGTCGGCCGGCTCTTCCTGCCCTGGTCGGTCGCCAACGCGGCGGCGCTCGCGTCGGGCAGTGAGGAGTTCAGCGTGAAGCTCGAAGGCAAAGAGTGGAGTCAGAAGCCCCAGAAGTACCATGCGAAGTCGCTCGCGGCGCTGCGCGAGAAATACACGCGCGTGGCCGACAAGTCCGCGCTCGACGCGGTGCTCGGGCGAGCGGGCTGCCTCACAGGGCTGCGCACATGATCGACCTGTACACCTCGCCGACACCGAACGGTTTCAAGGCTTCGGTCACGCTCGAGGAGCTCGGCCTTCCGTACGAAGTGCACGCGATCGACCTGTCGAAGAACGTGCAGAAGTCAGCCTGGTTCCTCGCCATCAATCCGAACGGCCGCATCCCGGCGATCGTCGACCGCGATCTCGACAACCTCGCGGTGTTCGAGTCGGGTGCGATCATGATCCACCTGGCCGAGAAGACCGGCCGGCTGCTGCCGACCTCTCCCGCGCCGCGCGCGCGCGTGATCGAGTGGCTGATGTTCCAGATGGGCGGGATCGGACCGATGATGGGTCAGGCCAACGTCTTCTTCCGCTACTTCCCCGAGAAGATTCAGCCCGCGATCGACCGCTACCAGAACGAGTCGCGGCGTCTGTTCGAAGTGCTGGACCGTCGGCTCGGCGAGTGCGAGTGGCTCGGCGACGAATTCTCGATCGCGGATATCGCGAACTGGTGCTGGGTGCGCACCTACAAGTGGTCGGGCGTTTCGATCGACGGCCTCGTGAACCTGCGCCGCTGGCTCGACGCGATGAAGGAACGCCCGGCCTGCCGGCGCGGCGTGGAAGTGCCCGTGCCCGTGCCGAGCTTGATCGGCGACGAGAAAGCCGCGAAGGTGTTCGCGGAGAGGGCGCGCAGCTCCCTGCAGCGCTGAGCGCGAGTCGCGCTCAGGACGCGCGGTGCAGCAGCAGGAGCGCCGCCGCGCCGGTCGCCGCGACGGCCATCAGCGTCGCCGCCACGCGCCGAGCGAACGGCGTGCGCCCCACCACCAGCAGGATGCCGACCTTGCCCACGGTGGTTCCGATCGCGACCACGACCACGGCCAGCGCGGCGGTCTCGATCGAGATCCGGCCGTCCTGTGCGAGCCGCGCGAGCGAGAGCGCGGGAGCGTCCGCGCCGACTAGCGCCGCGACGGCCGAGACACCGAACACGCCCGCGTCGCCGAAGGTCTGACGCGCAGCCGCGAGCAGCAGCAGAACCGACGCGTAGATCGCCGCGAACGTGATCGCTACGCGCATCGTGAGCGGGTTCTCGAACTCGTGCCTTTCGGGCGCGGCCGCGTCGGGGCGATGGCGCGTGAACGCGAGCAGGAGTCCCACCGCGAGCATCGACCCGAGCGGGAAGGCGACGCGCAGTGCGAGCTCGGGCGCGGTGATCCACAGCATCACGCCCATGCGCAGGAACGCCGTCGATGCCGCCAGCGCGATTAGCGACTCGTAGAGCCGCGCGTGCGCCACGCCGCGCCCCGCGCGCGCGTAGGCGAGCGTCGCCGCGGTGCTCGAGACGAGCCCCGAAAGAAGCCCGGTCGCGATGTGACTCGCCGCGCCCGCGCGCACGCGCATCAACACGTAGCCGACGAACGAGAGACCGGAGATCAGCACCACCATGCGCCACACGTCGCGAGGGCGCAGCACGCCGTAGACCGGATCGATGGGCGTGTCGGGCAGCAGCGGCAGCACGATTCCGGTGATGACCAGGAAGCGGATCAGCGCCTCCATGTCGATCGGCGAGAGCAGCTCCGAGGCGCGATGCAGCGTGCGCTTGGAGCGCAGCAGCACCACCATCACGATCGTCACGACCGTCGCGACCAGGCCCTCGCCCGCCTGCGAGAGTGCCCCGACCGAGAACGTGCACAGGCTGGCGACCTCGGTGGTGTAGCCCGGGTCGAGGTTCTTTTCGGTGTCGAAGCGGTAGCGCAGCACCAGGAACACCGCGGCCGCCGCGAACAGCGCCACGGCCATCAGCGGGTGCACCGCGTTCGCCACCAGCACCGAGAGCGCGCCGAGCAGCGCGGTGAATGCAAAAGTGCGTACGCCGGGGAAATCCTTCTCGCCGCCGCTCTCGTGCTGCGCGACCTGCCGCTCCAGCCCCACCAGCGCGCCGAGGCAGATCGCGACGAAGGTCGGCAGCAACGTGTGAAGCGTGTCCGGGATCGCCCGCCCTCCCCTATCCGGTTAGTCAGATCGGCTAGGCTGGCGCCATGCTGGACCCCGCGATCCGCGAGACAGAGGTGTTGGCCAACGGCCTGCGATTTCACGTGCTCGAAGCCGGCGCGGGCGACCGCCTCGCCCTGTTCCTGCACGGCTTTCCCGAGCTCGGCTTCTCGTGGCGCGACCAGCTTCCGCTGCTGGCGAAGCTGGGCTATCGCGCCTGGGCGCCGGACCTGCGCGGCTACGGCGGGACCGACCGACCGCAGGGCATCTCCGAGTACGCGATCGAGAAGCTGATGGACGACGTGGCCGGCCTGATCGACGCATCGGGCGCGAAGGAGACGGTGCTCGTCGCACACGACTGGGGCGGCGTGATCGCCTGGTACTTCGCGCTGCGCCGCATCCGCCCGCTGTCGCGCCTGATCGTGATGAACCTGCCGCATCCGGCGATCTTCGAGCGCGTGATGCGCAGCGGCTGGCGCCAGCGACTGCGCTCCTGGTACGTGCTGTTCTTCCAGCTCCCGTGGCTGCCCGAGCGGCTGTTTCGGATGCGCCGCGCGTCACTCGTGACCGAGGCGTTTCGCGGCATGGCGGTCGACAAGAGCCGCTTCCCCGAAGCGGTGCTCGACGTGTACCGCCAGGCCGCGCTTCAACCCGGCGCGATGACCGCCATGATCAACTACTACCGCGCGCTCGTGCGCGGCGGCGGCGCGCGCCGCCAGAGCAGCCTCGGTTTTCCGCGCATCGAGCTGCCGACGCTGATGATCTGGGGCGAGCAGGACACGGCGCTCGGGAAGGAGCTGACCTACGGCACGGAAGCCTTCGTGCCGCACCTGACACTGAAGTATCTGCCGCACGCGTCGCACTGGGTGCAGCAGGACGCGCCGGACGAGGTGAACGCGATCGTCGCGGAGTGGCTCGGCGCGTCGAATCGCTGACGGGTCAGGCTTCGCTGAGCGCGCGGACGAATTCGCCGATCACGCGCGAGAACGCTTCGGGCTGTTCGGCGGCGGGCGAGTGCGCGGCGTTCGTGATCACCTCGAGCTTGGCTCCGGGGATCTTGTCCGCCATGTAGCGCGAGCCGGCGAGGAACGGCGTGTCGTGTTCACCGACGACGACCAGCGTGGGCACGGAGATGCTCGGCAGCGATTCGAGCACGCGCGCGTCGTGTTGCGCGAGTATTCCGCGCGCGGCGCGCGCCAAGCCGAGCGCACGTTCTCCACCCTTCGCCTCGAACTCGCGCGCGAAACCCTCCGCGCGCTTGTTCCAACCCACGCGCGGCTCGGCCTTGCGGTAGCCGGGGCCGGTGTCGATCAGGATCAGGCCCGCGACGCGCGCGCGCTGCGCCAGGTTGAACTCGAGCGACAGGAATCCACCGAGCGAGTGACCCGCGAGCACCGCTCGGTCGGCGCCCGCGACGTCGAGCAGCGCGACCATGTCGGCGACGCAGTGCGGTGCCGAGTACGCCGCGGGATCGGCGGGGCAATCGCTCTTCCCATGACCGCGCAGGTCCCAGGTGATGACGGTGTTCTCGCGCGCGAGCGCGTCACGACACTTTGCGAAATCGGCCGACGAGCCGGTGAAGCCGTGCGTGAGCAGGAGCGCCGGGCCGCTGCCCGCGATCTCGTACCCGATACGCACGCCATCCCGATCGAGCTGACTCAACGCTTGCCCGCCAAGTTCTTCGGCACGTCGCGGAACGCGCGCGCGGCGTCGATCTGCGGATCCTTCGGCATGCCGAGCACGCGCTCGGAGACGATGTTGCGCTGGATCTCGTCGGTGCCGCCCGCGATCGAGACCGCGGGCACCGACAGCAGGATCTCCGCGATCAGCCCCTCGAGCGGACCGTCGCTGCCCGCGAGCAGCGCGTCGGAGCCGCTGATCAGGGTGTGCACGTGCGCGGCCGCGCGCGCGATCTCGCTCGCGTAGAGCTTTCCGAGCGAGCCCTCCGGGCCGGGCGGTCGGCCGAGCACGCGCGCTGCCTTCGCGCGACGGCCGGTCCACTCCGCCGAACGCGCGAGCGAAAGCAGCTTCGCGATCGCCTGACGCACGACCGGGTCATGGCTTCGGCCCGTCGCCTTCGCGCGCTCGATGATCAGGTCGACGCGCCCCGCGCGCTGCGGATACCACTTGTACGGCTCCATCAGCTCCGCGATTTCGGCGCGGTTTTCGTCGATCGCGCGGCCCTTCCCCTTCGGAGAGCGGCCGCGCGCCTGCATCGCGTCGAACGAGCGCCGCTCGTGCGCGAGAGTGGCGAGCGCCACGGTCCAGCCGTTGCCCACCTGGCCGATCGCGTTCGCGGCCGGCACGCGCGCGTCGTTGAAGAACACCTCGTTGAACGACGCATAGCCGTTCATCTGCCGAAGCGGCCGCACCACCACGCCCGGCTGGTGCATCTCGATCGCGAAGTAGCTGATGCCGCGGTGCTTGGGCACGTCCCAGTTCGTGCGCGCGAGCAGCATTCCGTAGCGAGCGTGGTGCGCGCTCGTGCTCCACAGCTTCTGCCCGTTCACCACGTACTCGTCGCCGTCGAGCTCCGCGCGCGTCGTGAGCCCCGCCAGGTCCGAACCGCTGCCCGGCTCGCTGAAGAGCTGGCACCAGCTGTCCTCACCCGTGACGATCGGCCGCAGCAGTCGCCGCTTCAGGTCGTCCGTGCCGTGCTCGAGAATGGTCGGCGCGGCCAACGTCATGCCGCCACCGCTCGGTGTACCCACGGCGCCGATCCGCTCGAACTCCTCGGCGACCACGTCGCCGAGCGCGATCGGCAGGCCGCGCCCGAACCACGCCTCGGGCCAGGTCGGACAGCCCCAACCCGAATCCGCCAGACGGTTGCGCCACTCGACCAGCGAGAGCTCGGGGTTCCAGTTCGCTTCGAGCCAGGCGCGCACGTCGCGTCGGACCTGATCGGCGTCCATCACAGCCCCCAGACGCGCGCGAGCCGCTCGCGGTGAAACGCCGGATCGCCCAGAAACACCTCGCTCGCCTTGGCGCGCTTGAAGTACAGGTGCACGTCCTGCTCCCAGGTGAAGCCGAGCCCGCCGTGGATCTGGATCGCCTCCGCGGCGATCGCGAGGAACGCGTCCGAGCCCTGCGCCTTGGCGAGCGGCGCGGCCATGGCCAGCTCGTCGAAATCCCCCTCGCCCGCGGCCTCCGCGGCGTAGTACGCCGACGAGCGCGCGAGCTCGAGCGCGAGCAGCATGTCGGCGCACTTGTGCTTGATCGCCTGGAACGATGCGATCGGCCGCCCGAACTGCACGCGCGCCTTCGCGTAGTCGACCGTCATTTCGAGCAGACGCTGCGCGCTGCCCGCCATTTCGCTCGCGAGCGCGGCCGCGGCTTGGTCGAGCGTCTTCGCGAGCGCCGGCGCGGCGCCGCCCGCGACACCGAGCAGCTCCGCGCGCGCACCGCCGAACCGGATCGAAGCGAGCTTGCGCGTCGGATCGATGACGGCGAGCGGCCGGCGCGTGACACCGTTCGCATTCGCGCGCAGGCTGAAGAACGAGAGGCCGTCCGTGCCGCGCGAGCCCGGCGCACGCGCGACCACGACCAGCAGATCCGCGTTGCAGCCGTCGACCACGAAAGACTTCTCGCCGTGCAGCGTGAACGCCCCGCCGCTCTCGTGCGCTTCGAGCGCGACGCCGTCCGCCTCCCAGCGCCCGTTCGGCTCCGCGAGCGCGAACGCCGCGAGCGTCTCGCCCGACGCGATGCCCGGCAAGAGCGCCTGCTTCTGCGCTTCGTCGCCCGCATTCAGGATCGCGTTCGCGGCCAGCACCACCGACGCAAAATACGGCCCGCAGTAGAGCGCCCGGCCCATCTCTTCGAGCACCACGCCGAGCTCGACGAAGCCAAAGCCCTGCCCGCCGTACGCCTCTGGAATCTGCACGCCCGGCAGCGCGAGCTCCTGCGAGAGCTGCTTCCAGACCGCGGGCTCGTAGCCCTCCACCGTCTCCATCAGCCGGCGCGTCTCTCCGATCGGCGACGTCTCTTCCAGGAACCGCCGCACGACGCGACGAAGCTCTTCCTGTTCCTCGCTGAAGCTGAAGCGCATGTCGGGGGCCTCGCGGCCCATTCTCCGCGAAGCGCCTGCGGATTGCGACCGGCCCCGGTGTGATCTGCGCCATAAAGCCTCGTGGTCGGGCCGCCGACACGAGTCGCGGAGCGACTGCTTTGGGGGGATCGCCGTGGAAGCGCCGCGGGGGGAGCAGAGGTTCAAGAAGCGGATGTCCTGCAGGCTGCGAGTCGGGCAGCAGGACCACTCTGGAATCGTTCTGGACGTGTCCAGACAGGGCATGTTCGTGCAAACCACCGCCACCGCGCGGGTCGGCGACAAGGTCGAGATCGTGCTGAGCCGTCCGGAGCAGGCCAAAGCGATCACGCTGGTCGCGGGCGTCCGCTGGCTGCGCCGCGTTCCCACGCAGCTTCGTTCGGTCGTGCAGGCCGGCATCGGACTGCAGATCTCGCAGGCCGAAGAGGGCTACTACACGCTGCTCGCTGAAGCGCTTCAGGGCGCGGTGCCGGTGAAGAGTCGCTCGCAGTAGCTACGACCGCCGCAGCACCAGCTTGATCGCGGGCTCGGCGAACGCGTCGGCCGCTTCGCTCCAGTCGACGACTCGAGTGGTCACGTCGCCGGGACGCAGCACGCCGGACTCGATCAGTGGCACGACTTCGGGCAGCAGCGCGCTGGCGTTGCAGCGACCGATGCAGAAGCGCACGCCGTGCGTGTACATGCGCACGAGAGGCAGCGGAACTGCGCCGAGGTACAGACTCACGCTCTGACACACGCCTTCAGGCTCGGTGCAGCGCAGCGCGAAATCGAGACCCGCGGGGCGGGTGCCGGAGTCGACGACGATAGGATAGCGCCGCGGCCGACGGCCGAAGTCGGTCTGCAGCGAATGAGCGCCGAGCCGCGAAGCGAGCGCGAGTGTCTCGGCGTCGTCGGAGGCGAAGTCGACGCGCGTCGCGCCGAGCGCGAGCGCGGCCTGCGCGGCGTAGAGCGCGATGCTCGAGGCGCCGTGGTGGACGATCAGCACCTCGCTTGCGGGCCGCTCGCGCAGGTGCTTTGCTACCGCGCGATAGCCGTCGAGCACGTTGTCCGAGACGCTCGCGAGCGCGAGCGCATCGGCTCCCGCCGAGATCGGCTGCAGCATCGCGCGCGCGTGCGGCACGCGCACGAGATCCGAGAGCATGCCTCCGTACTCGATGCCCGAGAGCGGCTGCATGCCGTAGTCGGAGAGCGCGGGGTAACGGTCGCAGTTCGCGCTGCGGCCAGCCACGCACGCGTAGCACTCACCGCACGAGAGCTGGAACGAGACCACCGCGCGCTGGCCGAGCGCGAGACCGCGCACGCCGTCGCCGAGCGCGGCGATCTCGACCACGGCTTCGTGCCCGAGCGCGAATGGTCCGCGCTGCGGGATCGTTCCGTCGATCAGCAGCCGATCGATGTCGCAGCGCGCGACGGCGAGCGGCCGGACGAGCGCCTCGAGGTCGCCGCCGAGCCGCGGCTCGGGAACGTCCTGCCATTCGATCTTCCCGGGTCCGACGCAGGTGAGCTGTCGCATTCCGCGAGCCTAAAGGCTGGCCTCGCTCGAGCAAGCGCTGATTTCGCACGTGCGCTTGCGTCTAGCGCAAGCGCTCGACGAGCCAGTCGCGCAAGCTCCGGATCGCCGGGTCTTCGAGCCCGTCCGGGCGACACACGAAGTGGTAGTTCTCGGGCGAGGACACCGACTGCGCGAACGGCCTGCACAAGCGGCCCTCGCGAAGCCGCGATTCGCAGGAGAGCATCGAGCCGAGCGCCACGCCCTGCCCCGACTCGGCGGCGCTGAGCGCGAGCGAGACATGGTCGTAGCGGACTTCGCGCAGCGGCTCGAGCTCGGGCTGTCCCGCCCGTCGCAGCCACGCGCGCCAGATGCGCGGCGTCTGCGTCAGGTGGATCAGCGTGTGGCGCGCGAGGTCGCGCGGCTCGCGCAACGGCGAGTCGCCCTTCACGAGCATCGGCGCGCAGACCGGAAAGAACTCGAGCGCGGTGAGCGGCTCGGAGTGGAGCCCGTCCCAGGGACCCGCGCCGAATCGGATCGCGGCGTCGACCGGCTCGCGCTGGAAGTCCGCGTAGCGAAGCGTCGCCTCGACCTCGATTGCGAGCTCGGGGTGGGCGCGCTCGAACTCCGGCAGATGCGGCACGAGCCAGGTCTCGCTGAACGAGACCAGCGTCGACACGCGCAAGCGACGCGCACGCGCGGGCACGAGCTCCGCTTGCGCCGCTTCGAGCCGCGCAATCACGTCGTCGACCACCGACCGGTAGCGCTCGCCCGCCTCGGTCAGCTCGATGCCCGGGTTCAAGCGGCGGAAGAGCGGCGCGCCCAGGTGCTCTTCGAGCGCCTGGATGCGGCGCGAGAGCGCCGACGCGGAAAGGTGTAGCTCCGCCGCGGCGCGCTTGAAGCTCGCGGTCCGCGCCGCGCTCGCGAACGCGCGCAGCGAGTCGATCGGCGGGAGATCGCGCGGCACCCGGGGATTCTACGCGGTTCGCAATCGAAGACTTCGCGCGAGGTCTGTCGTCCGCGGCGCCTCAGCCGGCTGGCTGAATCGTCGGGGTTCGGCGGGGGAAGACCGCGTTGCGATCTCGGACGAGCCCCAGTCGCTTGCGCATGCCGGCCACGACGCGTCGAGCCTTCGAAAGCGAGCGGCGCGGGAGATCCAACCCCGCATCGGGGTCGAGCTTCACGGCGTCGAAGGCCCGCTGGATCTGCGTGTGATCCTCGGCATCGAGCTCGAGACTGGCAGCCGCCGCGTTGGCGCGCGCCTGCTCGGGCCAGCTCGCGCCGACGACGACCGAGCTCACTCCGGGTCGACTGAGCACCCAGGCGAGCGAGACCATCGCGAAGTTCACGCCGTGGCGATCGGCGACGGGCGCGACTCCGCGCAGCAGCGCCTTCGTGACGCGGCCGATGTTGTCGCGATGAAAGTCCGCCGTTGCCGCGCGAACATCTCCGGCTCCGAAGTTCCTCGACGGCCCGACCCTTCCCGTGAGCAGGCCCATCGCGAGCGGCGAGCGCGCGAGCACTCCGATCCGCTGATCACGCGCGAGCGGTAGCAGGTCGGCTTCGAGGTCGCGGTGCAACAGGCTGTAGTTGAGCTGAAGGCTCGCGAGCGGCACGTCGCCCAGCGCGCGTTGCGCTTCGAGCACGTCGAGCTGGTCGAAATTCGTCGAGAGACCGATCGCTCGCAGCTTGCCTTGGCGCAGAAGGCACTTCAGGGCGCCCATCGTGTCCGCGATCGGCACGAGCGGATCGCGCGTGTGCACGTGCACGACGTCGAGCGTGTCGACGCCGAGTCGGTGGAGACTGCGCTCGACTTCGTAGCGCACGGACTCGGGCCGCGAGTTCTTTCGCACGGCGACGCACGATCCGTTCGAATCGACCCCGGTGAACTGAATCTCGCCGTGCGGGTCGTCCCAGCGCAATCCGACCTTCGAGAGAATTTGAACCTGATCGCGAACGCCTCGGATCGCCTCGCCCACAGATCGCTCACAGGCGCCGAGGTCGTACATCGGCGCGGTGTCGATGCTGGTGATTCCCGCGTCCACGGCGGCGCGAATCGTCTTGATGCGACGGCGGGGATCGGTGCGCGCACTGCCAATCGCCATCGAACCGAAGATCACCCGCGTCGCCATGACGGGGCTACGACCGAGCTGAACCAGATCACATGCTTTCTGCACCGGAGCACCTCCGGGCGGTGGACACCGCCGAGTGCACCTGTAGAGAGCAATCCGGGTGCCACCTGCGGCGACGAACGAGAGCCGCTCCTAGCCTCGCGCGCGGATGACGACGCCGCCAAGGTTTCCAACTCGCCTGTAGTCTGTACAAACCGGGGAGCTGGCGGCCCGCGTTCAAGGGAGAGAAACGAAACGACTTTCCGGCCGAACGACGATCTTCCGCTCGACTCGCTTGCCGTCGGGGAACTCGGCCTCGAGCTCGTAAATGCCGGGCGCGAGTCGATGACTGAGCGGCGTTGCACCGAGATCGACGCCGTCGATGCGGACTCTCGCCCAGGGCCGAGCGTTCACCTGAACACTCACCGGCGACGCACTAGGGAGCTGGTACGCGACGTCCGCGACGGACGCGAGCGCACGAAGCGGGGTCTCGAGATCCGGCTCGAAGTCCGAGAGCGATAACACCGCGACGGCGAGCAGCGCCGTCGCGGGCAACGCTGCCGCAGGCGTAGCGCGCAGTGCCGCGCGTCGCGTCCGCGCAGCCGCGGCGGCGAAGCCTCGGGTCGCTTCACGCACGAGCGTGCGAAGCAAGCTCGAAGCCCGCGTCGCTCGAGCCTGCGACCGCTCGAGCAGCTCGCCGCCCGTTCTGCGCGTGCGGGCGAGCGCGCGCTCGAGCTCGCCGCGAGTCAGAGCCGCTGCCTTCCGCGCGACCGCACCGAGTTCCCTCGACACGCGAGACGAGTGCTCGCGCGCCGCGGCGAGCGCCACGTCTCGGACGCGACGTAGCGCTCCGGCGGACCACCGAAACGGTGCGAGCCCTGCGCGCCGTGCTGTGCGCGCGACATCGCGCGCCGCGAAACCGAGCTCCACTCGCGCGCCGGTCAGCTTCGCCCTTCCGTCGCGGATGAACCGCGAAGCCGCGCAGGTTGTTTCGCGACCAGCGGCCACGATCGAACCCGCGAGCCATGCTCCAGAGCGAGCGACCGAATCCGTCGCGAAGCGCAGAAGCGCGGTCGACGAATCGCGAAGCGTCGCGACACCGCCTAGCGCTGACGATCCGATCGAGCGAGGCAAACGAGCCGTGTACGCCAGGGCGCGGCTCAGCGACGCGAGCAGCACTCGCGCTGCTCGGTGCGCGCTCACGACAGGCTGCACCACGCGCCGCACTACGCTCCGGATCCGCTCGGGCGCGCGACGACCCGCTTTCTCCGCGACCTCGGCCTCCAGGAACTCCGCCACAGCGACTCGCGGCGGCGTGTCGCGACGCTGCACGGGCGCGGCGGGTGTCGGATCTCGCCTCGGCTTCCGAGGCTCACGGCGGCCGAGCTCCGTTCTCAGAAGCCCGGGCCGTCCGCGCGCAGCGCGAAGGATGTCGGTGCGCGCAACGCCCTCCAGCCGATGGAGAACTCGCGGCGAGAGTCCCGGGTGCGCGAGAATCGCGTCGTACAGCGCCTCGATCTCCACCTCGGGAAGCGATTGGGGCAGGGCCAAGGTGCACTCGGGCGCGAGCGATGGCGTCAGGGCATCGAGATCGGGTCCGTCTCGTCCACACACGACGACGTCCAGCGCGGGTGCGCCTCCACGCGCCAGCGCAGCGAGCTTCCTGACCGAGCCGATCGGCGCAAGGTGAATGTCGTCGACGAGCAGCAGAATCGGCTTGTCACTGAGCGCGCGCAGCTTCTCCAGCAAGACGAGCTCTGCTTCGCCTGCGCTGGAGGCGAACTTCCCGAACAGCAGACGGAGCAGCCAGCGGCCGACCTCTTCGGGCGGATGAGCGAGCGTGCGCGCGACACGCACGCTGACGCGAGAGCCGCGCTCGCGCTCCGCGAGCACACTGAGAAGCATGGACTTGCCGACGCCAGCAGGCCCCGAGAGTAGCACCGGCGAGCGACCCGCTCGGAGCCTCGCCTCGATTTCTGCGAGCGCGCGCTCACCGCTCGCGAGCGACACGTAGAGTTTCGGATCGGCGTATTCTGAAAGTGGATCGAGTGTGATCACTTGACCGCCCGGCACCCAACTTGCTCCGCACATCAGCGGAGCGGCGTGGCCATGATGTCTAGAGGAACGGTGCAAGAAATAGGCCTCGCGATATGCCTCGCAGCGGTCGTCGGTGCGATCGCCTGCGGACGCCCGCGCGGCCCCGCCGGGCCTGCGCCCGTGGCAAAGCCCGCGCGCGCAACCGTCGCGGCCGCTGCTCCTCCGCTGAGCCCGTACCGGGTGCGCCCCGGCGACAGCCTGAGCCGTCTCGCCGCGTGCAGCGGCGTTTCGGTTGCCGAGCTCGCGAAGAGCAATCAGATTTCCGATCCCGACCTGCTCGTTGCGGGCGAGCGAATCCAGCTTCCCCAGCGACACCGCTGCGCAGGCTCGAGGGCGGAGTCGCGCTCTGCGTCGCGGGTCGCGACCGGCGCGGAGGACCCGGCGACGGCGGCTCGCGCTCGTGCCCAGCTCTTGCTTGCGACAGCCAGCGATCGCCTCGACGCCGCGGACTTCGAGGCTTCGCTCACGAGCGCGGATGCTTGCGCTCGAGCGCTCGAATCCGAGCCGCCCGACACGAAGTCGAACGCGCTCGGAGCGCGCTGTCACTTCGTTGCCGGAATGGCGGCGGCAGGCCTCGGTCGGCGGGAGCACGCAATCGAAGAGTTTCGGCGCGGCTTCGAGCTGGATCCGAAGGTCGAGCCCGCGCCGGAGCAGACTTCGCCGCGGATCGCGGAGCTCTTGAGTGCGGCGCGACCGAGCCCCTCGCCCTGATCCGATCGAGTGTTTCTACAATCGACGCACATGCCGCAGGCTGACGGCGCCGCCGCAGCCACGCAGGGCGGCACACGCATTGCTCCTTTCCACGCACATCGGACGCGCACCGCGTCCGCGTCGAGGAGATAGAGATGCGAAGTCGAATCAGCGGAGCGGCCTGCGGAATCGCGCTCGCGGCAATGCTCGCTACGGGCTGCGGAACGGCGGTCGGTGCGGGCGTCGGCGCGGCTTCGGGCGCGGCCATCGGCGCGGGCACCGGCTACGGAGCGGGCAAGGGTGCGTTGATCGGCACCGGCGTCGGCGCAGCTGCCGGCGCGATCTACGACATCTACCAGGTCAACCGAAAGAACCAGGAAAGCGAGTAGGGAGAGGAATCATGCGAAACACTCTGATCATCGCGATCGCCGCGCTCACACTCGCACTGTCGCAGGGCGCAGCCGCGGCGGAGCCGAGTCCAGCCAGCAACGAGGTCGTCGCCGGCGAGGTGACCGTCGTCGACAAAGCGACCAATCGCATCACGGTTCGCAGCTCCGACGGTGTGCTCCACGAGTTCGAGGCGACGAAAGAGACGGCCGACGACCTGAAGGTCGGCGATCAGATCGCGGCGCGGAAGCGCCCGGACCCGAAGTAACATCAGCGCCGAGGGGCGGGAGTGAGATCGGCGCGCTTCTCTTCGCCGGCGGCGAGCGAGACTTCCCGGTCGGCCACTCCGTGCTGTTCGGTCCAGAGCGAAAGGCGATAGCGACCTGCGGGAACGCCGCTGATCTGGAAGTTTCCTCTCGTGTCCGGGACCGCGTAGTGCGTGTCCGGGACCACCAGCATTACAGCCCCTCGCGTCGCGTGCAGCGGGCAGTACGCGCGCACGAGGCCGGGACGGTTGAACCTCACCGAGCGCGTCTCGCCCGGACCGAACGGGCGCTGAGTGAACGCGTTGGGCTCGGAGTACGAGAAGACGCCGTGGAAGATCTTGTCTTGGTTGGTGAACAGCACCGGCTGGCCGACCGCAACCACGATGAACTCGGGCTCGAAGCCTCCGTCGTGCTGGTGAACGACCGCAGCCGCCACGGGCTGCTCTGCGGACTCGCCGTCGACCGGCTCGAGGTACACCGCGGCGCGTCCGAGCGACACACCTCGACCGCCCGCGGAGACGCGCCCGACGATTCGGCTCTCGGGCGGCGTCGGCACGAACAAGCTCGCCCCATCGCGAGTCCACTCGCGCAGGCTCGTGCAGCCGAGCGAGCCAGACAACGCGACGAGGCCCAGCCAGCGCATCGTGACGCTAGTCGACATTCCCCTCCGATCGGGGACTTCCTCCCGTTGCCTGACTGACGTGCATCGGTCGAATTTGTCGATGCGCTACGGACTAGACCAGCTTCCGTCTCGCGGCGAACGCGACCAGGCCGGCGCCCGCGGCCAACAGAATCAGCGAGCTCGGCTCGGGGATCGGGCTGACTGAGGGTGCGCTGGCGCTGCCGCCCGGCTGTACGATCGCGGCAAGATCGACGTCGCCCTCTACGGAGCGGCGCGCCGCGCGACGGCTGTGGCGGGCTTCGCGCTTCTCGCGAGCGATCTCTTGTCCCCTGGGCAAGAAGGCGTCGCGACCGCTTCGAAAGTCGTCGACCATCGGAAGCCTCAGGATAGAGCGGTCGATCGCCTCGACGCGCGCCTCGCGGCGATTCGAGCGCTCCTCCGGGTCCTTGGGCGCAGCGCCTGCGTGTGAGGCGGCGATGGCGACAATTCCCAGGCTCGCGCAGCTCAGAATCCACTTCGAGAACGACATTGCACCTGCTCCTGTTTCGGTTGTCCGTCACATTTGCAATTCCGAAGCCGACTGAAACGCGCGCAGGGGGCTTTCCCCTCCGCGTGTCGAATCGATTTCTACATTCCACACGCGCTCGCGTGCACGCGGCTCTATCCGACGAGGGCGGTCAACCCCCAAGTCGCGAGAAGACCGCGTCGGCGCCCTCGGCGGCGCCGCTCTCGTCGACCGCCGCGAGCGCCTGCTCGAGCTGGCTGCACACGGCGTTGGTGTCGCCCACTCCGGCCGACTTGAGCTGGCGCGGAAGCACGGCGCCGATCACGACTCGGAGCTGTTTCGCGCTCACGCTGCCGGTCTCGAGGCCCGCATCCATGAGCGATAGCTGGAGCGTCCCGCGCGCGGCCCAGCGGTCCATCTTGGTGGCGCGCTCGAGGGCGCTGCAGGCGGCTTCGAAGGCGGCGGATCCGGCCATCGCTACACCGCCGCGAGCGCGCGCGGGTCGCGCTCGCGTTCGAGCCAGCGCACGTACCAGGCCGGCGGCATGAAGGTCAGCACCAGACAGGCCGCGGTCACGAGTCCCCCGAACGAAATCGCGAACACCGGCACCGGGTGCGCGTTGATGTTCACGCCCGCGAGCAGGTACGCGTTCACGACACCGTTCCATGTCAGCGAGACCAGACCGGAGATCCCCCAGAGCAGGAAGCGGTTGGTGACCACGGGCTCGGCGAGGCCGAGCACGAGCCGCCGCTGCATCATCCGGTAGTGGCGCATGCCCTCGACCGCCGTCCAAGCCTGGCCCGCCACGAGCACGAGCAGAAACAGCACCGTCCAGACGCGTATGCGTTCCGTGACGAGCGCAATGTCGGTGGTCGAGAAGAAGGCGACGACCACGGCGGCGCCGCAGACCGCGAGGATCAGCGAGCCCAGCGCCGCGACCGGAACCGACCAGCGGGCCGTGGAGCGGAACACCTTGGCGTTGAAGAGCAGGAAGCAGCTGCAGCCGAGCACGATCAGAGCCTCGCCGATCGCCATCGCGCCGAGCGTGGCCGCGCGCGACGGCATGAACGCCGCCGTCACCGTGAGCGGGTAGCCGAGGCCTGACGACGCCGCGTACGTGCATCCGATCAGGAACTCCGGCAGGCCGCGCGAGCGGTACGAGCGCATGATCAGGCGGATCCCGACGACGAGACTCGTCGCAGTGTATAGGGCGAGACACACGAGACTGATTTCGGCCACGGGCGAAGCCTCCAACGCGCAGATACGCGCAGGGGCTATCGGGTCACTCCTGGCGACGCTTGAACCTTTGGGCTGCCTCGCTTCGCTCAGTCGTGCGCGGGGAGGCTCTTTCGCGCCAGCAGTCGGACCATCTCGGATGGATCGCTGCGCAGGTCGCGCTGCAGATCCTCCGGGATCGACTCCCGATGCGGCCAGCGCCGGAGCACCAGGTAGCGGACCACCGGATCCGCATCGCGCAGACCCATCGTCGGATCGGCGCGAAACGGCGGCCAGCCGCCCTGCTCCGCCGCTTGGTACAGCTCGAGCCGGCCATCCGCGTTCGCCGTGCGCCGTGCGGCGTCGAAGCCGACTTGCAGATCGTCGCTCCAGGAATCACAGCCGTCGCACTCCGGCGACAGCGGCTCGTCTCGGTCGGCCGCGAGTGACTCGAGCCAGCGCTGCAGCTCGAGCCTGCGCTCCGCGCGTCGTTCGTCTTGCTGCCGGGCGAACTCGGCCGGCGACTGCGGCTCCTGGTGTGGATCGATGTCGAGCAGGCTGCGGCCGAGAAAGCTGCCCACGAACACGATCGGCGTGCCGACCGCGCGCGGCAGCATTGTCGCGAGCTCGGTGTAGTACTTCTCGCTCCACTGCATGCTCGTCCACACGTCGCGCGCGTCGCCCGCGGCGTCGTCCACGACCTGCGCCGGATGGACCACGAAGCTGTCAATCAGGATCGCGCCGAACCCGCCCGGCACGGTCAGCGGCAGGGTCGCGACGAACGCCGCGTCCCGTTCGGGCACGAGGTGCTCCTCGAAGGCGTTCCACACCGGCCGGTTGTCGCGGTTCGACCAGGCGCAGCCGCTGAGCACGAGCGCGAGGCCGAGCGCCGCAGCCAGGCGCACGCCGGCACGGCGCGAGCTCAAGGCGCGAGCCTGTCGTTGGGATCGATCGGGAACAGCGCGCGCGCGCCGAGATCGCCGGTGAAGACGAACGGCGTCGCGATCGCGGCCAGCGGCAGCAGCACCGCGCGGCGGAACCGGGTCTCGCCGCGCGAGGTCCAGAGCGCGTCCACGGTGTCGGCCCAGGCGTCGTCGATCGAGCAGATCGGATGCACGACCACCATGTCGCCGACCGCCGCGACCAAGCTCACCGGCAGCGCGAGCGGCGTGACCGCCCAGCGCGCGGCGGCGCTCGACGGTGTCGCGTGCGCATCGAGCGCGTTCAGCGTGCGGCGATTCTCGCTCTCCGAAATCGCGCAGCCCGTGAGCCCGAGCGCGAGCAGCGCCGCGAGCGAGGAGCGAACCCGAAGTATCTCCATCCCCACCGACGCCTACTCTAGTAGGATGGCCGCGTGTCCGCCGCAAGAACGTGCCTCGTCGGAGCCACGACCTTTCTCTTGCTGCTCGGCGTGGTCGGCAGGTTCATGGGCCCGAGGTCGCGATCGGCTGGCCCAACCGGTTCCTGATCGTGACCTACGCCATGTGGCTGATCGCGGTCGCGCGGCAGCTGATCTCGCTCCGAGCGCAGGCCGACTAGGCCGATCTTCGCGACACGGATCTGGCATACTGCGTGCCACGATGCGGATCGTCGAAGAGATTCCGGACGGCCTTCGCGAAGAGGTCGGCGCAGCGCTGGCGTGGCTGAACGCCAAACGCGGCCGGAGCTTCGCGGTCAGCGGCGTCGTCGATCCCGAGCTCGCCGAGGCTGCGCGCGGCGCTGCGCACGATCTGACCCTGATCCTGTGCGACGGTGATCTGTGCGTGCGCGAGCAGGTGCGCGTTCGCGCCGGCGCCGGCGGCTTCGAGATCTCGAGCTCCGACGTCGCGAGCGAGGACCCGCCGCCGGAGCTCGATCCGAAGCCCGGCGCGCGCCTTGGCTGGCTGGACGCCGCGCTCGCGCAGCACGCGTTCGTGGTGCTCGTGTTCTACCGGGGCTTCTGGTGACCGCCCTGCCGCCGCGAGTTGCGCGGCTACCAGAAGGAAGGTGTCGTCAATGCGATCCGCCGCGCGGGCGGTGAGCTGTACGGCGTCACGAGCGAGCCACAAACTTTGGCGACGGAAGCGGCCGCGAACTGGGGGCTCGAGTTTCCCCTGGTCGGCGATCCACAGCACGAGATCGCCGATCACTGCCGCGAGCGCGGCTGGCTCGATCTGTACGTGAACGCCTACGGCGATCCCACGAACATGCTCTCGCGCGGGGTCGATCCGCCCGTGCACCCAAAGGGCTACTTCCAACCCGGCGTGATCGCGCTCTCGCGCGAGCGCCGCATCCTGTATCGCTGGCGCGGTGTGCCGACGCGCAGGAACAACGGCGGCGCGACCGAGCGCCCGACGCCGGCGGACGTGTGGAGCGCGATCGAGCGGGCGCTCGCGAGCCCGGACGCACCCGAGGCGGCGCTCGCCACACCGACGCGTGTCGACATGAAGGGGATCGCCTGGCCGTTCTTCCTGCTGCTGCTGCTGGCGAACGGGAACTTCTGGCGCCCGAAGGGTTTCGCGCTCGCGCGCAGCGGACTGGACGACGTGGGCCGCCGCGCGCGGAACGCGATGCTGAAGCTCGCGCTGTTCGCCGCCGGCTGGATCGGCGCGTTCCTGCTGTTGCCCGTTGGCTGGGTCGCGCTGGCGCTCGTCGTCTATGCTGCGATCGCGGCGCCCGGCATCGTCGCGGCTCAGCGCGCGTTCCAATCGGTGGAGGAATGATGCAGAAGTCCCCGTACATCTTTCACGGCGCCGACGTGTCGTATTTCTCGGGCAAGGCGCGTCCCGCGCTGCCGCAGAAGAACCTGTGGTACCGCGAAGTCAGCCCGAACATGAAGGAGATCGTCGCCAAGACGGGCGTCGCTTTCATTCCCGTGCTGGTGACACCCGACGGTGACGCGTGGCAGGACACGAGCGAGATCCTCGATCGGCTCGAGCTCGCTCATCCGGAGCCGCCGCTCTACCCGCGCACGCCGGTGCAGCGCGTCGTCGCGTACCTGATCGAGCTGTACGGCGACGAGATCGGAATCCTGCCGGGCATGCACTACCGCTGGAGCTTCGAGGAGAGCTCGCGCAAGGCGCGCGTCGACTTTGCGCTCGGCAGCGGCAACCGCGTGGCGGCCAACCAGTTCGCGGACCGTATGGCACAGGGCAAGAACATGCTCGGCGTCTCCGACGCCACGGCGCCCGCGATCGAGGCGCACTTGCGAGAGCTGCTCGACGCGCTGTGTGCGCACTTCGAAGTACACCGCTTCCTGCTCGGGGATTCCATGTCGCTCGCCGACTGCGGGCTGATGGGTCCGTTCTACGGTCACCTGTTCCGCGACGCGGTACCCGAGCGCCTGCTGCTCGAGACCGCCTTCCGCGTCTGCTGCTGGATCGAGCGCATGAGCCGTCCGCCGCTCGATCAGAAGGGCTGGCTCGCGAACGATGCGCTCGCCGAAACCCTCCGACCCGTGCTGCGCACGATGGCCGACGGCGTGCCGCTGCTGATGGACGCGGTCGCGATGATCGACGGCTGGATCGACGCGAATCCGGGCGCTGCGCCGCCGCGCGCGATCGGCATGGTCCAGACGAACTTCCGAGACACGAAGCTCTCACTCATGTGCCGCCCCTACACTCTGTGGATGGTGCAGCGCCCGCTCGCTGCCTACGCGGCGCTCAGCGACGCGGAGCGCGCGCAGGTCGACGGAGC
>JANNLG010000158.1:0-14706 GCA_031396695.1 Deltaproteobacteria bacterium
GCCGCGATCGAGCGAACGATGGGTGATCTCAGCGACGAGCAACGCGCCAAGATCCTGGGCGGCAATGCGGCGCGCTTCTTCGGCATCAAGACGCCGGCCGGAGGCTGACACCGGTCGCATGCGCATGATCGCCGCGATCGAGCAGCCCGAGATCGTCGCCGCGATCCTCGGCTCGCTCGGCCTCGCGAGTCGCGCGCCGCCAGCCGCCCAGGCCCGTCACACCGAGCTCTTCTGCGACCCCGACTTCGAGCGCGCAAGCCCGGTCGACGACTTCACCGAGCCGCCCTCCGACTGACCCCCGCCACGGGACACACGCAGCCCGGTCGTGCTCCCCATCGGCGACCCCGGCCCGCCGCGTCCGCCGCACCGAGCGCGCTGCCTGGCCGCTTGAATCCGTCTTGCCTCAGAGGCCCGATCACGGCCTCGCGCGCTCTCTCGCCCACCGGTGAGGGACGTTACGGAACGCCCCTTGCCGGAACTACCGGGTAGAATCGCGCTTGTTTCTCCTATCCTCCGGTACGTGCGCGAGATCGATCTGTACTGTCCGGCGGAGGTCGCCGAAGGAGCGCTCGAGACGGAGGTACTGCTGTCGCTCTGCGACGGCGGCTAGCTGCGCGACGAGGCCGATAAATCGGGCGAGCCGACGTGCGTCGTGAACAGCTCGCGAAGCGCGAAGCGCCGCTTCCCGTCGGCGCCGCGCACGTAGTCGTCGCGGTAGCGCGCGAGGTTCACTCCGCCCGCACCGCCGGTCGTCCAAATAGACTCGACCACCTGCCAGCGCCCGCGGCCCGCGTTCCCCTCGACCTCGACGATGCCGTTGTTCGCGTGCTGGATCAGCCAGCGAACACCCGAGATCAGCTTCTTGTAGTGCGCGAAGATCGCCTCGCGGCTGCGCACCGTGGAGCCGAGCATGACCCACTCGGCGTCTTCGGCCCAGGTCGAGGCCCAAGCGCCGTCGTTACTCTCGACGATCGAGAGACAGTAGGTGGAGACCAGATCCCGAATCGCGCGGTCGTCATCCAGCGTGTTGCCCTCATACCCGATCGCGCGCGGGTCGAGTTCCTGGTCTGATGCGATAACGCATCGGCAGCTTCTTGAGCCCGACCACGAAGGCCGAGTAGATCTGCGCGGGCTCGCCGGCCGGCTCCATCCACTCGAGGCGCCGCGCGAGCTCGAGCCAGAGCGCCCGCTGTGAGCGGCGCGCGAGGTTCGCGCCGAGGCAGAAGTGCTCGCCGATCCCGAAGCCGAGGTGTCGGTTCGGGCTGCGGTCGATGCGGAACACGAAGGGATCGTCGAAGACTTCCTCGTCGCGGTTCGCGGACGCGTAGAACAGGACGAGACGGTCTCGGGCCTTCATGCGCTGGCCGCGCAGCTCGTAGTCTTCGGTGACCGTACGCTTCATGTGGTTCACCGGTGAGGTCCAGCGAACGATCTCCTCGACCGCCGACTCGACCAGCTCGGGACGTCGTCGAAGCTTTTCGAACTGATCGGGATTCTCGAGGAAGGCGCGCATGCCGCCGACGAGCGCGTTCTTGGTCGTGTCGTGACCCGCGGTGAAGGTGATCAGGTAGTAGCCGACGGTCTCCATCATCCCCATCGGCTTGCCTTCGATCGTGGCGTTGGCGAGCACGCTCGCGAGGTCGTCGGTGGGGTTGGCGCGGCGATCCTGGATGATCTTGTCGAAGACCTGATAGAACTCGATGCCGAGCGCAAGCGTCGCCTGCTGGCGGTCTTCGGCCTTGCGCTGCAGATCGGGGTCGTCCTCGCCGAACGCCTCGTTGGTGAGTCGCAGGATCAAGGGCTCGCTCTCCCGCGGCAAGCCGAGCATGGTCGCGAGGATGCGGAGCGGATGCGCGACCGCGACGTCGCTTGCGAAGTCACAGGCTCCGACGCCATTCGCATCCGAAGCGGCGACGAGCTTGTCGACCAGCTCGCGAGCGCTCCTCTCGATGATGGCGTCGAGGGACTTCACCGCGCGCGGTGTGAAGACCGGGCTCGTGATCTGGCGATAGCTGCGGTGTTCGGGCGGATCCATCTCGATGATCACCCGCATCGCGGCGAACCCCTGATTCCCCTCACGGACGGCGGCCTCCTGCTTCTGCCCGAGCATGGCAATCCCCTGGGCCGAGGAGAACTTGTCTGGCTGCTTCGAGATCTCGCAGATGTCGGCGTGGCGGGTGATCGCCCAGAAGGGCTCGAAGCCCGCGGGCGCGCAGGGATGGACTGGAGACTCGGCGCGGAGCCGCGTCCAGAGGTCGTGGGGTACGCCCTTCTCCGCGTAGGCGCGCGAGCTGACGAGATCGAGTCCGTCGGTGATGAACATGAGCTGGGCTCCTTCGGCTGGGCCACGTTGCGAATGGGTGGAGATCAAATGAGTCCCGACGCGCCAGAGCGCGCCGCCTCCGACCGGGCTTGGTCGATCAGCACGGCCAGGATCCGGCCTGTGCCGCCTGGCGTGGACGCGGGGTCGTGACCGTCGGCGACGCCCACGTACAGGAGTCGTCGGTCGTCCCCGCCCAGCACGCACGAGAAGGGCTGCGACGGCGTGTCGACCCAGCCCTCGATCCGGCCGTCGACGACGCGGACTATCCGACGCTTCGGTGGATCGGCCACCCAGAACTCACCGTACGCACCGCCGCAGACCCCGTCCGGTGTCACGCCGGAGAGACGCGGCGACTTGCGTTCGGAGAGCGTCCCGTCCGGCGCGCGTCGAAACGACGTGAGGCAGCCTCCGAACGTCTCCGCGACGATCAAGGCCGCGCCTCCGTCGGCGAGCAGGCAGCCGTTCGGGACCGCTAGATCCTTCGCCGCTACCGAGACCGAGCTCGCGGCATCGACGAGCAGAAGCTCGGCGGCGGCGAACGGCGCCCCGCCGAAAAAGTCGAAGCCAAGGTGGCCGACGTAGGCGGAGCCGTCGGGCGCGACGAGCATGTCGTTCGCGAGTCTTGCGCACCACGGCGCGAGGTCGGCATGCACCGCGACGTGGCGACCCGCTGAGACTCGCAGCACGCGCCGTGGGCGCATCTCGACCACGAGGAGAGATCCGTCGGGCAGCCATCCGAGCCCGGAGGGTTGGCCCGGCACCTCGAGGATCGTCTCCGCGCCACGGGGGCCGACCGTCACCACCCGGTGTTGATAGAAGTCGGAGAACCACAGCGCGCCGTCGTGCCAACGGAGCGATTCGGGGTAGTCGAGCCCGGCTACGACCGGATCCCAGCTCAGCATGCCAGCCCGGCAGGCAGTATCGATCGGGTGGTCAACACAGCGCTCCGCGATGTCGTCGAACAGATCACGTCCCGCCACCCTCGAGATCGTCGCTGACACCGACCAGCTCGAAGTCAGGGGAGAGGGATGCGAACAGCGGCCGGCGACGTTCGATGTAGCTGGTGACGCCTTCCTTAGCGTCGGGATGCAGCAGCAACTGCTTGGTCGCGATCAGTGACTCCGTCCATCCCTCGGCGTAGGTGCGCTCGAGGTCACGGCGCAGCAGCTGCTTCACCGTGAACATGGCGGTCGGGGAACAGTGCAGGACCAAGTCCCGCGCGTAGTCGGTCGCTGCTTGGAGCGCGGCGCCGTCGTCGGTGAGGTGCGTTCCCAGCCCGATCTGCACGGCCTCTGCTCCCGTGACTTTCCGAGCGCTCATGAGGAGGTCGTTGGCGACGTCCCATCTCGTCAAGCGACTGACGATCCAGGCGGCGCCATACTCTGGGGCGATGGCACGCCGCGTGTACGCCGTCGACAGTCGGGCGCCGGAGGCGATGAAGCGGACATCGGTCATCAACGCCATGAGCAGGCCGACACCGGCACATGCTCCCTCGACGGCTGCGATCACCGGCTTGCGGGTCATGAGCGGCGTATTCATCGGCCGACCGGAGGTGACCTTCGTGGACGCCGTCGCCCCGGACACGGCGGTATGCAGTTGCGCGATGTCGAAGCCAGGGCAGAAGCTGCCGCCTGCGCCGGTGACGACGATCGCCCGCACGTCCGCATCCGCGTCGGCCTCGGCGAGGAGGTCGAAGTACCGCGACTGCATCGGCAAGGTCCACGCATTGCGCCGGTGCGGCCGGTTGAGGGTCAGGGTCAGCACTCCGCTCTCCAGATCCCTCAACACGAGATTGTCGCGTAGCTCGGAAGTCATCGAACCTCCCTCGTCTGTGGGCGTGGTGGTGCTCACGACAGCTGCTCCGCGACGGCGTCGAGCAGATCGATGTCCTGCGAGTTGAACATCAGGACGTCGGCACGCTCGTAGCGGCGAGCGCGCGCCGCGATGCGAGAGGGCGGGCCTGCGAGCGCATACGCATCGAGCAGTTCGTCAGGGATGGCGGCGGCGGCGGCGTCGCGGCGTCCAGCGAGGTAGAGGTCCTGCACCTTCACTGCCACGTCGCCCCAGCCGCCGCGGGTGATCTGGTCGGCGTAGAAGTTCTTGCTCCGGGCGCCGTAGCCGCCGATGGTTCGGGCAAAGGCCGGGCGCATCCGCGCCAAGCAGGCGGCCACGTCGTCGCCTGCGACGACGCTCACGTTGACCACGACCGTGACGGCGTCGCGCGTCCGGCCCGAGGCCTCGAGGCCGACCGCGAGGGCTGCCTCGACGTCGTCGAGACGGTCGGCATCGACGAGGGTTGCGATCACGCCGTCGGCGATCTCGGCGCCGGTCGCGAGCGCCTTGGGCCCCATGGCCGCGACGTAGATCGGCACGGGATGACGTTGCTTCGTGTTCAGGCGAAGGGGCTTGCCGAGCCCGGACGCGCCCTCGCCGCGAAACGGAAGTTGGTAGTACTCGCCGGCGTGCTCGACCGGCCCGTCGGCGGCGAGCATGCGCCGTACCACCGACACGTACTCGCGAAGCCGGGCGAGCGGCTTCCCATACGCGACGCCGTGCCAGCCCTCGACGACCTGCGGCCCGGACGGACCCAGGCCGAGAATGAAGCGGCCGCCCGAAAGGGTGGAGAGCGTCGCCGCGGTCATCGCGGTCGCGCCCGGCGTCCTGCCCGGCACCTGCATGATCGAGGTACCCAGGAGGATCCGCGACGTATGCGAGCCCACCCAGGCCAGCTGCGAGACGGCATCGAGGCCCCAGTCCTCGGCGGTCCAGATCGAGTGGAAGCCCGAACGTTCGAGGCGGCGGACGAATTCGGGGGTAGGCGGGCGCGCGTTCGTGCCCAGCGTGGCTGCGAGCTTCACCGATGCCTCCCGCCCTGACGGCTTCCGATTATACGAATCTTTTATGGAATTGAATCCAATAACTTCTGATAGGATCCACGCATGCCTTCTTCCGTGCACGGTCGAGCCGCTGCCCGCGGTCGTCCGCCGATGGTCACTGCCGAGCGCCTGAAGCAGGCGATCCTCGAAATCGAGGGCGAGGTGCCCACGATCCCGGCCCTCGCCCGGCAACTCGGCGTGAGCGTCGCGACGATCTACAGCCACGTGCGTGGGCAGGAAGAACTCACGCGGCTGGCAGCGGACGTCGTCTTCGACGCCTGGGCTCTGCCCAGCGCGGCGCCGGGTGCGCGCTGGGCCGACTGGCTGCTGGAGTATGCGCGCGACACCCGGCGCGGGATCGAGCGCTATCCCGTCGCCCACCTCTCGCGGCCGATGGCCGGCGGGCAGCTGCGCCACATCGATCGAGTCCTCACCCAACTCGCGGCACTCGGGATGAGCGACCGCGAGGCCATCTACGCCTTCCATCAGGTGGCGCTGCTGATCCTCGGCCTGGGCGCACAGATCGAGGCGATCCGGGAAGAGGAAGCGCGCGCGGGCCGCGCGACGTGGGGGCTCTTCCGCGACGCGCTTTCGAATCAACGCGGGGACTTGCCTGCCCTGGCTCGGATCGAGCGCCAGGGACTGCCTCCCCTGGACTCCGCCTTCGACGAGTTGGTCTGGTTCGCGCTGACGGGGATCGCGCGGCGCCGCGGCGAGTTGCTCGCAACGGAACCACCCTCGCCTTCTCGCAGCGGCGACCGACCGCGCCGGCGAGTCACGAAAATCCGAGCCTGAGCAGGAGTGAGAGATGTCCTCATCAACACATTCAAGTGTCGACGACAAGAGGTACCTGGAGGACGGCATCTACGATGCCGATTCACACATCATGGAGCCGGTCGACTGGCTGGTGAAGCACGCGCCTCCCTCGCTCGTCGAGAAGCTCGAAGACATGCCGATCAAGTCCGTCGGCGGCATCGTCGGAAAGATGGTCAAGCTCTCCGAAGCGGGCGCCCACACCCCTGAGCTCGCGAAAGCTCTCGAAGCGAACATCCTGAGCGGCCCCAAGGCGTACGGCGCGCTCGGCGCATTCAATTCCGCGGAGCGCAGCCGGACGCTCGACATCCTCGGCATCAAGGGCCAGATCCAGTTCACGACCTTTGCGAGCCTGCAGTTCATTCGCTCCAAGGATGACGACGTACTCTACGGCGGGCTGCGCGCGCACAACGAAGCGATGGCGGAGTGGTGCGCGGGTGACCCGCGCCTGCACGGCTGTGCCACCACCGTCCTGCGCGACGAGAAGCGCGGCTATCAGGAAGCGAAGTGGGCGATCGAAAACGGCTGTCGCGCCGTCCTGACGCCTACCGCGCCGTTCGGAGACAAGTCCCCCGCCCATCCCGACTTCGACCACTTCTGGAGCCTGCTCGTCGAGACCCGAACTCCGTTCATCCTGCACATCGGCCTGCACAGCATTCGCGAGGGCTACACCAACAACGGACGCAGCAAGGACGTCTCGTTCGTCGGTTCCGGCGAGGGCATCACCGCGAAGGACATCCCGATCGTCCAGCAGTGGCCCGAGCAGTTCCTCACGGCCATGATCATCGACGGCGTCCTCGAGCGTTTCCCCGCTCTGAAGATCGGAGTCATCGAGTACGGCGCGGACTGGGTGCCCTCCTTCATGCGGCGACTCGACCACGCGGCGCACGCGTTCCGGAAGTCCGAGCCGCACCTGCTCGAGATGAAGCGGAGGCCCTCGGAGCAGATCATCGATCAGGTCCGGGTCACGCCGTACGTGTTCGAGGACGTGGGGCGCATGATCCGCGACTCGAGCGATCGGATCTACATGTTCAGCACGGACTATCCGCACATCGAAGGCGGCAAGGAGCCCATCGGCCGGATGGATTCGACGATGGATGGGATTCCGGAAGCGTCGAAGCGACGATACTTCCGGGAGAACTACCAGGACCTCTTCAGCGGCACGTGCTGAGCAACAGGAGCCTGCCGATGAGTGAGCTCGAGCGATTCCGAGCCGAAGCCCGTGCGTGGCTCGAGCGCCACTGTCCGGAGTCGATGCGAACTCCTGCCGGGGCGGACGGTGTGGTCTGGGGCGGCCGCCGGGCCGAGTTCGCCAATCCCGATGTGAAGCTCTGGCTCGATCGCATGGGCGCGCGGGGATGGACCGCGCCGACCTGGCCCAAGGAGTACGGCGGAGGGGGCCTCACCAAGGAGGAGAACGGAGTCCTCCAGGAGGAGCTCCATCGCATCCAGGCTCGACCCGCGCTGGTCGGCCTCGGGCTCCCAATGCTCGGCCCGGCACTTCTCGAGTTCGGGAGCGAGGAGCAGAAGCACGAGCACCTCCCGAAGATCGTTCGCGGCGAGATCCGCTGGTGCCAGGGCTACAGCGAGCCGGGCGCCGGCAGCGACCTGGCCGGACTCCAGACGCTGGCGGTCGAAGACGGAGACGACTTCGTCGTGAACGGCCAGAAGATCTGGACCAGCTACGCGGACAAGTCCGATTGGATCTTCTGCCTGGTCCGCACCGACGCCTCAAAGAAGCACGACGGCATCAGCTTCCTTTTGATCGACATGGATTCCCCGGGTGTCTCCACCCGCCCGATCAAGCTGATCAGCGGCAGCTCGCCGTTCTGCGAGACGTTCTTCGACGGCGTTCGGGTCCCGAAGTCGAACCTGGTCGGCCCGCGCGATGGGGGCTGGACGATCGCGAAGGCGCTGCTGCAGCACGAGCGCGCCGCGGTGGCAGAGCTCGGTCTGGGCGGTCCGCTCGCGGGGGGCTCCTCCGGCGGCATGCCCATCGCGGAGCTGGCGAAGGAGCATCTCGGAGAGATCGACGGCCGCATCGCCGATCCCGTGCTGCGCAGCAAGATCGCCGCGCATCAGATGAAGGGGCGCGCGTTCGCGCTCACGATCAAGCGCGCCGGCGAGGAGGCCAGGGTCGGCGGCAGACCCGGCGCCGCTTCGTCGATCTTCAAGTTCTACGGCACCGAGCACAACAAGAGCCGCTTCGAGTTGCTCCTCGAAATCCTCGGAGTCCAGGGGCTGGGCTGGGAGGGCGACGGCTTCACAGCCGGAGAGCTTCACACCGCCCGGCAGTGGCTTCGCTCCAAGGGGAACTCCATCGAGGGCGGAACCAGCGAGATCCAGCTCAACGTGATCAGCAAGCGCGTGCTCGGCTTGCCGGAGGCGAAGTAGACGTGGCGCTCGTGCTGTCGGAGGAGCAACGGGAGCTGCAGGAGACCGCCCGCAAGCTCTTGCACGCAGAATCTCCGGTGAGTGCGCTTCGGTCGCTTCGCGACGAGTACAGCGAGAAGGGCTACGCCGTGAATCTCTGGCTCGAAATGGCACAGCTCGGATGGGCCGGCATCCTGGTGCCCGAGGAGTACGGCGGCGCGGGACTCGGTTTCCGGGAGCTGGGTGTCGTCCTGGAGGAGTGCGGCCGCAACCTCGTCGCGTCGCCGCTCTTCGCGACGGCGCTACTCGGAGTCACCGCGTTGAACGTAGCGGGATCGGAGAAACAGCGGGCTTCGATTCTTCCCCGCCTCGCGGCCGGTGAGACACTCGTCGCGCTGGCGCACCAGGAACGCTCGCGTCACTGCGGGCTTCGCATCCAGTGCAAGGCCGAGCCATCAGCGGGCGGATTTCGGCTCTTCGGCGAGAAACGCTTCGTGCTCGACGGACACGTCGCAGACACGCTGATCGTCAGCGCCAGAACCTCGGGTGCCGAAACTGCGGGAGACGGTATCTCGCTGTTCCTGGTCGATGCCCAGTCTCCGGGGTTGAGCGTGACGCGCACCCGCATGGTCGACGGCCACAACGCGGCGCTCGTTCGCCTGGAGGGCACCGAGGTCGGACCCGAGAACGTGCTCGGCGAACCAGGCAAAGGGGCTGCGGCGCTCGTCCGCGTCCTGGATGCGGGGAGCGCTGGTGTCGCCGCGCTGATGCTCGGGGGCGCAGAGGAGGCCTTTCGGCGGACCCTGGACTATCTGAAGGAGCGGAGGCAGTTCGGCGTCCCGATCGGCAGCTTCCAGGCACTGCAGCACCGCGCCGCGCGAATGTTCTGCGAGCTGGAGTTGGCCAAGACCGTGGTCCTCGACGCCCTGTCCGCCCTGGACGAGGAGCGCGCCGACGCCTCGGCCGCCGCAAGTGTCGCCAAGGCGCACCTATGCGAGACATCCCAGCTCGTCAGCAACGAGGCCATCCAGATGCACGGCGGCATCGGTATGACCGACGAGCAGGAGATCGGCTTCTACCTGAAGCGCGCGCGGGTGCTCGCTCAAGCCTTCGGGGACGAGACGTTCCACGCCGATCGCTTCGCCGCGCTGAGCGGTTACTAGGGGCACGCGCATGAAGTCGGGGATGCTCATCATCTTTCACAACTTCGACGACCGGAAGTCGGACGCGCAGACCTATCGCGACTGTGTCGCGCTGGCAGAGACGGCCGAGCCGCTCGGATTCGACTTCCTGTTGGCGACGGAGCACCACTTCACCGAGTACTCGATGTGTCCCGACAACCTCGACTTCCTCTGCTACATGGCGGCGAAGACGAGCCAGATCAAGCTCGGGCCTGGCGCCATCATCGTGCCGTGGAACGATCCCCTCCGGTCCGCCTCCAAGATGGTGATGCTCGACCACCTGTCCCAGGGCCGGGCGTTGCTCGGTCTCGGGCGCGGTTTGGCCCGGATCGAGTACGAGCTTTTCGGCCTCGACATGAGCAGCACGCGGGCCCAGTTTGACGAGGGTGCGCGCATGATCAAGCGTGCACTCGAGACTGGCTTCATCGAGTCCGACGGGCCGATGTACCACCAGAAGCGTGCACCGATCCGTCCCGCGCCCTTCTCGACGGACTGGTCCGATCGCACCCTGTGCGTAGGCATGTCGCCCGACTCGGTCGTGGAGGCCGCACGCATCGGCGCGCGCCTGATGTCGTTTTCGAACGTGCCTTGGAGCGCCTTCAAGACGAAGTCACTCGACCCGTATCTCGAGACCTACCAGAGGTGCCACGGGAAGACCCCGCCCCCGATCGTAACCGGCGATCTGGTGATCGTGCACGAGGATGCCGAGCGAGCCGAGGAGCTCGCGCGGATCCACTTCACCAACTATCTGGAATCCGTGTTGAAGTTCTACGAGCTTGGCGGAGATCATTTCTCGCAAGCGAAGGGTTACGAGAGCTACGCGCACGACGCGCGCAAGCTCGCGGCCGCCGACAGCCGGAGGAAGATGGAAGAGTCGTACCTGAGAGGCAATCTCTTCGGAACGCCCGAGCAGGTGGTGGAGAAGATCGCAGCGCGGCGGGAGATACTCGAACACCCCTTCGAGGTCTGCGCCATCTTCGAGCCAGGCGGGATCTCGCGCGAGGACATGCTGGACAGCGCGCGGCTCTACGGTACCCGGGTTCAGCCCGCGATCGAACGCCTGTAGTCCAAGCCATGGCCGTCGCTCACTCCTCCCGGACTGCAGCGCCTCGAATCTCTTTGTGGCGACACGTCGAGAACGTGGCGCGCGCGGTCCCCGAGCGGGATTGCGTGGTTTGGGGCGGGGGCCGGCGCAGCTTCGTCGAGCTCTTTCGGCGGTCGGAGCGACTCGCACACTTCCTGGTGTCGCAGCAGCTCGGGTGCTTCGCCGAGCGCGAGACGATTGATGGTTTCCGGTCCGGCCAGGATCACGTCGCGCTCTACCTCTTCAACGGGCCCGAGTACATGGAGGCGACGCTGGCCTGCTTCGGCTCCCGAACGGCCCCGCTCAACGTGAACTACCGCTACGTCGACGACGAGCTGCGGTTCATCCTGCGCAAGGCGCGCGCCCGGGTGCTCGTCTACGACCGCAGGTTCGCGGAGCGGGTCGAGGCGATCCGCGCGGACCTTCCGGATCTTCGCCTCCTGATCGAGGTCGGCAGTGATTCAAGCCCGGCGGTCGAGGGCGCTCTGCTCTACGAGCGACTCGTCGGCGCCGGCGACCCCGCCGTCACCTTGCCCGACCCACGACCCGAGGATCTCTGCATCGTCTACACCGGTGGCACGACCGGTTTGCCGAAGGCCGTTCTGTGGGAGCAATCCGACCTGTGGAACTCGCTCGGCGCGGCGCGGCATCCCGTGAACGGTATGCCCTTCACCAGCGCGGAGGAGCTCCTGGCGCTGGCCCGGGAGACACATTGCGCCGCGCTGTGCGTTCCCCCGTTCATGCACCTGAGCGGCTTCGGGTTCGTCCTGCTCACGCTGACCGCAGGGGTCACTATGGTGATCCCGAAGACACCGGAGAGGCTCGTACCGGGAGAGATATGGAGCGCAGTCGAAAGCGAGCGAGTCGAGCTGCTCTGCACGGTCGGCAACGCCATGGCGCTTCCGCTCCTCGAGGAGCTCGACCGCCGCGCCTACGACCTGCGCTCGCTCCGAGCCCTCGTGAACGGCGGGGCCGCCATGAGCGAGCGCGTCCGAAGCGGCCTGCTCGAAAAGCTGCCGACACACACTCGTGTGGTGGACGGAGTCGGCTCGTCGGAAGGCGGCAAACAGCTGAACGCCGTCTTCTCGCGCGCGCAGCCGTCGGGTCCGAAGCCGCGCTACGCGGCAGTCCCGACCTGCCACATCGTCTCCCTGGATCGCACGCGGGTCCTGGCGCCGCACGAGACCGAGGAGGGCTGGTTGGCGTCCGAGGGTCTGCTGCCGCTCGGCTATCTCGATGAGCCCGAGAAGAGCGCAGAGGTCTTCCCGTCGATCGACGGCGTGCGGTACGCGGTTCCCGGCGACAGGGCCCGGTACGTGGAGGGGCAGGTCGAGCTGCTCGGCCGCGACTCCGTCACGATCAACTCCGGCGGCGAGAAGATCTTCGCGGAGGAGGTGGAGCTGGCGATCCTCGCGAACCCGAACGTGAAGGACGTCGTCGTCACCGGCCGCGCGTCCGAGCGCTGGGGATCCGAAGTCGTGGCCGTCATCTCGCTGCTCCGCCCCGCCACGGCGGAGGAGATCCTGGCGACGTGCGAGAAGCAGCTCGCCCGCTACAAGCTCCCGAAGGAGATCCTCTTCGTCGACGACGTGGCGCGCGGGCCGAACGGCAAGGCGGACTATCGCTGGGCCCGCTCGCTGGCCGAGTCGCAACACGCCGTCGGCACTGTGCGACTTCAAACTTGAACGGGTAGCGAGGTGGGACCGATGTACGAGACGATCGCGGTCGAGCACGAAGACGGGTGGATGAGCGTCATCCTGAACCGGCCGGACACGAAGAACGCGCTGTCGGGCAAGCTGATGCGCGAGCTCGAGGCCGCGCTCTGGGACGCGGACGACGACACCAGCGTTCACGCGGTGATGATCTCCGGCGCGGGAGACTCCTTCTGCGCCGGGTACGACCTCGTCGACTATCGAGAGAAAAGCGAGGTCGGCAGGCGGCCGGAAGCGCGCTACCGGGGGGCACGATCGTTCGACGACGACGTCTGGCAGCTCGAGAAGAACCAGCGACGACTGCTGGCCGCCTTCGACATGCACAAGCCCGTCGTCGCGAAGGTCCACGGCTACTGCATCGCCGGCGGCATCGACCTGGCCATGGCGTGCGACATGATCATCGTCGCCGAAGACGCGCGGATCGGCTTCCCGCCAGCACGGGGCTCGGGAACCCTGCCCATGAACTTCTGGATCTACCACGTGTCTCCGCAATGGGCGAAGCGCCTCCTGCTCACTGGCGACTCGATCTCCGGCGCAGACGCCGCCAAGATCGGTCTGGTCCTGAAGGCAGTTCCGGCGGCGCAGCTCGACGCGGAGGTGCGACACCTGATGAGCCGCCTGAGGCTGATCGATCCCGATGTGCTCGCCGTCAACAAGCGGGTCGTGAACCTGGCGCAGGAGCTGATGGGCGCGCGAACGATGCAGCGGCTGGCCGCCGAGCTCGACGCCCGCGGGCATCTCTCGAAGGGCGCGCGGGCATTCGGCGCGGCGGTCATGGAGAAGGGAGTCAAGGAAGCGGTGCGCTTGCGGGATGAGCCCTTCGGGAAGGCTCTCGCCAGGGTCGACGAGCCCGACGCGGTCACCTGAGCAGCGCGCTCGCAAGCAGCCTGGCGAGGAGGGACGGATGCCCGATGAGCTCCTGGTGGAGAGGAAGGGCTCGACGTACCTCCTCACACTCAACCACCCCGAGGCGCGGAACGCCATCGACGCAGAGCTGTTGGGCGCTCTCACCCGAGTGCTGCGAGAGCTGCCGAAGACGATTCACGACGAAGGCCTCGACTCACTCGTCATCACTGGCCCGGGGGGGACGTTCTGTGCGGGTGCAGATCTCAAAGACCCGACGCTGCGCCGTTCTGCGCCGACGAGCATTCTGCGCTTCGACTACAACCCCGTCATCGTGATGCTGCGCAATCTCAGCGTTCCGATCGTGACCGCCGTCAACGGCCCCGCGATCGGCATCGGGATGGCGCTCGCTCTCCTCGGCGACATCTCGTACGCGACGCGCGATGCGTACTTCTAGGTTCCATTCTCGCGCTTCTCTCTGGCCTCGGAGGGGGGCGTGAGCTTCCTGCTGCCGCGCATGGTGGGATACCGGCGCGCTCTCGAGATCGCACTCGGCGCGGAGAAGGTGGATGCCGAGAAGGCCGCAGCGCTCGGCATCGTGAACGCCGTGTTCGACGACGCGGGATCGCTGCTGCAGGCTGCGATCGCGACGGCGGCCGACTTGGGCAAACGCCGCGGATCGGTGGATCTCATCCGATAGGCGTACCGCGAGACCTGGCAGAACGGCTTCGAGGCACAGTTCGAGCTCGAAGCGCGACTGACGGGGGAGGCCGTGAGCAGAGCCGTGCGTGCGAAGAAGCAAGAGTGAGCCGCCTCAGAGGCCCGATCACGGCCTCGGGCGTCTGTCTCGCCCGCCGATGACGGATGCTATGAACCCTCCCCGGTGAATCGCCCCGGTTTCCCCATTCGTCCCCCCTCCGCCGCGCTCAAATACCCGACATGCTCAAAGCCCGTGTGCTCGGCCACGAGATAGAGCGACAGGTCGCCTCAGGAGCCAGATTGTCGGCTCAGGCGTCCGCTTCTCCACCGACGAGGGACGTTCCAGAACGCCCCTTCCCGGAAGTCACTGCGCAGAGCCGCGCTTGTGTTTCCTATCGTGCTCGGCGATCGAGGTGGCTCTGCAGCTGGCGGTCGTGCCGGCTCGCCGCGCTCAAGGGCTTGAGGTAGGGCTGCCAGCGCGGCGGACGGGCGGGCTCGGGCCGGTCGCCCATCACGGTAACGCGCTGGATCACGCGCGCGCCTTCGAAGTCGTTCAGCACGTGGTGCTGCGTGCAGCGGTTGTCCCAGATTGCGATCGTGCCTTGCGTCCAGCGATAGCGGACCGTGAAGCGCGGGCTCGTCGCCCAGCGCGTCAGGAAGCGTAGCAACGCGTCGCTCTCGTCGTGGGAGAGCTCGACGATCCGGCGCGTGAAGTGCTCGTTCACGAACAGCGACTTCTTCCTCGTCACGGGGTGCACGCGCACGACCGGGTGCACCGCCGTCTGTTCGGTGTTGCCGTGCG
>JANNLG010000163.1:0-4407 GCA_031396695.1 Deltaproteobacteria bacterium
TGAGCGGCGGCCAGGATCGCCGCCCGCTTCGCTTCCACCTTCGCCACACTGACCGTATACGCGAATCCGGTCAGTTTGTCGATTTCGCCGGGATCGCTGTCATGCGGGCCAGTATTGGCTGGTTGGACCCAGCAGACGAGACCATCGACCGGGATTCTCGATGTGACTAATCCGGTCATCCGGTCTACTCTGACCCGATCCCCAGCCGAGGAGTGACGCCGTGCGATTCACGATCAACCAGCGCGCCGTCGAGCTCGACGTCGAACCGGAGATGCCGCTGCTCTGGGCGCTTCGCGACGAGCTCGGCCTGACCGGAACGAAATACGGCTGCGGCGTCGCCTACTGCGGCGCCTGCACGGTGCTCGTCGACGGCCAGCCGACGCGGAGCTGTGTCACCCCGATGGCCGCGGTCGCGGGCAAGACGGTCACGACCATCGAGGACGGCAACCACTCCGCAAAGCTGCAGCGCGTGCGGGAAGAGTGGGTCGCGCACCAGGTGCCGCAGTGCGGCTACTGCCAGCCGGGCCAGATCATGGCGGCGGTGGGGCTGCTGCTCGAGAAGGCCGACCCGAGCGACGCCGAGATCGACGCAGCCATCACCAACGTGTGTCGCTGCGGAACCTACACCCGGATTCGCGCGGCGATCCACGCCGCGGCCAAGAGCTGAGGAGACAAGCGATGTCCCCCGCAATCTCGCGTCGCGGATTCATCGTCGGCGGAACGCTCGTCGGCGGCGGCTTGGTGCTCGGCTTCGCATTGCGACCCTTTTCGAACCTGCCCGCCGCGCGCGCGCTGGTGACCGAGGACGGCAGCACGCTGCTCACGACCTGGCTGAAGATCGCTCCGGACAACACGGTGACGGTGATCGTGCCGCACTCCGAGATGGGCCAGGGCGTGCACACGGCGCTGCCGATGATGCTCGCCGAAGAGCTCGACGCGGACTGGAGTCTGGTGCGCATGGAGCAGGCGCCGGCCGATCCCGCGTTCGCGAACGGCGGCCTCGCGCGGGGCTACTTGCGCGGCGACGCCTCGATCCCCGCCCTGCTCGCGGGCCCGAGCGATTTCGCGTTCCGCAAGATCGCGGAGTTCATGAACCTGCAGATCACCGGCGGCAGCCTGTCCGTGCGCGCGACCGGCGTCGACGGAATGCGCCGCACGGGCGCGGCCGCGCGCTGGATGTTGATCCAGGCGGCGGCCGCCAGCTGGGGCGTGCCCGCGGCCGAGGTCACCGCCTCGAACAGCCGGCTCGCTCACGCGGCGTCGGGCCGCTCCGCGACCTACGGCGAGTTCTCCACGCGCGCGGCGGACTTCGACCCGCCGGGAGAGCTGCCGCTGAAGCCGCGCAGCGCCTACACGATCGTGGGTACGTCCAAGCCGCGCTTCGACATCCCCGCGAAGGTCGCAGGCACTGCGCGCTACGGCGTCGACGTGCGTCTCGACGGAATGCTGTACGCGGCGGTGCGTGCTTGTCCGGTGTTCGGTGGCAGCCCCGCGAGCTTCGACACGGTCGCCGTCGCGAAGCGCCGCGGCGTGAAGAAGGTCGTCACGATTCCCGGCGGCGTGGCCGTGGTCGCCGACAACTGGTGGCGCGCGAAGCAAGCGGTCGATGCGCTCGAGATCTCGTGGGAAAACGGTCCGGGCGCAGCCCACAGCTCCGAGTCGATCTACGCGGGCATGGACGAGGCGCTCGACAAGGGCGAACTCGACGAGGACTTCAGTTTCGGCGACACAGACAAGGCGCTGCGTGGCGCGGTGCAGGTGGTCGAACGCAGCTATCGCGTGCCGTATCTCGCGCACGCCACCATGGAGCCGATGAGCTGCACGGTGCACCGCACCGGCGACAAACTCGAGATCTGGGGCGGATTCCAGGACGGCCTCGGCGCCCGCGCGTTCGCGGCGAAGGCGTCCGGCCTGCCGTTCGCGAACGTCAGCCTGCACCACACCGCGATGGGCGGCGGCTTCGGACGGCGAGGCTCGACGCTGAACTTCCTGGAGCAGGCGATCGCGATCGCGCAGCAGGTCGACGCGCCGGTGAACATGCTCTGGTCGCGCGAAGAGGACATGACGCACGACAACTATCGGCAGGCTTCGGTCGCGCGCATGAAGGCTGGGCTCGACGCGAGCGGTCACGCGATCGCGTGGCTCCACGAGTTCACCGAGAAGCACGATCCCGAGGACGCGACTTGGATCGCCTACGGCATTCCCGATCGAGCGGCGCGCTACGTGAACGGCACCGATCCGATCCCATTCGGCCCCTGGCGCAGCGTCGACAACAGCCACCACGGCTTCTTCATCGAGTCGTTCGTCGACGAGCTCGCACACGAGGCCAAGCGCGACCCGTTCGAGTACCGCCGCGATCTGCTCGCGGACGCACCGCGCCACCGCGCGGTTTTGGAAGCGGCCGCGAAGATGTCCGGCTGGGGGACGCCGCTTCCGAAAGGTCGCGGGCGCGGGATCTCGCTGAAGGAGTCCTTCGGCACGATCGTCGCGCAGGTCGCCGAGGTCAGCGTCGGTGACGACGGCCGAGCGCGCGTCGAACGCGTGTTCTGCGCGGCCGACCCGGGCGAGGCCGTGCACCCCGACGGCTTCGTGGCGCAGATCGAAGGCGGAATCATCTACGGACTGACGGCGGCGCTCTACGGCGAGATCTCGATCGAGCAGGGACGCGTGGTCGAGAAGAACTTCGGCGACTACCCGATGGTTCGGCTCGCCGACGCACCCAAGATCGAGGTGCAGATCATCCACTCGGGCGCGAAGACGGGCGGCGCGGGGGAGCCCGGCACGCCGCCGACGGCCGCGGCGCTGGCGAACGCCGTGTTCGCAGCGACCGGCAAGCGCATTCGCTCGCTGCCGCTGCGCAAGCACGATCTGCGCGAGCCGATCGAGGCGGAGCCGCGCAAGCTCGGCTGAACGCCGCTCGCCCTACACCGCGAAGAGATGCTCGCAGCCCGTGCCCGCGAGCGCTGCGTCGAGCGCACGGCGGTCGTCGCTGGCAAGCGCTGCTCGGCCCTCGCGCAGCCACTGGAGACACTTGCCCTGGTACGGGAAGGGCTCCTGCACCCACGGTCGGCCGTCGATCGTGCACTCCACGCGCTTCGCGCCGCGTGCGAGCGCGTCGGCGTTCGCGAGCAGGAACGGCGCATACACGCGGCCCACTTCGGCTAGCAGCGCCCGCAACGTGTCCGGAATCGCATCGCGAGTGACCCAGTGATGGTCGGCGGGCTCGAGTCCGGAGAGATCCTCGAACACCTCCACCCACGCCATCACGCGCGGCGCGAGCTCGAGCGCGACCGCGCTCGGTGTCGGGTCGAAGGCGACGAGCTGCGTCAGCTGCCCGAAGAGCGCGAAGTCCGAAGCGCCCGGCCGCGCGCCGGTCACGAAGCGCGAGCGCTCGAACGCTTCGGCGAGCAGCCGCAGCACGCGCTTGTAGCTCTCCTCGATCACCGGGCCGGTCGTCGCGTTCGATCCCACGACGCCGAGCCGGCCGATCTGACGGGCGGAGAACATCTTCCCCAGCTCGAGCGCCTGGCTCTCGGGCTGATCGGTCCGACCCCAGCGCGGCAGGATCGCGGCCGCCTTCGCGATGTCCGACGCGTACGCCCAGCGGTAGTGGAACATCGCCTTCGTCAGCCACTCGTCGGCGAAATCCTCGATCAGCGCGTCGACGTAGGCGACGACGGGATCGGGCGGAATCACCGAACGTCCGGGCACGAGGGACTCGAGCGTGCGGATCAGCGGCGTCGAGTCGACGCGCGCCTCGAGTGTGCCGTCGTCCCCGCGCAGGATCAGCTGCGGCAGGAGCTGCACGCGCGGCGTCGGCAGTCCGCGGGCGTCCCGGCCGCCGGCCTGCACCCAGACGAACGGAATCCGCCGGTAGCGCAGGACCGCGCGCAGCTTGCGGCTGTACGGCGAGCCCGGCGCCCCGACGATCGTCAGCGTTTCACTCATAGCGAGCTCACTCCAGCACTCACGAGCCGGTGGAGCGCGGCACTCGCGCGCTCACGACCGAGCTTCTGATCCGTGCGCAGGCGATCCCAGACCTCGAACGAGAGTGCGACGTCGAGCGCTTCGACGAGCTCGGGCGGCGCGGCGCGAAGCTCGGGCAGCCAGCCGAGCAGGTCCGCGCGCAGTGTGCGCGCGAACGTGGCGTGCTGGCCCGCGATGAACGCGGAGTGCCAGCGCTGCAGATTCCCGGAGCGCTTGTACGGCGCGATCTTCTCGAAGAAGCGGATGCGACGCTCGACCAGCGCGCGCGTTCGCGAAGCGCGGCTGCCGCCGGTGCGCGGCTCCTGCAAGAGCGGAATCGCCTGCGTGCGCACGCGCTCGTCGATCTCGGCAAACAGGCTGTCCATGTCCGAGAAGTGGCGGAAGACCGTGCGGATCCCCACGCGCGCGCGCGCGGCGACT
>JANNLG010000196.1:0-20170 GCA_031396695.1 Deltaproteobacteria bacterium
CGATCAGGTTGAGGAAGAACAGCAGGATCGCGGTGGCGCGCGCGCGCATGTGCGGCGGCACGAGGCTCTGCGAGGTCGCATACGTCGGCGGTGGCCACATGCCGCCCGCGATGCCGATCAGCGAGATGCCGATCAACGCGACCCACGGGTCGGGCCAGAGCAGGAACGCGACGTTGCATGGCAGCGCGAACGCCGCGGAGAGCGCGGCGATCCGCAACGGCCAACGCACGTCGCGCTTCCCGAGCCGATCCGCGAGGTAACCGCCGAGCAGGCTCGACGCGACGCCGGTGAACAGATTCACGAAGCCGATCGCTACGCCCGCCGTGCGGAGCGAGAAGCCGTGGACGCGCATCAGGAACGACGGCTTCCACATCGCGAAGCCGTAGCCGGCGAACGCGGCGAGGCTCACGCCGGCAGCCATCCAGACGAAGGCCGGTTGCGCGATCAGCACGCGGATCACGTCGCCGAGGCTCGCGTCGCGCGGGGCAGCGCTGCGATCGGGTTCTCGCACGGTCCACGCGAGCAGCGCCGCCAATAACAAGCCTGGAAGCCCGAGCCAGATGAACGCGGCCCGCCAGCCGTACTCTTGGCCGATCCAGCCGCCGAGCACGTTGCCGAGCAGCGTGCCGAACGACACGCCCGTCGCGAAGATTCCGAGCGCAGTCGCGCGGCGCTCGGGCGGAAAAATGTCGGAGATGAGCGCGAACGAGGGCGGCGTTCCGCCCGATTCGCCGAGTGCGACGCCGATGCGCGCGAGCCGCAGCTGCGAGAACGAGCTGACGAAGCCGGTGAGCGCGGTCATCCCGCTCCACACCACCAGGGAGACGACGAGCACCGCGCGGCGTCCGAACTGATCGGCGATGCGCGCGACGGGAATTCCGGCGACTGTGTAGATGAGTGCGAACAGGAAGCCGGTGAGCATGCCGAGCGCGCCGTCGCTGACGCCGAACTCTTGCTTGATGGGCTCCATCAACACGGAGAGCAGCTGCCGGTCGAGGTAGTTGAACGCGTAGACGACGGTGAGCAACGCGAGCACGTAGTTCGCAGTGCGGCGCGGAGGAGTCGTCACGGCGCGCACGCTACCGCGCGTCATTGTTGGCGCGCGATCTCCAAAAGATCGCGCAAATCCGCGACGACGTGATCCGGACTCGGCCCCTCGTGCTTCGCGAGCACGTCGTCGGGCTTCGGCACGCGGCGCGTGATCCACGCGGTGCGCATGCCGAGCGCGGCGGCGCCCGCCACGTCGGCTGCGAGGTTGTCACCGACGTGGATCACGTCGCCGGGCTCGACCCCGAGCCGCTCGAGCACCGCCTCGAAGATCTCCGCGCGCGGCTTGCGAATGCCGACCTCGTCCGAGATCACGACCGGATCGAAGTGCGCGAGCAGTCCCGCTTGTTCCAGAACGAAACGCGCGGTCTCGCCGTGGCTGAAGTTCGAGCAGACCGCGAGCCGCACGCGCGACTTGAGCCGGCCGAACAGCGGCGCGTGGTGCACCGGGTGGGTCGCGTACGCGCGGATCTCGGCCATGTGCACGCGCGTCAGCGCCTCGGCCAGCGCGGGGTCGCGCACGCCCACGCGCTCGGCGAAGGCGCGGAAGCGATCGATCGTCGGCAGCTCGCGGTGCTCCGCGTACCAGGTATCGCGGATGCCGCGGTCGACGGCGCCGAGCTCGGCCGCGAATCGCTCGAATTCCAAGCCGTGCCACTGCACACTGGCCCCGTGCAGGAGCCCGTAGGTCGAAGGAACGCGCCGCCCGCCGATCTCCACGACGGGCAGCCGGTCCATGTGCAGGTCGACGAGCGTGTCGAACAGGTCGAGCGAGAGCGCGCGAATCGGCACGCGGCGCAGGATAGCCGCGTGCGGTGGCTCGTACAGGGCGAGAACCTGACCGTCCTGCGCGCGCTGCCCGACGCGTTCGTCGACCTGATCTACATCGACCCGCCCTTCAACACCGGCCGCACGCAGAGTCGCAAACGCCTGCGCGTCCAACGGGACGAAGTCGCCGGCGATCGCACCGGCTTCGGGGGCCGACGCTACAAGACCCGCGTGGTCGGCGTCTCGTCGTTCGAGGATCGCTTCGCCGATTTCCCCGCGTTCCTCGAGCCGCGGCTCGTCGAAGCGCGCCGCGTGCTGAAGCCGACCGGCTCCTTGTTCGTGCACCTCGATCCGCGCGAGTCGCACTACGTGAAGGTGCTGCTCGACGGCATCTTCGGCCGCGCGTCGTTCATCAACGAGATCGTCTGGGCCTACGACTACGGCGCCCGCACGCGTTCCCGCTGGCCCGCGAAGCACGACACGATTCTGTGGTACGCGAAGGACCCCGCGCACTACACGTTCGAGTACGACGCGATCGACCGCATCCCGTACGCGGCCCCCGGACTGGTCGGCCCCGAGAAGGCCGCGCGCGGCAAGACGCCAACGGACGTCTGGTGGCAGACGATCGTGCCCACCAACTCGCGCGAGCGCACCGGCTACGCCACCCAGAAGCCGCTCGCGATCCTGTCCCGGATCGTCGCCGTCCATTCGCGTCCGGGCGAGCTCGTGCTCGACTTCTTCGCGGGCAGCGGCACCACCGGCGAGGCGGCCGCGCGGCTCGATCGGGGCTTCATCCTGGTCGATTCGAGCCCGCAAGCGCTGGCCGTGATGCGCAGGCGCCTGGCCTTCGCCGGACCGAAAACCCTTACGCCACGTCAGCTTGTTCGCCCGTAGAGGCCGGTGTTAGCCTGACTTCGTGGCGACCGAGACCCCCCTCGCAGAGCTGCGCGAACGTCTCCGCAAGGCGGTGGACGCCGAACCGCTCGAACGCGCCCACGCGATCGAGATCATGGCGCGCGTCGAGCGCGCGCCCGAGAAGATTCTCGAGCCTCTGCTCGAGGCCGCGCGCGAGCTCGGCATCCGCGGACATGGCCGGGTGGTGTCGGTGTCGCGCAACGTCTTCATCCCCCTCACCAATCTGTGTCGCGACCGCTGCGGCTACTGCACGTTCGCGGTCGAGCCCGATTCACCGCGCGCGAAGACCTGGTTGCTCAGCGAAGTGCGCGAGACATCGCGCCGCGCGCACGCGCTCGGTTGCCGAGAAGCGCTCTTCTGTTTGGGCGACAAGCCGGAGGTCGCCTACCGCGGCTACCGCGCGTGGCTCTCCGAGCGCGGCTACGCGCGTACCACGGAGTACCTCGCCGACGCCTGCGCAGTCGCGTACGAGGAAGGCATGTTCCCGCACACCAACGCGGGCATCATGTCGCCGGAAGAGATGCACGCCTTGCGCGGGACGAACGCGAGCATGGGCCTGATGCTCGAGAGCACGAGCCCGCGCCTGCGCGAGCGCGGCGGCGCGCACTACTACGCGCCCGACAAGGATCCGGAGAAGCGCATCCGCATGACGCGCGAAGCCGGCGAGCTCGCGATCCCGTTCACCAGCGGAATCCTGGTCGGGATCGGCGAGAACGCGGAGGAGCGTGTCGACACGCTCAACGCGATCCGCGACTTGCACGCCGAGGGCGGTCACATCCAGGAAGTAATCGTGCAGAACTTCCATCCCAAGCCCGGCACCGCGATGGCCGACGTGCCGATGCCGAGCGACGAGCTGATGGCCGGCACCACCGCGCTCGCGCGCCTGATCCTTGGTCCGCGCATGAACCTGCAGGCGCCGCCGAACCTGTCGCCGACCTCGCTCGAGCTCTTGCTGCGCGCGGGCATCAACGACTGGGGTGGTGTCTCGCCGCTCACGATCGACTTCATCAATCCGGAAGCGCCCTGGCCCGAGCTCGACGACCTGCGCCTGCGCACCGAAGCGGGCGGCTACACGCTGCGCGACCGGCTCTGCGTCTATCCCGAGTACATCGCCGAGCGGCCCGAGTTCTTCGAGCCCGAAATGTTGCGCCGCCTGCGCGCGTCGACCGACGCCCACGGCTGGCCCAAGGAGACTTGATGTCCGCCCCCCGAGCCAACCTCTCCGACACACTTCTGCGTGGCACAAGCACCGCCGTGCGCGACGTGCTCGAGCGCTCGCTCGAGGGCCGAGAGCTCGCGCGCGCCGACGTGGAAGTGCTGCTCGGCGCGAGCGGGCGTGACCTGCAGGTGCTGTGCGCGGTGGCCGACAGCGCGCGCTTCGACGACGTCGGCGACGAGATCTCCTACGTGATCTGCCGCAACATCAACTTCACGAACATCTGCTACGTGGGCTGCAGCTTCTGCGGCTTCGCGCGCCACAAGCACGAGGAAGACGCCTACGACCGCACGCTCGAAGAGGTGGTCGGCCGCGCGCGTGAAGCGGTCGAGCGCGGCGCGTCGGAGGTCTGCATCCAGGGCGGCATCCACCCGAACAAGGACGGCTTCTGGTACCGCGAGATCGTGCGCGCGATCAGAGCGGAGCTGCCCGACCTGCACATCCACGCGTTCTCGCCCGAGGAGATCCACTTCGGCCAGCAGAAGTCGAACGGCATGTCGCTGCGCGACTACCTGACCATGTTGAAGGACGAGGGGCTCGGCACCATTCCCGGCACCGCAGCCGAGATCCTCGACGACGAAGTCCGCAAGATCCTGTCGCCGCGCAAGCTGATGACCGAGCGCTGGGTGGAGATCGTCACCACCGCGCACGAGGTCGGCCTGCGCTCGAGCTCGACGCTGATGTACGGCCACATCGAAAGCCCGCACCACATCGCGCGCCACCTCGAGCTGCTGCGCGACATTCAGAAGCAGACCGGCGGATTCACCGAGTTCGTGCCGCTCGGCTTCATCCACCACAAGACGCGGCTCTACAACGAGCAGGGCTCGCGCGCGGGCGCGACCATGCCCGAGGACCTGAAGCTGGTCGCGATCGCGCGCCTGTTCCTGCGGCCTTGGATCAAGAACGTGCAGATCTCGTGGGTGAAGATGGGCTTCAAGACCGGGCAGGTGGCGCTGATGTCGGGCGCGAACGATTTCGGCGGCACGCTGATGGAGGAATCGATCAGCAAGGCCGCCGGCTCGGAGCACGGCGACCGCGTCGAGCCCGAGATGATCGAGCGGCTGATCCGCGAGATCGGCCGTACGCCGTACGAGCGCACCACCACCTACGGGCGGCGCGTCGCGAAGCGGCTCGAGCCGGCGCGGCCGCTCGAGCTCACACTCGCGCCCGCGGGGCGCGCGCCGAGCGGTGCGGGCGTCGCGATCCCCAGCGGGTACTGACGGCGACACTCAAGACACGCGTCCGAACCCGACGATGAGGCAGGCATGCGACGAATCCTGGTAACGGGTGGCGCGGGTTTCATCGGCTCGTGCTTCATCCGCATGCTGCACGCCGAAGAGCCCGACGCGCAGATCGTGAATCTCGATCTGCTCACCTACGCGGGAAACCTGGCGAACCTCGCCGAGCTCGCGGGCTCGAAGCGCTACCGCTTCGTGCGCGGCGACATTCGCGACATCAAGATCGCGCAGGATCTGGTCGCGGGCGCGGACTGGATCGTCAACTTCGCGGCGGAGTCGCACGTCGATCGCTCGACCAAGGCGCGAGCGGGCGAGTTCATCGACACCAACGTGTACGGCGCGTACGTGATGCTCGAGGCCACGCGCCAGGTGAACAAGGGCGCGCGCTTCCTGCAGGTCGGCACCGACGAGGTCTACGGCTCCGTGGACTGGCCGAGCTTCCCGAACGAGGCGGCGCTGCTCTGCCCGTCGAGCCCGTACTCGGCGGCGAAGGCGGGCGCGGACCACATCGCGCTCGCGTTCCACCGCACACACGGCATGGACGTGCTGGTTTCGCGCTGCACCAACAACTACGGGCCGTACCAATATCCCGAGAAAGTCATCCCGGTCTTCGTCACCAATGCGCTCGACGGCGAGCCGCTGCCGCTCTACGACGGCGGCGGGCAGGTGCGCGACTGGCTGCGCGTCGAGGACCACTGCCGTGCGCTCTTGATCCTGCTGCGGCGCGGAACGACGGGCGAGGTCTACAACATCGGCGCGAACCAGACGCCCGAAGTCACCAACCTCGAGCTCACGCGCATGATCCTCGCGCGCACGGGCCGGCCCGAGACGCTGATCAAGCCGGTCCAGGGACTGCGCCCCGGACACGACCACCGCTACGCCGTCGACACGTCCAAGATTCGCGCGCTCGGCTGGAGCCCCGCAGCCGATCTCGAAGCCGGCATCGCGAAGACCGTCGCCTGGTACACCGCGAACCGCGCCTGGTGGGAGCCGATCAAATCGGGGGAGTACCGCGAGTACTACCAGAAGCACTACGGCGAGGCGGCCCCCCGCTGACGCGCTGGGCCAGCGCTTCCAGCTCGTAGCGGAGCTGCGGCTTCTCGACGATGCGCCGCTCCACCACGTCGATCGCGTACATGACGCTGGTGTGATCGCGCGAGAAGGCGCGGCCGATCTCGGCCAGTGATGCGTCGGTGTAGCGGCGCGCGAGATACATCGCGATCTGGCGCGGCCGCACCAGGCTCTGCTTGCGCGAGCGCGCGCGCAGATCGTCCTTCGCGACGCCGTACGCGCGCGCGGTCTCCGCCATGATCTCCTCGAGCGAACGCGCGCGGCCCGGCAGCTCGACCGCGGCCAGCGCCTGCGCGACCAACTCGGGCGTGATCGCCGACTTCAAGAGCGACGCGCGCGCGACCACCTGGTTCAGTCCACCGACGAGATCGCGCACCGACGCCAGCTCGCGCGTGGCGAGCAGCTCGAGACACGCGTCGGGCACGCGCACGCCCCCGCGCGCGGCGCGTTCGCGCAGGATCGCGAGCCGTGTTTCGTGTCCGGGCGGCGCGATGCACGCGACCAGCCCCGACGCCATGCGCGAGGACAGTTTCGGATCGAGCTCGTCGAGCTCCGAGGGCGGACGATCCGCGGACAGCACGACCGTGCGCCCGTGCGACATCAAGTGGTCGAGTGTGTGGAAGAGCTCGACCTGCGTCGCGCGTTTGCCCGCGAGGAACTGCACGTCCTCGAGGATCAGCACGTTGGTCGAGCGGCGATAGCGCTGGCGGATGCGCGGCATCTGACCCGCGCGCAGCGCTTCGGTCACCTCGGTGGTGAACTCTTCGCTGGAGCGGTAGAGCGCCACGTTGCCGAGCTGCGACTGGATCGCGCGGCACAGATGCGTCTTGCCCATGCCCGTGTTCGCGTACAGGAAGAGCGGATTGCAGCGGCCGGCGTTGCCGCGCGCGATCGTGCGCGCGGCCTCGAGCGCGAGCGCGTTGCCCGGGCCCTGGATGAAGCTCTCGAATAACCGCTCCTGCGCGCCCGAGTCCTCGGCGCGCGCGACCGGCACCGCCTCGGGCGCGACCGCGCGGGTCGCGCGAGCGCCCGACGAGGCCGCGGAGGCGGCAACCAGATCGACGCGGTACTCCACGCCGCGCACGTCCCCGGCGCAGTCCTCGATCAGCTTGCCGTAGCGTCCGCGCAGCCAGTCCCGGCTGAACCGGTCCGGGCACCGCAGCACCAACGTCTGGTCTTCGAGCCGTCCGTCCAGCGCTCGAAACCAAGCGTCGAACGCAGACTCTCCGACGCGCCGTCGCAGCACCGTGCGAACGGCCTCCCACCCCCCACAATTGTCCATCTCGGCCGAATTACCCCTCATCTCGACCGGAATTCCGGTCGGCCCCCATTGAATCCTCGGGCGCGACTCTCCCACGAGGTCGCCTGAGGGGCAAAGCCGATTCCTTCGTTCCCGCGCTTTCGCTCGCGCGACCCGTGACTTCGCACAGGAGGGGAATGCGAGGGCCTTTCCCGACGGTGGCGCAACTGCCGAGATTCGCGGTGGAGTTCGTACCTCGTGTGTCGCGCGTGCCCTCGAGTCCACAGCTCCGTGCACAGGGGTACTCACAGCGAAGTGCCACGGTGCTGTGTTCGGTGCTCTCTACGGTTCACCGAATTTTGCGATCTTGCGCACCCATTCGTCATCTTTCAGTTGACGATCTTGGGTCCCTCGGGGAGCCGAGCTTCGGCGATCCGGATGATCAGGATGCGCAGCAGCAGCTCACCCTGAACGATCGGGGTGGGCGCTTCGAGCAGGCTCTGCTTCTCGAGCGTCGGACAGTCGAGTCCGAACGAGAGCGCGTTCAGCAAGAGCACCGGATCGAGCGCGCGCATGCGCTCGGCGAGCGGCTCCGCGCTCGCCGGCGCGGTCAGACGCACCAGCTCGAGCATGCGCGTTTCGAGCTCCCCGCGCATACCGGAGAGCCTGCGCTGCACGTCGGCAGCCAGCTCCGGAAAGCCGGGATCGGGCAAGAGCTTCGCGTGCACGCTGCGGTACGCGGTCGCAGCGCCCTCCTCGCGTTCGATCGCGAAGCGGCGCTCGCCGTGCAGGAGCAGGTTTAAGCGGCCGTCGGCGAGCCGCTCGCTCTCGACGATCCGGCCCGCGCAGCCGAAGTCGAAGATCTCCGCCCGGCTCCGCGGCGCGTCCTCTTCGCGGCGCAGCAGAATCATCCCGATCACCTGATCGCCCGCGAGCGCGGCCTCGGTCATCGCGCGATAGCGCGGCTCGAAGATGTGCAGCGGCAGGTACGTGCCCGGGAACAGCACGACCCCCGGCAGCGGAAAGATCGGGAACGTCGTCGGAAACTCGAGGGCGCCGTCGGAGTCGGTCATCTGAGCGGTTATACTTCCGCCGCCCCCTCGGAGCCAGACGTTGACCGACCCGGAGCGCGCCGCCCGCGACCGCGCCATCGAGCGACTGCGCCGACACGCCGTGCTGCTCGCCGGCGCCTTCGAGCTGCCGCTGAACACGATCGAGCCCGAGGACGAGCGCGTGAAGCGCCGCTACGGGATCTGCTACGCCGACGGCCGGATCCGCATCCGGCTACATCAGGTGCGCGGGACGGACGTGCTGAAGTACTCCGTCATGGTCGACACGCTCTGCCACGAGCTCGCGCACCTTCGACACTTCAACCACGGGCGCCGCTTCTGGCAGTTCTACCGGCGGATCCTGGCTTACGCCGCCCGCCAGGGGATCTACCGCCCGGGCCCCGAGGCGCCGCTCGCGCCCTCGACCCCGTTCCGCTCGCTACCGGCCTCGATCCAGCGAGCCGCGCCGCGGCCTTCATCGGCCGTGGCCCAGCTAGACCTGTTCCCGAAGGCCTAAGCTTCTCGGACCTTGTCGTACTCCTCGAGGGAGTTCGGCCCAGCCTTGACCTCGACGTCGATGTGCTCGAGCGCGATCGCCTTGTCGAGCACCTGGGTGACGAGCGAGCTCACCGTCAGCTCATCGAATTCCGCCAGCGCGTCTTCCAGGGCGGATTCCTCCACCGAGAGCCTGACTTGAAGAGTGATTTCGATGGCCATAACGGGGTCTCCCGCCTCCAGCACGGACGGTTTCTGATCGGGGGACGCGACTATAACGAAGGAGCCTTGCCGCGCTACGGATTTTTCCCCGAAAAGTGACGGCGCACTAAGAAGTTCCGGCGTCGGGAGAAGCCCCCACGGCGGGCTTCGCATCGAGCTGCCAGAGATCCCAAATGCCGGCCAACGCAGCGCTTCCAGCCGCCAGCGCGAACAGCGAGCGGGACAGGGAGTGCAGCCAGCCGAACTGCGCGAGCTGATCGCCACCGGCGGGCAGCTGCCCGATCGCGCCGCCCGCCGCGACGCGCAGGTCGCGCAGCTCAGGGCTCACCCAGAGGGCGCTGGTCGCATGTGCGAACACGCCGGCCAGCGGTAGCCACGTGCGCAGCAGGTCGGCGGCGCCCCGCTCGCCGCGCAGGTGCCGATCCGCGAGGCCGAGCGCGACGCACGACAAGCCGAGCGCGACTCCCCAGCGATCGAGCGCGGCGAAGCCATCGCCGAGCACGGTGGCGGCGAGCTGCGTGGGCAGGTGGGAGAACGCGGCCGGCACGAACAGGCCACCGAACGCGATCAGCGCGCCGGCCCAAACGCCTAGCAGCGCCACGCGCGAGCGCGCCAGCGTGCTGTGTGGACGCGCGAAGAACCAGTACTGTTCCGATCCCATGCTCGGAAGTCTGCACCGTCGGCTCGCGCTTTTCCCCTTTCTGCTGCTCGCGCTCGCATGCGATCGGCGGCTCGAGCCGTACGTCGAGCCCGCCGACGAACCCGCGCGGCTCGCGCGGCCGGTGCGCGTTCCGGGTCTCGAGAATCCCGCGCCGCGCGCGCGCATGCCGATGGGTCCGCCCGAAGCGCCCGCCGCGAGCACCGCCGCGAGCGGTGCGCCGATCAGCGGTGCGCCGATCAGCGGCAGCGTGACCGCGGGCGAGGGCGTCGCAGCGGGCGGCGAGGGCGTGCTGTTCGTGATCGCGCGCAGCGAGGGCGGCGGTCCGCCGCTGGCCGTGAAGCGGCTGCCGATCGGGCCGTTCCCGCTCGCGTTCGAGATCGGTCCGGCCGACGTGATGATCGCCGGCCGTCCCTTCAGTGGCCCGATCACGCTCAGCGCGCGCGTCGACCGCGACGGCAATCCCATGACGCGTGATCCCGGCGATGCACTGGCCGCGCTCGCCGCGCCGGTCGAGCCCGGCGCGCGTGATGTCGAGCTGCGTCTGGAGCGTCCGAGCCCGGACTAGTCGGTCAGAGAGGCGTACAGCCAGTACGCGACCAGGTAGTCGAGCCCCGTGTACTCGCTGTTCGGGTTGGCGTGGGCGTGGATCCGGTACGGACTCGACTTCCACTCGAACGAGCTCGCCGGACGCAGCTCGATCGGCACGAGCTCGCGCGCCAGGCGCTTCCACTTCCGCCCCGGCATCAGTCGCGTCGGAAGGCGCAGCGCCGCCTCGTTCGCGCCGAGACTTCGCTTCTCGAGCGGGAACGCTTCGAGCTGCGCGCGCGCGCGGTCGAGAGTGCTCGCGTCGCAGGCTTCGGGCTCGAGCGAACAGAACACCAGATCGAAGTAGGCGTTCTGGTCCTGGCGCACGCGCAGCCAGGCTCGCCACAGCCCGTAGCGCAGGTCGGCTTCCGCGGGATCCCCGGTCTCGCGCGCGAGCGGCAGCAGCACGCGGTACAGGTCGAACGCCATCAAGTCGTTCGAGTGGCTCGTGATCCCGAACACGCGCAGGTTCGTGAGCCCCGCGCGCGCGACCACGCGGTAGTGATCGCGGAGCCGGTCGCGTGTCTCGCTGAAGCGCGGCTGGTCGGGGGCGAGCTCGGCCGCGAGCGACACGATCGCGTAGCTGGTGAGCTGTGCGATCGAGTTGAAGCCGAGCCCGGAGTTCCACGACAAGTCGCCGTAGCGCGTGCGCTGTCCGTCGGGATCGGTGAGCTCGAAGTCGTGCGCGAGCAGGTGCGACGCCGCGTCGACGGCCAGCGCGCGCGCGCGTTCGGGAAACAGCCGGCGACACAGCCCGACCGCCGGCACGAGACCGTTCGCGTACTGGTCCTGCGACACGTCACCGCGCCAGAACCAACCCGCGTACTCCCCCTGCGCCGCGTGCCATTCGCCCGAAACGCCCTCGCGCGGCGGTGCGCGCCGCACGTTGCGCGCGAGCAGGCCCGGAACCCCCGTGACGCGCATCTGCAGCTCGAGACCCGCTAGTGCGAGCGACGCATCCGCGCGCGCCTGCGCGCTCGCAGCGCCCTGGCTCGACTCCGCGCGCGCGCAGGCTGCGCCAGCGAACAGACCCGTGAACGTGGGACCGTCGGCGTGCTCCGGGTAGGCACCGGTTGCGAGATCGCTCGCGATCGAATCCAGGTCGATCCGGTACAAGAGCACGCCCTCGGGTGCGAGGTGCCGAGCGTGGATTTGCGCGCGGAAGATCTCCGCCTTCGCGGAGAGCGTGTCGGGCTCGCCCGCCGCCACGTGCGAAGCCAGTGCCACGACGAGGAGCGCGACGCACGAGCGCATGCGCTGCCTATCGGCGCGCTAGCCGCGGAAGCTCGAGGCCACGTCCCGCGCCGCGACGGCGGTCGCGTCGCTCGCGTACTCGCCGCGGTACTCGGGCGGGAGCAGATCGGCGATCAGGTAGCCGAGCGCGTCCGCCACGACCGGGCGCTTGCCGTTCGCGCGCTCGAACAGCTCGGCCGCGTCGACCACGCGGCCCACGCGCGCGTGTACCTCGCTCGGCGTCACCGTCTCGGTCTCGAGCCGCATCAGCTTCTCGGTGCCCCACAGGCCGATCGGAACGATCTGCGTGCCCGGCGCTTCGAAGTAGCGCGCGGCTGCGGGCAGCACTCGCTGCATGGTCGCCGTGCGACTGCGCGTGCCTTCGACGAACACCATCAGGTGGTCACCCTTCTGGCGCCGCTCCTCGACGGTCAGGAGCGTCTCTTGCGCCAGGCGCGCGACCTCGCGCCGCGGCATCACCGCTTCGCCCGACGCCGTGCTCTGGCTCTGCGGCATCTTGATCGCGCCGAAGCACAGACTCGCCATGCGCCGGATCGGCTTCGCGAACACCTTCGGGCCCGCGAGCACGGTCAGCTCGTTCGCCACGTCCGCGTGGCCAGCGTCGACCAGCAGCGCGTCGATCACGTTGGCGTCGATGTACGACAAGTGGTTCGCGATGAAGAACACCGGCTGGTGACGCGCGAAGGCGAGCGCGTCGCTCGCTTCGAGCGCCGAGCCGGGCCGCAACACGAGCCCGTGCGCGATGCGCGAGATGCGCCGGCAGATCGGATCGTGCGGGTGGAAGCCCCAGGTCTGCCCCGTCGTGGCGAGCCGCGCCGGGAAGGCCGCGAGCTCGCCGTCGTCGGCGTCGGCGAGCGACGGTGTGACCCGCCCCACGAGCGCTTCGCGCTCGCCTGCGCCCCATTCGGCGAGCAGGTCCGCGATCCGGCCGATCAACGCTTCGCGATCCACGTCGCCGAGCATAGTCCATGCTCGCGCGGATCGGTCGCGGCGCGCGCGCGCCCGGCTCGCTCCCTGTCGCGGCGCTTACGCTCCTGGCGTTCGTTGGGCGGCGCTCGACGCGGCTCGGCTTGCCGCGGATTTCCCGGCTCGCGAAAGTCGGCGCGGCATGCAGACCCGAATATCAGCCGAGAGACAGTACGCGGAGTTCTACAGCCTGTGGGTGGAAGACTTCCGCAAGGACACGACGCTCTACCTCGACCTGGCGGCCAAGTATGCGGGGCAGGTGCTCGAGGTCGGCTGCGGCACCGGGCGGGTGCTCTCGCGCTTCGGTGAAGCGGGCTACGAGGCGCTGGGCGTGGACGTGTCGAGGCCCATGCTCGAAGTGGCCAGGCGCACGCTCGAGCCGTGGCAGGACCGGATCCGCATCGCCGACTTCGATTTCCGCGGCAACGCGCTGTTCGAGAAGTTCCACGTCGTGCTCGCCTCCCTGTACACCTTCAACTACCTGATCGACGTGGCCGAGCAGCGGCTCTTCCTGCGCCACGTCACGCGCTGCATGAAGAGTCCGAGCGTGCTCGCGCTCGACTTCTTCTGTCCGCTGCCGATGATGCGCCCCGAGACCAACGGCAAGGTGCGCGAGATCGAGCGCAGCGTGCAGGGCCACGCGCTCGTGCTGCGCGACAAGCGGGAGATGCTGACGCCGTTGCTCGAGCGCCGCACCCAGATCTTCAGCGTCGACGGCAGCGAGCCCGTCGAGCACGTCTCGCACCGGCGCTTCCTGCCCGCGCAACAAGCCGAGCAGCTGCTGGTCGAGGCCGGCTTCGAGAGCGTTCGCTATCTGCAGGACTACGACCTGTCGAGCGCGCGCGCGATCGGCGAGGGCGAGCGCCCGCTCGGGCCGTATCAGTTGATCGCCGAGCGCTGAGCCCGAAGTCGCGGCCGGACCCGCAGGCCGAAGTACACGAGCCCCGCGCCGACCAGGCCGCCGAACACGAGCGCGAGCTCCGGGTTGGTGACGATCATCGCGCCGAGGCAGACGACCGCCAGCGCGAGTGCGACGGCCGGCACGACCGGATAGCCGATCGCGCGGAACGGACGCGGCAGCTGCGGCTCGCGCGCGCGCAGCGCGAACAGCGAGATCATCGAGATCACGTACAGGCCGAGTGCGCCGAACACCGAGAGCGTGATCAGCGCCGCCGTGCGTCCGGTGGCGAGCGCCGCGATTCCGAAGACCATGTTCGCGCCGAGCGCGAGCGCGGGCGTTCCGGTGCGCGGGTCGACGTGTCCGAGAAAGCGCGGCGCGAACTCGGCGCGTCCGAGCGCCATCGTGGCGCGTCCGGCCGCGAGCAAGATGCCGTGAAACGACGCCACGAGACCGAACAGTCCGATGCCGACCAGCATCGTGTACAAGAGCGACGTCTCCGACACCGCGTGCGCCATCGCGAGCGGCAGCGGCGAGTCGCTCGTCGCGAGCGAATTCGGATCCGGGTACACGATCGCGCGCCAGCCCGCGACGCCGGTCGCACAGAAGAACACGCCGAGCGCAAGCACGACCAGCGTCGCCATCGCCGAGCCGAGTCCGATCGCGATGTCGCGCTGGGGATTTCGCGCCTCCTCGGCGGCGTTCGCGACGCCCTCGATCGCGAGGTAGAACCAGATCGCGAACGGGAGCGCGGCGAGCACGCCGCCGAAGCCGTGCGGCAGGCCGTCGGCGGCGACGTTCTCCCAGCGAAACGACGGCGCGGTCACGGCGCAGAACACGAGCAGCTCGACGACGGCGACCACCGTCACGAACAGCTCGAACGCGCTGGCCTGCCGGACGCCCCAGACGTTCAGCGCGGTGAGTGCGAAGTAGGCGACGGCCGCGAGCGCGATCGGCGACACACTCGAGACGTAGATGTGCAGATAGGCGCCGATCGCGAGCGCGATGGCCGGCGGCGCGAACACGAACTCCACGAGCTGGAACGTCCCCGCGAGCGATCCGGCGGCCGGTCCCAGCGCGCGCAGCGCGTACGCGAACGCGCCCCCCGCCTGCGGAATCGCACAGGCGAGCTCCGCGTAGGAGAACACGAACGCGACGTACATCACCGTCACGATCCCCGTCGCGATCAGCATTCCAAAGGTGCCCGCGACGGGCAGCCCGAGGTTCCAACCGAAGTACTCGCCCGAGATCACGTAGCCGACGCCGAGGCCCCAGAGCAGCCACGGACCGAGCGTCCGCTGAAGCGCAGGCGCGGCCTCTTGCGTGCTCACGGCGCGAGCATAACGTGCGCGCTCGCTCAGTCGCCCGTGGACGCCTTGTCGAGCCAGCGTCGAACCAGCGCGAGCAGGGTCGCGCGGTCGATCGGCTTGGCCGCGTAGTCGTCGCAGCCGGTCGCGAGACACTTCTCGCGCTCGCCTGCCATCGCGTGCGCGGTGAGTGCGATGATCGGGCGCTCGTAGGCGGCGGCCCGCAGCGCCCGCGTCGCCTCGTAGCCATCGAGCTCCGGCATGTGCATGTCCATGAAGACGACGTCGAACGGCTCGTCCGCGGCCTGCGCCGCGAGGGCCCGCGCGAGCGCCTCGCGGCCGTTCTCGGCGATCTCCACCGAAAGGCCCGCGCGCGTGAGGAAGTGGCGAAGCAGCACCCGCGTGTCCTTGGTGTCCTCGGCCAGCAGCACGCGCCCGCGGAGCGCGGTCGCGATCGGATCCGGCGCGGCCTCTCCCGTGCGCTCGTCCCCGACGAGCGTGTGGATCATGCGCGCGTTCGAAAGCGGACCGGGGTCCAGCCGCAAGTGAAAGCGACTGCCCGCGCCCAGCGTGGACTCCACCGCGATGTCGCCGCCGAGTAGCTGCGCCAGTCGCTGCGAGATCGCGAGGCCGAGGCCCGTCCCGCCGAAGCGGCGCGTCATGGAGGAATCCGCCTGCACGAACGGCTGGAACAAGCGCGCGAGCGCCTCGGACGCGATGCCGATGCCGTCGTCGGCGACTTCGACGTGCACGCAGGGCTCGAGTGACTCGACGTCGGAGACCCACACCGTCAGGCGTACGCCGCCGGACTCCGTGAACTTGATCGCATTGCTCACCAGGTTCATCAGGATCTGGCGCACGCGACCCGCGTCGCTGTGGATCTCCGCGGGCAACGGGAATCGATAGTCGGCCGAGAGCTCGAGCCCCTTCTCGCTGGCACGGCCGCGCAGCAGCGACAGGACGTCCTCGACCTGCCGCACCAGCGAGCAGGGCAGCCGCTCCACGTGCACTCGTCCCGACTCTATCTTCGAGATGTCGAGCACGTCGTCGAGAAGTCCGAGCAGGCTGCGTCCGTTGCGGCGGATCGTCTCGACGATGGCGGGCCGCTCGGCCTCGTCCAGGTCGCGCTCCGCGAGCGCGTCCGCGTAGCCGAGGATCGCGGTCATGGGCGTGCGCACCTCGTGGCTCATGTTGGCCAGAAACGCGGTCTTGGCGGAGTTCGCGGCCGCGAGCTCGGCCGTGCGTTCGAGCACGAGCGTCTCGACCCGGCGCGTGCGCCCGGCGATCGAGGAGAGCCAACTCGCGACGAGCGCGCTGATGATCCAGCCGGCGGCCAGCGCAGCCAGGGGTGCCCAGCTGTGCAGGCTCGCGCGCGTCGCCGCCGTGGGCGCGGACAACACGCTCAGGTAGCGATCGCCGAGCGGGACCGCGGTGCGGAACGCCTCGTCGGGCCGCAGAGCGAGCAGCGCATCGATCTCGCCCGCGTCGAGCGGACGCGCGCGTGCACGCGCGGCGTGCGCGTGCAGCACGACGTTGGTCCCCTCGCTGTCGCTCTCGAGCACGAGCGAGTCGAGGCCGGAGTCGTCGAGCCGGACCAGCGCGTTCTCCACCAGATCGCCCACCTGCACGACCGCCGCGACGAAACCAGTCAGTGAGTCGCTATCGCGAGTCGCGAAGGGATCGGCGCCGCCCTGGAACACAGGCAGCGCAACGAGCAACGTCCAGCCGTCTCCGCTGCGAAGCGCCGGCGAGACCGCGTGGTCGAGCGCGGCGCTCGCGCGCTCCAGCGTCCCGCTGCGCGCCGGACAGGACGCCAGGTCGAAGCCGAGCTCACGCGCGTTCGACTCGAGCGGCGCCGCGAACCGGATCGGGAAGTGGACGTCGCGAAGCTCCGCGCGCACGAACTCGTGCCCGCTGCTTTCGGCGATTTGGTACCGGGAGAGGCCCGCGCGCACGGCTTCCGCTTCGTGCATCGCACGCGCGCTGCGCGACACGCGCGGCAACCACTGCAGCGCCCGCAGCGCGGGCATGCGCGCCAGGATGTGCTCGGCGTACGCGGCGAACTTGGCTTCGCTGATGTCGTCTGACGCGGCGAAGAACGCCCCCAGCGAGTCGATCGCCTCGAGCACCTCCGAGAAGTCGGCCTGGATCGCGATCGCGCGCTCGTCGACCGCCTGTTGGATCACCGTCTTCGCGATGCGCTGCTCGTTGGCGCGCAGCGTGTGCACGACGCACAGGGTGGCCACGACTCCGAGCGAGAGTGCGACGTGCGCCGTCCACGCGCGCGAGCCATCGAGACGCGCGACCGAAAGCGGTGCGACCACGAAGACTCCGGCCACCTCCGCGAGCCACGCGCGCGCGAGCGTCTCCGCGAGCGTGGCCGCCTCGAGCTGGCCGAAGAGCGCGAGCACCGCGCAGGCGAACGCGACCGCGAGCGCGCTGCCCGGGAGCGCGCCCGTCAGCGCGAGCAGCTCGCCGCCTGCAGGGTTCCAGCGCAGGATGCGCTGCCCGAGTCGCAAGCTCGAAAGCGCACCGATCACCGGCGCGCTCGCGAGTCCGGCGGCCAGCGCGTAGCGGAGCGCCGGATCCGGCTGCGCGTCGAGCGACACGACCCAGAGCGCGAAGCAGCCCGCCCACACGCCCGGCAGCGCTTTGTTTCCGTAGAGGCGGAGCGCCGCGAGCGCGATCCCCGCGGGCAGCCAGATCGTGACTTCCCCGACACCGGCGCCGCCGAGTGCGAGCGCGACCCAACCCCCTGCGAAGCAGGCGACGGCAGCGAGCAGGAACGGCGGCGGCGACCGCACGTGTCGCGTGTTTTCCTGCGCGGGCCGGGAGGATTTCACTATTAGGCTATCGACCCCGCCGCTTCAGTCCTTGTGTTAGCCCGACGTCTGCAGACCCGCGGCGATGCCGTTGATGGTGGTGAACAGCGCGCCGACCAACCGCTCGCCGTCGTGCTCGGGCAGCGTGAGCCGGCGCAGCAGCTCGATCTGCGCGTACGAGAGCACGTCCAGCGACGGATTTCGGCGCCGGACCGTGGCATCGTGAACGCGGAGCGCGTCAGGCTGGACCGCGGTTGGATCGGCGCAACCGAAGCAGGCGCATGGGCCAACCCCGCGGTCTGCCTGTTCGTCGCCGGCTACGGACTGCTCGCGGCCGGCAGCGTCGGCTACCTGGCCGGTACGCTACCGACGGCGCTGGTCGTGCCGCGGAACGCCGTCGCGATCTACCTGTGCTTCACCGTCATGCACGAGGGCGTGCACCGCGTGGCGCACCGCGATCCGCCCTGTAACGACGCGCTCGCCTCGCGCACGTTCGCGACGCTGTTCGTGGTCTGGCTCGGCCCCGCGCTGCTCGCGGTGCTGCTGCTCGCGTTCGCTTTCGACTTCCTGCCCCACTACCCGTACGACACCGCGGAGCGTTGGTTCGACACGCGCATCTACCCAGGGCGCGTCCAGTTCGCGGTCGTGCTCGGCCAGAACTACCACCTGATCCACCACCTGTGGACCACGATCCCCTGGTCCCGCTAGCGCCGTGTCTTTGCGCAGATCGGGCCGGAGCTCGAAGCGAACGGCTGCCGCATCGGTTGGCGGGGCACCTCGCTTCCCGAGGGCGCGCGGCAAGCCGCGCCGCTCGTCAGCCCGCGCTGAGTCGCGCTCACGCCGCGAGCGAGACGCCGTCGCCCACGATCTGCATGTCGTCGAGGCGCAGCCGCGTGCGCAGCTCGTCGATCGGCGTCGTCCACAGGCTCGGCCAGTCGAGCCCGAAGAGCGGCTCTGCGCGCAGCCCCGCCTGCCAGCCCGCGTTCCACGCGTCGATGCGCGACCGAAGTGTCGTTGGCTGGAAGAACACCGAGTTCAAGATCAACAGCGCGAATCCGACGGCGAAGAACGGCGCCGCCCCAAGCTGCGCGCAGTAGAACGCGGCAAGTCCCACCTCGCCGTCGAGGTCGTTTCCCCAGCCGGTCAGGACGTGCCAGAGGTCGTGCGTCGCATACAGGTTGTGAAGCAGGAGGAGCTCCTGCGTGTCGGTCGGAAAATTGGCGAGATTCGGATTCAAGCCGCGCGCAGCGAAATGGTCGCCAGCCACGCGGCCGAGCGTGCCGACGGGCATGGACGCGAGCGCAGCGATATCGATCGGTTGGCTCGGCTGCAGCGCATTCAGCCGGGACGCGGTACGCGGATCCCGCGCTAGCGCCTCGAGCATCGCCGCGGGCTTGATGTAGCGGCGGCCGAGGCGGGTTCGCAGCGCGCCCACCTCGACGATCGCGACCTCGTAGGTGTTGGATGGATCGCGGACGCTCCGCCAGAGCGCGAGCCCGTAGCGAAGCGGGTTTCGAACGGGCTTTGCGGAGTAGGCGTAGAGCGAATTGGCCACGATGGACTCCTTGGCTTTGGGCGGGTGCTTGAGAAATGATGAGCGATCGCTCATGTTTCCCGCTACTCGCATTCAGCGGAGGCTCTTCGCTTGCCCCGCGTTCCAGCCAGACCACTGAGAAGACAGGCGAAACAGGCGAGGTCGCAGGCCAGCGTCGACGCCGTACTCCAGGCCGCGGCTCGGATTCTGCTCCGCGATGGCTACCTCGCCGCCACGACCAACCGGATCGCGGAGGTAGCGGGTGTAAGCATCGGAACGCTCTATCAGTACTTTGCCGACAAGGACGCCGTGTTCGACGCGCTGATCCAGCGCGAGCTCGAGACCGCGGGGCGTGTGCTCGAGGCGACCGTCATCAACGCGGATCAGCCGCTGGAGACCAGCCTGGGGCAGCTCTTCGACGCGTTTCGGCGGCTCCAGCCGCGCGGACCCGAGCTGTACCGACAGCTGGAGCACGTTCCGAATGCGCTGCTGCGAAAGCGACTTGCCGAGCGAAATGAGCGCGCGGTCGCCTTCGCGACTCGGCTGCTCGAAGCGCACCGTGCCGAGCTTCGTGTCGACGATCTCAACCTCGCGGCGTTCATGCTCGTGCACGCGGCTCAGGGCATCGCGCTCAGCGCCAGCCCCGAGCAGTTCGGCGAGCGGCTCATGACGGAGCTCGCGCGTCTCTTCGCGCGCTACCTGCATGCCGATTGACGCGCGATCGGCTTTGCTCGCGCCGGTCCGGGTGCGGTAGCCTCGCGTCGCGATGGGACGAAACCTGCTCGACAAGGTCTGGGACCTGCACAGCGTGCGCGAGCTGCCCGGCGGGCAGACGCAGCTCTTGATCGGGCTGCACCTGATCCACGAGGTCACCAGCCCTCA
>JANNLG010000244.1:0-16825 GCA_031396695.1 Deltaproteobacteria bacterium
CCCCCACAAGATTAAACACCTCCACCGGGCGGGGGCTCACGCCTGCCGGGGGGGCCGGGGGCGCATCCGCCGCCCCGCCACCCATCTCCGCTCGGCTTCGCCTCGCTGCGCGCGCTTCGCGCTTGCCGGACGCCCGTGCGATCGTTCGCGCGAAGGCCCTGCGCGAAGCCGCCTTCGCGCAGGGACGCAAGCGCCGGAGGCGCGCGCAGCGAGGCGTAGCCGAGCGAAGTCGATCAGACCTGACGGGTCGAGCGGTCCTCCGCGAGGGGACCCCCGAGGAAGCGCAATAACGCCGGCCCGCGCTCCGGGTCCGGGTCCGCCTACTTCTTCGGGCCGAGCTTCTCTTTGAGTTTCTTCGCGACGGACTCGGGCACGAACTCGGAAACGTCCGCGCCGAACTTCACGAGCTCCCGCATGCGCGACGCACTGACGTAGAACCAGCGCTCGCTCGTCATCAGGAAGACGGTCTCGAGCTCGGGAAACATGTGGTGGTTCATCAGCGCCATCTCGAACTCGTACTCGAAGTCGGCGAGCGCGCGCAGTCCGCGCAGCACGATGCGCGCGCCGATCCCGCGCACGTAGTCGACCAGCAGACCGGAGATCACGTCGACGCGAACGTTCGGGAAGACGCTGACGGCTTCGCGCACGAGCGCCAGGCGCTCGTCGAGCGAGAGCGTGCCTCCACTCTTGGCCACGTTCTCGGCCACCGCGACCACGACCTCGTCGAAGAGCCGCGACGCGCGGGAGATCAGGTCGAGATGACCGTTCGTGATCGGATCGAAGCTGGCCGGGTACACCGCGATGCGTCGCTCGGTCATGCCAATGCCTCACTCACAACGGCCGGCTCGGCCGCGCCTTCCCACCAATCGAATGCGGTCTCTCCGTAACGCTTGCTGCCGCAGAGTCGCAGATGCGCCGCCGGTTCGCCGACAGCGTCGCGCGCGGAGCGCTCGATCAGGACCACCGCCTCGGGCTCGAGCACGCGCGAGAGCGCCTCGTCGGCGAGCAGCTTCGCGCGCGCATCCGATTCGTACGGTGGGTCCGCGAGCACCAGATCGAAGCGGCCGAGCTTGGCCGAGAGCGCGCGCAGACCCCGCTCGAGATCGGCCTCGACGACGCGCGCGCGGTCGTCCAGGCCGAGTTCGTCGAGATTCCGTCGCAGCACCTTCAGCGCGCCGCGCGCGCGCTCGACGAAAACCGCCTCGCGCGCGCCGCGCGAGAGCGCTTCGATGCCGAGCGCGCCCGTACCTGCATAGAGATCGAGCACACGCGCGCCGTCGACGTAGCTCGGGCCGAGCCAATCGAAGAGTCCGGCTCGGGCGCGGTCGGAGGTCGGCCGCGTCTCGCGGCCCGCGACCGTGTGAAGGCGCCGGCTCCGCAGCTCCCCGGCAACGACGCGCATCGACACTCGCCCCCGTATCGCGACTCGAACGCTCGGGACCGTACCAGCATGCTCTCGCGGCGGCAAGCGCGGCGAAAATGTCTTGAACCGTCTCAGAGCTTCGCTAGGATGCCCCGCGCGCGATGACAAGGCACGGTGTAACGAGTGTTCCCCGTGCCAACGATCGAGTCGGACCTGGCGAGCGGACGAGCAGCACGGATCGACGGAAAACCCCTCGAGGAAAGCGAAGCGAAAGGAGCCTTGTATGGCAGGACGGACGGCCAAGAAGAGTGCGAAGACCCAGAACGCCGGGGTTCCGAAGGCGGTGCTCGAGAAGCAGAAGAAGCTGATCCCGATTCGCCTCGCGCAGGTCCGCGGTGAGCGCTCGCAGCGCTCTTTCGCGCGCGAGCTCGGCGTGTTCCAGCAGAACGTGAACCGCTACGAGAGCGGCACCACCCCGCACGCCGACTTCCTGATCACGCTGGCCGTTCGCGAGGGCATCTCGCTCGACTGGCTGCTGATGGGAAAGGGACGGGCGAAGAAGTGATCGCCCTGCTCCGCCCGCGGCGGAGCACCCGTCCGACCCTCCATTTCCCTGGTTGGGAAGCGCGCTTCCCCGAGCCACTGGGTGTGGTGCGCGCGCTCGCGCGCGCAGCCGCCGCGCGCAGCCGCCCGAACCTCCACGACATGCCGGAATTCGCGAAGCGCGCGGCACGGAACTTGTAGTCCCCTCCCGTCGCGAGCCGGACTCGCGGGGAGGAAATGGATGCGCGTGTTGCTGGGGGCCCTGGTGGTCCTCTTCAATCTGGCGGACAACGCCACCACCTTTCTGTGTCTGCGCGCGCCGGTGCCCGGATTCGAGGTGATCGAGGCGAACCCCGCGGCGGCCTGGCTGTTCGACTCCATCGGGCTCCGCCAAGGGCTCTTGCTCGAAACGATCATCACGACGGGAGCGATCGCATTCCTGGTCGCCACCCGGCGCGTCTCGCAGCGCGTGAAGCTCGGGCTGCTCGTGGTGCTGGCAGCGCTGCCGCTTTGGGCGGCGGTCAACAACTGGTACGTGATCCAGGCCACCAACCTGCCGATCGCGTGGAGCTAGCGAGATGAACCGACTCGTCACGCTCGTGATCGTATTCGCGCTGACCGGTGGGCTGTCGTGCGCAGTGCGCCCGCTGCCGGAGCCTGGCGCTTCGCTGCCGCCGGTCTCGGCGGCCGTCGCGCCCGCGCCCGACGACGCGGTCGACGAGGTCGAGGCGCTGCTCGCGCGGCACTTGACCGGACTCGCGCGCTTCGAGGTCCGGCGCACGGCCCAGGCGCTGATCGCGGAGTCGAAGCGCAATCGCATCGACCCCGCGCTCGTGCTCGCGGTCATGCACACGGAGAGCGGCTATTACAACTTCGCGCGCTCGTCCGTCGGCGCGCTCGGGCTGATGCAGATCATGCCCGCGACCGGCGAGATGCTCGCGCGCGAGGTCGGCATCCCTTGGACCGGACCGGACATGCTGTTCGAGCCGGAGCTGAACCTGCGCCTGGGCACGCGCTACCTGTCGCACCTGCACGCTCGCTACGGCGACTGGACCCAGGCGCTGGCCGCCTACAACTGGGGACCGGGCGCGATCGACCGCAAGCTCGCCGAGGGCGAGGGCCTGCCGGTGCAGTACACCAACCGCGTCTACGCGCGGCTGGCGCGTCGGTAGCCGCTCACTCGCTCGCGGCGACCGGCGGCTCGGGCGGCGCCGCCGGTGCCTCCGGCGTGGTTGCGGCGCCCACGCTCGAGACGAACGCGTCGATCGCGGCGTCCACGTCGAGCGAGCTGCCGCGCGCGCCGTTCACGAGCAGCGAGAACACGACCCACTCGCCCGGCTCACCCGGTACGACACCGGAGAGTGACGCGACGCGATTCAGGTGGCCGGTCTTCGCGCGCACCGGCGTACCGCCCACTTCCATGCGCGTCTCGAGCGTTCCGTCGCGGCCCCCGATCGGCAGCGAGGCCAGGAACTCCGGCCCGTAGGCGAAGCTCGTCGCGCTGGAGCGGATCAGCGCCGCGAGCGTGGACGGCGCGATCCGATCGCGCGCGGAGAGCCCGGAGCCGTCGGCGATCACGGTTCCGCCCGCGAATGCGCCGATCCCGCGCAGATGATCACCGAGCGCGCGCACGCCCTTCTCCCAGCTGCCGGGGACGCCATACACCTCGGCGCCCAGCAGCTTCGTGAGCTGCTCGGCGACGAAGTTGTTGCTGTACTTGCCGAGCAGCCGAACCTGCAGCGCGACCGACTCGCCCTTGAACTGGAAGAGCTCGCGCGCCTCGGCCGGCACCGGCCCGAAACGCACGCGCGTGCCGACCCGCACGCCCTGCGCCTCGAGCTGTGCGCGCAGCAGTGCCGCCGCGTAGCGTTCGGGCAGCGCGACCGCGCGCCAGAACGTCGACGGCGAGCTGACCGTCGAGACGGATCCGGTCACGCGCACGCTCTCGCCGGTGCCGTCGGGAAGCACGTCGACATCGAGCGTGAGCTTGCCGCCGCCGCGCAGCGTGAGCGCGTCGGCGAGCGTCCGGAAGTACGGGATATCCGGTGCGAGCCGAACCTGCGCGGTCGCTCCCGCGCGCTCGCCCGGCGCCACCTCGATCCGGAAGCTCGAGTAGTTCACGCTGAAGGGGCTGGTCGGCGCGTAGTACGAGCGCGAGGTGACGGGCTGCCAGTCCGGGTGGAAGTACGAGTCGTCGAAGTAGGTGGTGTCGACGCCGATGCCGCCGCGAATCTCGCGGATGCCGCGCAGCCGCACTTCCTCGGCGAGCTTCCACAGCGACTCGGAGACCAGGCTCGGATCGCCGCGCCCCAGAATCCAGAGCGAGCCTTCGAGCACGCCGTCCGCGAGCTCGCCCTCGATCAGGATCGGCGTCTCGAAACGGTGCGACGGACCCCAGTGCGCGAGCGCGGCCGCGGCCACCAGCAGCTTCTGATTCGAAGCCGGGACCAGCGCGGTGTCGGGAGCGTGCGCGAGCAGGCGACGGCCGCCGCGGAGCTCCTCGACCACCACGCCCACTCGCGCGCCGCGCAAAGCCGGCGAGCGCAGCAGGCGATCGAGCGCGGGCGCGAGCTCGGCGTCCTCGGCGCGCGTCCCCGACGCGAGCACGAGCGAGAGCCCGACCAGAGCGAGTGCGCGCGCGAATCCAGCCACGAAGCGCGAACCTAGAGCACTCGGTCACGCCTTGCCGCCCCGCGCAACCCCCTCCATCCTGCAGCCTCGGAAACGGGGGGTGGATTGGAGCGAGCGAGGTCTTGGCTCGAACGGCAGCAGGGTCGCGTGCTGCGCGAGCTCGTGCCGCTGCCGGGAGGCGCGGGCGCGCGTCGCTACTGGCGCGCGCGCTTCGCCGATGGCGCGAGTGCGGTGCTGATGTACGCGCTGCCCGAGGATCCCGCGATCCTGCCGCCCGCGCTGCGCGCGCAGGGCGAGGAGATCCCGTTCGTCACGATGACCGGCTTCCTCGCCGGCCACGCGCTGCCGGTGCCGGAGATCTTCGCCGCCGACACGCGCGAGCGTTACGTGCTGCTCGAGGACCTGGGTGACACGCACCTGCTGGACCTGGCGACAGCCGAGCGCGACGCGCGGCTCGACGAAGCGATCGACCTGCTCGCGCGCGTGCACGCGATTCCGCGCAGCGACGCGCTGCCGTTCCAGCGCAGCTTCGACGAGACCTGGGTGCGCTTCGAGCTGCGCACGTTCGCCGAGCACGGGCTCGACGCGCGCTGGCACGCGACGCTCGCGCCCGAGCTCGACGCGCTCGCGCGCGCCATCGGCGCGCTGCCGCGCGTGCTGTGCCTGCGCGACTACCAGAGCCAGAACCTGATGATCGACGCGGCCGGCCGGCTGCGCCTGCTCGACTACCAGGACGCGCTGCACGCGCCCGCCGAGCTCGACCTCGCAGCGCTGCTCTTCGACTCGTACCTCGAACAGAGCTCTGGCGAGCGCGCGCGAAGGCTCGCGCGCTACTGGACCGCGCGCGGCGCGCGTCCCGATCCGGTCGCCTACGCGCTACTAGTGGTGCAGCGCAAATGCAAGGACTACGGGCGCTTCCGCTTCGTCGCGGAAGTTAAACATGACGCTCGCTACGGGCCGTTCGTCGAACGAGCTCGCGCGGCGGTGATCGAAGCCCTGCCCGGCCTGCCCGCGAGCCAGCGGCGGCTGGCCGAGATCCTCGGCGACGCGCTCGGAGCCGGCGGCGCGTGAAGGCGATGATCCTCGCCGCCGGACTCGGCACGCGCATGGCGCCGCTCGCGCGAACGCTCGCGAAGCCGGCGCTCCCCGTGCTGGATGTGCCGGTCGCCCTGCGGCTCGTGCGTGCGCTCGCCGAGCACGGCGTGACACGAGTCGTGGTGAACACGCACGCGCATCCCGAGAGCGTGCACCGCGCGCTCGCCGATGCACCCGTGCCGATCGACTGGATCGAGGAGCCGGAGCTGCGCGGCAGCGGTGGCGGCGTGCGCGGCGCACGCGAGGCGCTCGACGGCGACGAGCCGTTCCTGGTCCTCAACGGCGACATGTGTCTCGACCTCGACGTCGCCGCGCTGCTGGCCCGACACCGCGAGCGAAAGGCGCTGATCACGCTGGCGCTGCGCGACGATTCGCGCAAACGTGAGTTCGGCTCGATCGGGTACGATGCCCACGGCGATGTGCGGCGCATCACGGAGCGAGTCGACCTGGCGGGCGAGAAGGGGTCCGGTCTGTTCATCGGGGTGCAGGTGATGGAGCCCACGATTTTCGCTCGCATGCCCGCGAGCGAGCGCTTCGAAATCGTGCCCGAGGTGTGGGTGCCCGCGCTGCGAGCGGGCCTGTGCATCGCCAGCTGGGTGCAGCCCGCGGGCGCGCGCTGGTGGCCGGTCGGATCACCGCGCGAGCTGCTCGACGCGAACCTGGACGCCCTCGAAGCGAGCGCGCCCGGCGCGGGAGTGCGCGTCGATCCGCGCGCTCGGGTCGCGGGATCGCTGGTCGGCCCGGTCTGGATCGGCGCAGGCGCCGAGATCGACGCGGGCGCGACCGTCGGGCCGCGCGCGATCGTGAGCCGCTGCGCGCGCGTCGGCGCGGGCGCTCGGATCGAGCACTCGCTGGCGCTGCCCGACGCACGCGTGCCGCCCGGCGCGCAGCTCTCGCGAGCCGTCGCGTTTGCCGATGAGGTCTGGCGAGATGAGTGAGATCGTCTTCGTCGGCACGGGCGATGCGTTCAACAGCGGCGGTCGCCGCAACAGCGCGATCCTCGTGCGCGATGCAGGTCACTCGATCCTGCTCGACTGCGGCCCCACGACGCTCGGCGGCCTGAAGGAGCTCGGCATCGATCCACTCGAGATCGACGCGATCGCGCTCAGCCACTTCCACGGCGATCACATCGCCGGCGTACCGTTCCTGCTGCTCGACTACCTGTACCAACACGAGCGCGAGAAGCCGCTCGAGGTTCTCGGCCCGCCGGGAGTGGCCGACTGCATCGCCTCGCTCACGCGCGCCTACGGCTATCACCTCGAGCGCGAGCGCCGCTACGCGCTGCGCTTTCTCGAATTCGTGGTCGACAAACCCGCGGAAGTCGCGGGCTTTCGCGTCACTCCGATGCCGGCCGTGCACCAGGAGCACACCTGCCCGCACATGGTTCGCGTCGACACAGAGCACCGCTCGCTGGTCTTCTCCGGCGACACCGGCTGGCACGACGAGCTGCCCGAGAAGGTTGGCGACGTGGATCTGTTCATCTCGGAGTGCGTGTTCTTCCAGGCGGAGTTCGCGTTCCATCTCTCGCACCACAGGCTCGACCAGGAGCGCGCGCGCTTCCGCTGCGGCTCGATCCGACTCACCCATCTCGGCAGTCAGGTGCTCGAGAACGAGTCGCGCGTGCGTTTCGACACCGCGCACGACGGCTTGAAAGTGCAGCTCTAGGAGCGACTCCGCCGCGCGGGCGCGGTCAGCTTCGGAACGCGTCGGGCGGGCAGAGAGTGCCCAGGCATACCGCGCGCGCGGCGCCGGTCGCGGCGGGCAGGTTCGATGGCATGCCGATGCTCGCGCAGTGGCCGAGCACCGCGAACGTGATCGCCTCGAGCGCCCCGCTCGGCACGCCGTGCGCGTCGGTGGTCTCGACCACGGCCGGCGCGAGCCTAGCGCGCAGACCTTCGACGAGCGCCGGGTTGCTCACTCCGCCGCCGTACAGGATCCAGCGCTCGACCGGTTTCGGGAAGAACGCCTGCGCCGAGCGCACGATGCTCTCGACCGTGAGTCGCGCGAGCGACGCGAATACGTCGTCCGCGGCGCCGCCGCGCGCGAGCACGGCGTCGCGCGCACGATCGAAGAATTTCTCGTCGAAGCGCTCGTGGCCGGTGCTCTTCGGCGGTCGCAGCGAGAAGTACGGATCGGCGAGCCACTCTTCGACCAACGGCTCGTGGACGCGGCCGCGCAGGCTGCGCACGCCGTCGCAATCGAAGCGCTCGACGCCGCCGCTCGCCCAGCGCGCGGCGCGATCGAGCAGCGCGTTGCCGGGGCCCGGATCGAACGCGAGCACGCGCGAAGCGTCGCGGCCCGGCAGGTAGCTCACGTTGGTGAAGCCGCCGATGTTGAGCAGCGCGCGGCTCTCGCCGTCCACCGCGAAGCGGAAGTAGTGGAAGAACGGCGTGAGCGGCGCGCCCTGCCCGCCCGCCGCAAGGTCCGCGCGTCGGAAGTCCGACACGACGGGGCGGCCGGTGCGTTCGTGGATCAGCGCGGCCGCGCCGATCTGCAGCGTGCCGCGCACGTCGCGCTCGGGATAGTGGCCGACGGTCTGGCCGTGCGAGCCGATGCCGCGAATCTCGCCGAGCGCGACGCCCGCCTCGCGCGCGACGCCGAGCGCGGCCGCCGCGAAGCGTTCGCCGAGCGCGACGTCGAGCTGCACCAGCGCGCGTAGCTCGACCCGGCCGGTAGCCAGCGCGTGGATGCGCTCGCGCAGCGACTCCTCGATCGGCTCGCCGCGGAACGCGAGCAGCGTGACGTCACCGGGATCGCGGCCGATGCGCACCAGCGCGGCGTCGACGGCGTCCGCGGACGTCCCGGACATCAGACCGATCCAGAGCACGCTTCCCCCTTCGCGCCGAACGTGACTCGCGCGCGCCGAGGCACACTAGCCCTCGGTGCGTCGCTCCGTGCGCGCCTTCGCCGGAATGATGGCCGAGTCGACGATCGCCGGCACGCTGCAGCTCGCGAGCAATGCGCTGCGATCGACCGGACGCATGCCCGTGAAGCGCAGACCCATGCCGGCGCTCGGTCCCTTCTTGCCACCGTAGCCGCGACACCAGCGCACCTCCGCCTCCGAGCAGATGCGTGCGCCGTTCGCGCCGCCCAGGTGCAGCACCAGGCGCAGCCGCGTACCCGCGGGCCGCGGCGCCAGGGACTGCACGAACACGCCCGTCTCGGACAGGTTCGCCGCGTAGCCGAGGAAGTGCGTGCCGAGGTCGCCCTCGCGCGCGCACTCGATGCGCATCGGAGGCCGGAGCACCTTGCGCTTGGCTGGACCGGAAGGAGCCATGCATCGGTTTCATCGGCCGCTTCCGCGCCCTGCTTGACCCCCTTGTCGCCCGGCAGGCGTTGCTGTCTCCCCCCGTCCCACGCCCCGCGGTCGGCCGTCTGGTAAGCTCCGGCCGCGATGGCTTCCCGCACGGACGAACGCTCGCGAGTACTCGGTGGTCTGCTCTGCTTCGGCGCGATCGCCGCGGCGGCGCTGTTTCTCGCCGGCGTGCTGGGCGGCAGCTACTGGGCGCTGGCCATCCCGGTCACGATCGTGGTGCTCTTCGTCCTGGGTCTGGTGAGCTGGATCGGCTGGACGATCGCGACCGTGCAGGTCGAGGCCGAGGGCGAGCGGATTTCCGCGAGCGGGACCGGCACGGGCGGCGCGGGTGGCGCGACGCGCGGCGAGTCGAGCGCGAACGAGAAGACCCCGAGCGCGAGCTAGCCGCATGCGGATCGCCCTGCTCACCTACCGGGGGAACATGTTCTGCGGCGGCCAGGGCGTGTACGCCGCCGCGCTCGCACGCGGCCTGCACGAGCTCGGCCACGAGGTGCACGTGATCGCGGGACCGCCCGCGCCCGATCTCGCGCCCGGCATTCCGCTGCACGTGATCCCGAACGAGAACTTCTTCGCTCTGCCCATGGCCGATGCGCTGCCCAAGGACAACCCGTTCCGCGCGCTCTCGCCCGGCAATCTGTGGGAGCTCGGGCTGACACGGCTCGGTGTCTTTCCCGAGATGACCACCTTCGGCTTCCGGCTGATGCTGCGCTGGCGCGAGCTGCAGCGGAAGCACCGCTTCGACGTGGTGCTCGACAACCAGTCGCTGTCCTGGGGACTCCTCGCGCTGCAGGCGACCGACATTCCGGTCACGGCGATGGTCCACCACCCGCTGCACATCGACCGCATCGCGGACTTCGAGATGGACCCGCGCTTCCGGCGCAAGTGGAAGCGCACGCTCTACTTCCCGCTTTTCATGCAGGAAGTCGTGGTGCCGCGGCTGGCGCGCATCCTGACCGTCTCGAACGCGTCGGCGGTCGAGATCGAGCGCTACTTCGGCGTGCCGGAGAAGGAGATCTCGGTCGTCTACAACGGCACTGACTCCGAGGTGTTCCGGCCGCTCGACCGGCCCAAGGAAACCGACCTGATCTTCATCGGGCGCACGGAGGACCGCAAGAAAGGCGTGCCCTACCTGCTCGACGCGCTGGCGCGCACACCCGAGCACGTGACGCTCAAAATCGTGGACGGCCGAATTCCCGACGACGGCCTGGTGCCGCGCAAGCTGCGCGAGCTCGGTCTCGAGAAACGCGTGGTGCTGGTCAAGCGCATGCTCACGATCGAAGAGCTGGTGGAGCAGTACTCGACCGCGCGCATCGCGCTGGTGCCCTCGTTCTTCGAGGGCTTCGGCTTCCCCGCGTCGGAGGCGATGGCTTGCGGGCTGCCGGTGATCGCGACGGTCGGCGGCGCGCTGCCCGAGGTCGTGGGTACGAGCGGCGAAGCCGGCCGCGTAGTGCCGTTCCGAGACCCGGAGGCGCTCGCCGACGCCATCACCGAGCTGTGTAGCCTGCCGCACGAGCGCGTGGCCGAGATGGGCCGCGCGGCGCGGCGGCGCGTCGAGCACGTCTTCTCCTGGCGCGAAGCGGCCGCGCGCACCGCCGACGTGCTGGCCGAGGTGGTCCGTGCTCACCGTCGACCTCGATAGACTCGGGCTGCGACGCGACGACTGGCTGCTCGACGCCGGCTGCGGCGGCGGGCGCCACTGTTTCGGGGCGCTGGACCGGGGCGTGCACACGGTCGGCCTCGATCTCGACGTGCCCTCGCTGCGCATCGCGCGCGCGGGCATCCACGAGCGCCGCGGGCGCGCGCTCGAGAAGCTGCACGGCGGAGTCCTGCAGGGGGACGTCTTCCACCTGCCGTTCCGCGACGCGAGCTTCGACCGGGTGATCTGCTCCGAGGTAATGGAGCACGTGCACGACTACGGCGCTGCGGTGCGCGAGCTGGTGCGCGTGCTGCGGCCCGGCGGAACGATCGGCGTGACGATCCCGACCGCGATCACCGAGTGGTTCTACCTGGCCGCCACGCGGCGCTACTTCGAGAGCCCCGGGGGACACATCCGCGTGTTCCGACCGCGCGACCTGGCGCTCGCGCTCGCGCGCGCGGGCGTGCGCGTGGACGGGGTCGGCTTCGCGCACGCGCTGCACTCGCCGTACTGGTTGGTGCGTGCGGGGCTCGGGCTCGACGACGAGACACCCGGCCCCACGCGCTGGCTGCGCGGCTTTCTGATCCGCGCCGCGGTCTCCAAGGTCTGGACGCGCGTCGAGCACGTGCTCGACTGGGTCTGGCCCAAGAGCCTGGTGCTCTACGGCACGCGCGTCTCCGCGGGGCGCGCGTGATGCGTGTTGCTTTTCTGTGTTACCGCGGGAACATGAAGAGCGGCGGCCAGGGCGTCTACCTGCACGCGCTCACGCGCGAGCTGGCCGAGCTCGGCTGCGAGATCGACGTGTTCGTCGGCCCGCCCTACCCCGACCCGATGCCGTGGGCGCGCGTCACGCCGATCGAGAACCAGATGTTCTGGGGCAAGCGCTTCGACAAGCGGCGCGGCGCGTTCCTGCCCTCGCCCGATCCGTTTGCCATATTGCGCCCGCTCGATTTCTTCGAGTTCGCGGTCACGCGCTTCGGCTTCCTGCCCGAGCCGTTCGCCTTCAGCGTGCGCGCGGCGGGCGCCGTGCTGCGCGAGCTGCGCGCGGGACGCGGCTACGACTTGGTGCACGACGTGCAGTCGGTCAGCTACGGCCTGCTGTTCCTGCAGGCGCTCGGCATCCCGGTGGTGACGACCATTCACCACCCGCTCTCGATCGACCGGCGCTCGAGCCTCGCGCGCGACACGAGCTTCGCCGAGCGCAAGGGCTCGCTCACGTTCTATCCAGTGCGCACGCAAGCGCGCACCGCCCGACGGCTCGCGGCGGTGCTGACCTCGAGCCAGGCGTCGCGGCGCGCGATCACGCGCGACTTCCGTGTGCGACCCGAGCGCGTGCACGACGTGCGCAACGGCGTCGAGCTTCCGGAGCGCCCGCTGCGCCGCGCACGTCCGGCCAAGCCGGAGCTGCTGTTCGTCGGACGCTGCGGCGATCCAAACAAGGGCCTCGAGTTCCTGCTCGAGGCGATGGCGCTCCTGCCACTCGACGTCGGCCTCCGCGTGCTCGACTACTTCCCTGCGTTCACGTCGCTCGAGAAGACGCTGAAGGCGCGCAATCTGCTGGGCCGTGTGCGCTTCACGGGCAAAGTCTCGAGCGAAGAGCTCGCGCGTGCCTACCGCGAGGCCGCCGCCGTGGTCGTGCCTTCGCTGTTCGAGGGCTTCGGCCTGCCCGCGATCGAAGCACTCGCTGCGGGCACGCCCGTGGTGGCGTCGAGCGCCGGCGCGCTGCCCGAGGTGATCGCGGACGCGGGCGCCGGTACGCTCGTGCCGCCGCGCGATCCGCCCGCGCTCGCGAAGGCGATCGCCGAAGTGCTGGAACGCTGGGACGAGGCGCACGCGGAAGCGCTCGCGGCGCGCCCGCGCATCGAGGCGATCTTCGGTTGGCGACCCACCGCCGAGCGCACGCTCGCGCTCTACCAGCGCGTGATCGCGAACCGGCGATCCGGCAAGCGAGCGCATCGCGCTCGCGCGCAGCGAGGCGAAGCCGAGAGAAGCTCGGGTGGCGCGCGGCCGCCCGCGCGCCGGGACCCGTAGGATGAGAAGCGTGGATCTGGACAGAGACATGACGCACGTGATCCCGACCGGGACCACGCGCGACTCCGACTATCTGTTTCGCCGCATGGAGGCGGAGACGCTCGCGGCGACACGCGCCGGTGTGGGTGCGCGCGTGCTCGATTCGGCCGCGGGCCTCGGGCAGGACAGCCGCGCGCTCGCGCGCGACGGTGTGCACGCTTTCTGCGCCGAGCCCTCGCGGCGCATGGTCGAACTCGCCAAGCTCGTGGCGGCCAAGGAGACACGGCCCGCTTCGGGACGCGTCGCTTGGGCGCGCGCCTGGTCCGAGGCGCTGCCGTTTCGCGCGGGCTCGTTCGACGCGGCCTTCTGCAAGGGCGCGCTCGACCATTTCGACGACCCGGAGGCCTGCATCGCCGAGCTCGCGCGCGTGACGCGCGCCGACGGGCGCGTGGTGCTCGCGGTCGCGAACTTCGAGTCGCTCGGCTGCCGTTTGCAGCGTCTCGGCGATCATCTGCGCGGGCGGCCGATCGCTCCCGGACGCCGCACCTACCACGTTCCCTCGGACCACTTCACGCGCTACGACCCGCGCGTGCTGCGCGCGCAGATCGGCCGGCACGTGGAGATCCTCGAATTTCGCGGCATCTCGCTGTTGTGGGGCGTACGGCGTTGGGCGCGCCTGCTCGCACGCCTGCCGGAGCCTTGGGCAAACGCTTTGTTGCGCTGCGCCGACGCAATCGCCGCGCGTTTCCCGGGCCTCTCGGACGTGATCGTGATCTCGGGGCGGCCGCGCGGCCGCTGACTCATTCGCCCCGTGTTGCGGGATGGCTGCGCAGCTTGCGATAGAACGAGCTGCGGCCGATGCCGAGCAAGCTCGCGGCAGCGCGCACGTCGCCCTGACTTCGGCGCAGCGCCTCCTCGAGACACGCGCGCTCGAAGGCCGCGAGCGACAGGTCGATGCCCGCAGGCTGCGCCGCGCGCGGCCTGCTGAAGTCGCCCATGCGCAGATCCGCCACCGTCACGCGCTCGCCCTGCGCGAGCGCGATCGCGGCTTCGATCGTGTTCTCGAGCTCGCGCACGTTGCCGTCCCAGCGATGCGCGATCAGCCGTTCGAGCGCTGCGGGCTCGAGCCCGATCACGCGCGTGCCCGCCGACGCGCGCTCGACGAAGTGGCTCGCGAGCACCGCCACGTCTTCGGGCCGGTCGCGCAGCGGCGGCAGATGGATCGACACCACGCGCAGCCGGTAGAAGAGATCCGAGCGGAAGCGGTTGTCGCGCACGAGCTGTGCTAGATCGCGGTTGGTGGCGGCGATGATCCGCACGTCGACGCGCTCCGCGGTCGCCGAGCCGAGCGGGCGGACCTCGCGCTCCTGGATCACGCGCAGAAGCTTGGCTTGCAGCGGAACCGGCAGCTCACCGATCTCGTCCAGGAACAGCGTTCCGCCGTGCGCGCTGCGGAACAGCCCCGCCGCATCGCGCACCGCGCCGGTGAACGCGCCGCGCACGTAGCCGAACAGCTCGCCCTCGATGATGCCTTCCGGCAAAGCGCCGCAATCGACGGGCACGAACGCGCCGCCGCCGCGCGGCGAGGTCTCGTGGATCGCGCGCGCGATCAGCTCCTTGCCCGTGCCGCTCTCGGCTTCGATCAGCACGTTGCTCTCGTTCTGCGACAGGTCGCGCACGGTCTGCAGCACGCGCTTCATCGCCGACGACTGCGCGACCACGCGCTCCAGCGCCGAGCGCCGGCCGAGCTCGCCCTCGAGCTCGCGATTGCGCACACGCAGGCGGCGGCGCTCGAGCGCGCGCTCCAGCGTCTGCTGCACGCGCCGCGGGTCGTCGAAGGGCTTCTCGAGATAGTCGAACGCGCCCGCGCGCATGCACTCGACGGCCGAGTCGATCGACGCGTAGCCGGTCATCACGATCGTTTCGGCGTCAGGGCAGCGCTCGCGCAGCTCGCCGATCAGCTCCAGGCCCGATGCGTTGCCGAGCCGCAGGTCGAGCAGAACGATCTCGGGCTCGCGCGCGAGCTGCGCGCGCAGCAGCGCGACGTCCGTCGCCTCGGCCACCTCGACCCCGTCGCGCTCGAGCTGACGGCGCAGGACGCGCACGATGGCGGGCTCGTCGTCCGCGATAAGCACCCGCGCTCCCGCACAGGGGAACCTCGTGGCGGAGATGTCGCTCGCGCAGAGGGGGGGCATCCGCGTCGAGATCGGACCCGCGGTGTCGCTGCTTGAGTGCGCGCAGATGCTTCCCTACACTGCGCAGCGCCGGGGGGACATGTGAATCGCGGCTCGACGTCGGGCGGTTCGGTTCAGGCGAGCTCAGTTCTCGTAGTGGATGACGACGCGCTGTTCCGCGCGGCGCTGGTTCGGTACCTCGAGGGCGAAGGCTTCGCCGTCGTCGCGGAAGGCGATCCGAGCGCGGCGATCGAGCGACTCGAGCAGCGCCCCTTCGATCTCGTCGTCACCGACCTGCGCATGCCCGGCATGGACGGCATCGCGTTCGTGCGGCGCGTGCGCGCGATCGACCCCGAAGCGGTCTGCATCGTCGTCACCGGCTTCGGCAGCCCCGAGCGCTCGATCGAGGCGCTCGACGCGGGCGCGTTCTGGTTCATCGAGAAGAGCTATGAGCGGCTGGCCTGTCTGGCGCCGTTGATCGCGAAGGCGGTCGAGTTCCGGCGCCTGCACGGCGCGAACCGCCAGCTCCAGCGCCAGCTCGAGACCCGCTACGGCTTCGAGAACATCGTCGGCGAGAGCGAAGGGCTGCGCGACACGCTCGAGCTCGTGCGCCGCGTCGCGGATTCCGAGGCGACCGTGCTCGTGCTCGGCGAGAGCGGCGCCGGCAAGGAGCTGGTCGCGCGCGCGCTGCACTACAACAGCCCCCGCGCGCAGCGCCCGTTCGTGGCCGTGAACTGCGGCGCGATCCCCGAGGAGCTGCTCGAGAGCGAGCTGTTCGGCCACGTGCGCGGCGCCTTCACCGGCGCGCTGCGCGACCGCATCGGTCGCTTCGCCGCGGCGAACGGCGGCACGCTGTTCCTGGACGAGATCGGCGACATGAGTCCGCAGCTCCAGACCAAGCTGCTGCGCGCGCTGCAAGAGCGCGAGTTCGAGCCGGTCGGATCGTCGCGCACCGAACGCGTCGACGTGCGCATCGTCGCGGCCACCAACCAGAACCTTCCGCAGCTGATTCGCGAGCGGAAGTTTCGCGAGGATCTCTACTTCCGTCTGGCCGTGGTTCCGATCGAGGTTCCCGCGCTGCGCCATCGCCGCGAAGACATCCCCCTGCTCGTGCGCCACTTCATCGAGGTGCAGCGGCGCAGCTACCCCGAGATCCAGGGCGTGACGGAGGCCGCGCTCAAGCGCATGGTCGAGTACGACTGGCCCGGCAACGTGCGTGAGCTGCAAGCGCTGATCGAGCGGCTCACGATCCTGCGCCGCACCGGCTGGGTCGACGAAGCGGAGCTGCCCTCGAACGTCGCCGGACACGCGCTCGAGCGGCCGAGCGTGTCGCTGCCCGCGACCGGCGTCGATTTCGAGGCACTCGTGTCGTCGTACGAGCAGGAGCTGATCCTGCAAGCGCTCGAAGCGACGAGCTGGAACAAGAATCGCGCGTCGCAGCTACTCGGCCTGAAGCGCACGACGCTGGTCGAAAAGATCCGCGCGAAGGGCATTGCCGCGCCCGATCCCGAGCAGCCGCTCGGCCGGCCGCGTATCACGTAGGGCCGCTCGAGCGCGCGCAAAACTCTCTACAACTCCGGGCGGATTGGCGTCGTTGTCGCGCAGGACTAAAGAAGTCGGGCGCGACACCGATGCGGGTATGGGGCTACCCGAAGGAGCCAGCATGGCCAAGCGCGACGAACGAAAAGGCGGCGTGCGCGACAACCTCCCGACGGCGGACGAGCCGGAGCTCGACGACATCTACTCCGTCGAGTACCTGGCCGAAGTGGCGGGCGGAAACGCTCGCGAAGAGCGGCTGGCAGAGTTGAAGCGTCGCATTGAGTTGGGGGCGTACAAGCCGGCCGCCGATGCGATTGCGGCGGACATGTTGGCGCGGGTCGGACTCGGCGGGGACGAAGAGTAGGAGCGAGACCCCGGGGCGGCGGCTCGTCCGGCCGGCTCGCTAGCGCGCCGCGCTAGGCGTCGAGGTGGACGAGGATCACGGTAGCGTTGTCGTCGCCGCCCTTGGCGTTGGCTTGGCTGACCAGGTCGACGGCTGCGGTGCCCAGGCTGGCGTG
>JANNLG010000003.1:0-2308 GCA_031396695.1 Deltaproteobacteria bacterium
CCGGCACGCGCAGCGGCTTCTCGCGCCCGACGTCGGCGATGAAGGAGGTGAGCGGCAGCGTCACGTCGTTCAGGTGCTGATTCAAGAGCTCCGTGCCGCGCCGCCAGGTCGTCATCACGGTGAACAGCACCAGTCCGATCAAGAGCGGGAACGCGCCGCCGTGCGGGATTTTCGGCACGTTCGCGCCCAGGAACGCGAGATCGACGCACAAGAACAGCGCGCCCAGTGCGAGCGCGGCCGGCCAACCGAAGCGGCGCTGCGCCACCGGTACGAACAAGACGGTCGTGACCGCCATGGTTCCGGTTACCGCGATTCCGTAGGCGGCCGCCAGACCCGACGACTGGCGGAACTCGAGCACCAACGCAATGCAGGCGAGCATCAGGAACCAGTTCACGGCCGGGATGTAGATCTGCCCCTCCTGGCGGCTCGAGGTGTGCACGATCTGCATGCGCGGCAGATAGCCGAGCTGGATCGCCTGCGCCGTGAGCGAGAACGAGCCCGAGATCACCGCCTGCGAGGCGACGATCGTGGCCAGCGTCGCGATTCCCACCATCGGCAGAACGCCCCAACTCGGCAGCAGACCGAAGAAGGGGCTCGCGATCCCCTCCGCGCCCGCGCTGAGCAGGTACGCGCCCTGTCCGAAGTAGGAGATCAAGAGCGCCGGGAACACCACCACGTACCACGCGAGCGTGATCGGCACGCGACCGAAGTGACCGAGATCCGCGTAGAGCGCTTCGCCGCCTGTCACGCACAACACCACGGCTCCGAGGATCAGGAATCCCGGACCGGGCGCCGCGAGCAGCAGGTTCGCGGCGTAGATCGGGTTCACGGCCGTCAGGATCAGCGGCTCACGGAACAGCCACGGCAGTCCGGCCAGCGCGATCGATGCGAACCAGACGATCGACACCACGCCGAACCAGGCACCGATCCGCTCGGTGCCGCGCCTTTGGAACAGGAACAACACGATCAAGATCACCAGCGCGATCGGCCAGAGATACGGCGAGACTCCAGGCATCGCGACGTCGAGGCCTTCGATCGCGGAGAGCACCGAGATCGCCGGCGTGATCATGCCGTCGCCGTAGAGCAAAGCCGTGCCGGCGAGGGCGACCAGGAACGCGATGTAGCGCGCACGCGCGGGCGTCGAGCCCTGGCGCTGCGAAAGCGCGAGCAGCGCGAGCACTCCCCCCTCGCCATGATTGTGCGCGCGCATGACGAAGCCCAGGTACTTCACCACCACCACGAGGATCAGCGCCCAGAACACGAGCGAGCAGATGCCGAGCACGTTCTCCTGGGTCGGGGCGGCGGCGTTTGCGCCGTGGAAGCACTCGCGCACTGCATAGAGCGGGGAGGTGCCGATATCGCCGTACACCACGCCGACCGCGGCCAGGGTCAGGCGTCGGAGGTCGACGCGATTGAGTGGAGCTTCGGCCTCGCCGCCGCTTTCCGGACCCTCGGCCACCCCCTTCTGCACGGCGCGTTGGATATCACGTCCCGGCCCCGGCTGGAAGCCGACTCGGTCAGGAGCGCGCCTGCAGCGGGCGCAGGTTGAGGCGGTCACCTGCAGGGGCCAGACTGCGGCCGGTCGGCGAAAGCGTCGCCGCCCGCGTCTGCGGGACTGGCACGGCGGTTGCTCGAGAGTGGCGCCAAGGCAAGGAGACGCGGAGTGAAGCTCGGGGTCGCGATCGCGCTCTCGCTCGCGCTGACCGCGTGCTCGCCCGGGGAGTTCTCCGGCTCGCTCGATCAGCGCCTGCCCGCGAAGCCCGGAGGACTCTTGCAAGTGGACCTGGACCTGGGCGACGAATCGCGACCCGAACGTGTCGCGCTCGAGGTGCGCTCTCACGACGCGGACGAGGTGTGGGCCGTGGCCGACGTCTCCGGGCCCGGCGCATCGGCGGTGCGCTTCCGGCTCGAGCACGACGACGCGGGCGTGCGCGTGTACGGTCGAGCGGGCGGGCTGCTCTCGTGGCTGTTCGGCGGCCCGAGCGTACAACTCCGCGTGTTCGTGCCACGCGAGTTCTCGGTCGACCTGCGCTCCGCCTCAGGCCCGATTCGCGTCGAGGACGTGACCGGCTCGTTGCGCGCGCGCACCACCGACGGCCGGCTCGAGGTGCGCGGCGCAGACGGCCCGGTTCGCCTGCGCACCGGCGGCGGCGAGGTGGCCGTCACGGAAGTGCAAGGCGACGTCGAGGTTCGCGCGCAGACCGGCTCGATCGCGCTCGACTGGATCACGGGCACAGTCGACGCGCGCACCGGGCAGGGGACTCTCGCGGCGAGTCACCTCGACGGGCGCATCGCGCTGCGCGCCGAT
>JANNLG010000059.1:0-31531 GCA_031396695.1 Deltaproteobacteria bacterium
CCTGCAGAACACCGCCAACGTTGCGCACGTGTTCGACTAAGCGGGGGGCCCGCGGGTGGGTGGCGCAGGCTCCGGCCAGACCCGCCCGACGCCTGCGCAACGATTCGCAAGAAGCGCGCACGGCGCGTCCGTCGCGCGGGATCTCGTGTGGTATAAGGCTGGCTGATCGCAGGAAGCCTTGAGCAGAGAGGAATGGGTCGATGCAGAAAGTCGAGGCCATCATCAAACCCTTCAAGCTCGACGAGGTGAAGGAGGCTCTGAACGCGATCGGCGTGCAGGGCATCACCGTGTCCGAGGTGAAGGGTTTCGGGCGACAGAAGGGCCACACCGAGCTGTACCGAGGCGCCGAGTACGTGGTCGACTTCCTGCCCAAGATCAAACTCGAGATCGTGGTTCCCGACGATCTCGTGCCCAAAGTGGTCGAGGCCGTGCAGAGCGCGGCGAACACCGGGCGCATCGGCGACGGGAAGATCTTCGTATTGCCCGTGATCGAAGCCGTGCGGATCCGCACCGGAGATCGCGGCGAGGACGCGATCTAGCGCCGCTGGATCGCCACACACAAAGAGGAAGGCATGCACAAGGACCGTACCCCCAAGGAAGTTCTCGCCTACGCCAAGGCCGAGGGCGTGAAGATGGTCGATCTGAAGTTCGTGGACTTCGTCGGCCAGTGGCAGCACAAGTCGCACCCGCTGCACGAGTTCGACGAGAGCACGTTCACCGACGGTCTCGGCTTCGACGGCTCGAGCATCCGCGGTTGGCGCAGCATCGACAACAGCGACATGCTGCAGGTGCCGGACGCGCGCACCGCGTTCATCGATCCGTTCTGCGATCACCCGACACTGTCGCTGATCTGCAACATCGTCGATCCGATCACGCGCGAGCCGTACAACCGCGACCCGCGCCAGATCGCGCAGAAGGCGGCCAGCTACCTGAAGCTGACCGGCATCGCGGACACCGCGTACATGGGTCCCGAGGCCGAGTTCTTCATCCTCGACGACGTGCGCTTCTCGACCGGTACGAACGAGGGCTACTACTTCGTCGACTCGATCGAGGGCAAGTGGAACAGCGGCCGCGACGAGGGTCCGAACCTCGGCTACAAGCCGCGCTACAAGGAAGGCTACTTCCCGGTCTCGCCGACGGACTCGCAGCAGAACATCCGCACCGAGATGGTGCTGCAGATGGAAGAGCTCGGGATCCAGATCGAGACGCACCACCACGAAGTGGCGACCGCCGGCCAGGCCGAGATCGACATGCGCTTCGGTCCGATCGTCGACATGGCCGACCAGCTGATGGTCTACAAGTACGTGTGCAAGAACGTGGCGAAGAACGCCGGCAAGGTGGTCACGTTCATGCCGAAGCCGCTCTTCGGAGACAACGGCTCGGGTATGCACACGCATCAATCGCTGTGGAAGGACGGCAAGCCCTTGTTCGCGGGCAACGAGTACGCGGGCCTGTCGAAGATGTGCCTGTACTACATCGGCGGCATCCTGAAGCACTCCAAGTCGCTGGCCGCGTTCACGAACCCGACCACGAACTCGTACAAGCGACTCGTGCCGGGCTTCGAAGCGCCGGTGAACCTGGCCTACTCGAGCCGCAACCGCTCCGCGTCGATCCGCATTCCGATGTACTCGGCTTCGCCGAAGGCGAAGCGCATCGAGGTGCGCTTCCCCGACCCGACCTGCAATCCGTACCTCGCCTTTGCGGCGATGCTGATGGCGGGCCTCGACGGGATCGAGAACAAGATCGATCCGGGCGAGCCGCTCGACAAGAACATCTACGCGCTCTCGAAGGCCGAGCTCGCCAAGGTCCCGACCATGCCGCACAGCCTGGGTGACGCGCTCGAGAACCTCGAGGAGGACCACGAGTTCCTGCTCAAGGGAGACGTCTTCTCGCAGGACACGATCGAGGCCTGGATCGAGTACAAGCGCGATGCGGAGATCGCTCCGATGGCGCTGCGCCCGACCCCGCACGAGTTCGAACTCTACTTCGATATGTAGGGACCCGGCGCCTGTTTGCGCAGGCCGGACGCGAGGCCGTCCTCGCGTCCGGCCCCGCAAGCGGCGCCGCCGCGCGCAGCGAGCCGAAGGCGAGCGAAGTCAATCGGACCTCATGCCCGGCGCTTCGTGGCCGCTGGCGATCACGTAGTCGTGGTAGCCGGAGCCGTAGACGCGCGGTGGAAGCGCGTTCGTGCCGTCGAGCTCGAGCACGCGGTTGCTGAGCGCGGACAGGAAATGCCGGTCGTGCGAGACCAGCAAGAGCGTCCCCTCGTAGTCGCCGAGCGCGTGGATCAGCATCGCCTTGGTCGCCAGGTCGAGGTGGTTGGTCGGCTCGTCGAGCACCAGGAAGTTCGGCGGGTCGAAGAGCATGCGCGCGAGCACGAGCCGAGCCTTCTCGCCGCCTGACAGCAGCCGGCAGCGCTTCTCGACGTCGTCGCCGGAGAAGCCGAAGCCGCCGGCCAGGGCGCGCAGCGAGCCGACCGAGGCCTTGGGAAACGCGTGCTCGAGCGTCGTCCAGACGCTGTCCTCGGCTTCGAGCAGCTCCATCGAGTGCTGCGCGAAGTAGCCGAGCTTCACGCTCGCGCCGAGGCTCGCGCTGCCGGCGTCGGGCGCGAGCGCGCCCGCGACGAGCTTCAAGAGCGTCGACTTGCCCGCGCCGTTCGCGCCCATCACGCACCAGCGTTCGCTGCGGCGGATGAGCAGGTCGAGCCCGTCGAAGACCACGCGCGCGCCGTACGCCTTCGACACGTTGGCCAGACGCGCGACGTCCTCGCCCGAGCGCGGCGGCGGTGGAAAGTCGAACTCGAGCGTCTGCGCGCGCTTGGGCGGCTGCACGCGATCGATCTTCTCCAGCTTCTTCACGCGCGACTGCACCTGTGACGCGTGGCTCGCGCGCGCCTTGAAGCGCGCGATGAATGCCTCTTCCTTGGCGAGCATCGCCTGCTGGCGCGCGTACTGCGCTTCCTTGCCGCGCTCCGCAAGCTGACGCTGGCGCTCGTAGAAGTCGTAGTTGCCCGAGTAGCTGATCAGCTCTCCAGCGTCGATCTCGACGATCTTCCCGACCATGCGATTCAGGAACTCGCGGTCGTGCGAGGTCATGAGCACGGCGCCCTCGAAGGCGTGGATCCAGCCCTCGAGCCACAGGATCGACTCGAGGTCCAAGTGGTTCGTGGGTTCGTCGAGCAGGAGCGCGTCGGGCTGCATCACCAGGATGCGCGCCAGCCCCACGCGCATCTTCCAGCCGCCCGACAACGCGCCGACATCGCCGTCCATCTGTTCCTGCGCGAAGCCGAGCCCCGCGAGAACCTCACGCGCGCGCGCCTCCAGGCCGTAGCCGCCCAGCGACTCGAAGCGCGCCTGCGCCTCGCCGAAGCTCTCGATCAGGGCGTCCATCTCGTCGGCGCGCGCGGGATCGGCGAGTGCGTGCTCGAGCGTGTGCAGCGCGCGCGCGGCGGCCGAGACGGGACCTGCGCCGTCGAGCGTGGCTTCGACCACGCTCTGCCCCTTCATCTCGCCAATGTCCTGGCTGAAGTAGCCGATCGTGACGCCGCGCTCGACGGCGACCTGGCCGTCGTCGGGCTCCTCCTCGCGCGTGATCAAGCGGAAGATCGTGGTCTTGCCGGCGCCGTTGGGGCCGACCAGCCCGATCTTCTCCCCGCGATTCACGGCGGCAGAGGCCTCGAGGAAGAGGATCTGGTCGCCGTGCCGCTTCGAAACGGCGTCGATGCGGATCACGTGGGTCGGAGCACGTCGCGCATCGCGTACAGCCCGGGCGGACGCCCGACCAGCCAGCGCGCGGCGCGCAGCGCGCCGGCGGCGAAATTCTCGCGCGAGAGCGCCCGATGCGAGAGCTCGATGCGCTCGCCGGGGCCCGCGAAGTAGACGGTGTGCTCGCCGACGCTGTCGCCCAATCGCAACGCCTGCAGCCCGATGGCCTTCGGGTCGCGCACGCCGGTGATGCCGTGGCGCGCGTACACCGCGTCGTGTTGAAGGTCCTGGCCGCGCGCTTCGGCGGCGGCGCGCGCGAGCGAGATGGCGGTGCCGCTCGGCGCGTCCTGCTTCTGGTCGTGGTGCATTTCCAGCACGTCGATCTCGTAGCCCTCGAGCCTGCGCGCGGCCTCGGCGACCAGCTCGAGCAGGACGGTGGCGCCGATCGAGAAGTTCGCGGTGCGTACGATCGCGAGCCGCTGCGCCGCGCGCGCGATGCGCGCCTCGGTGGCTGGGTCGAGGCCGGTGGTGCCGATCACCAGCGGCAGACCGCGCGCTTCCGCCAGGTCGAGCAGTGCGAGCGAGGAGGCGGGAGAGGAGAAATCGACCGCGACGTCGACTTGCGCGCAGGCCGCGCGCACGTCCGCGCCGAGCTTCACGTCGCCCGCCACGACCTGACCGAGCGACGGGTGCGACGCGTGCTCGAGCGCCGCTCCCAGGCGCAAATCACCCGAAGCGCCGATCGCGCGCACGAGACTCTGGCCCATGCGCCCCGCAGCGCCGACGACGAGCACGCGCGTCATGCGCGCGGCAGCTCGGCGAGCGCGGCCTCGAGGCGATCGCGGTTCGCCTTCGAGATCTCCGTCAGCGGCAGGCGCAGCGTCGCCGACGGAATGCGTCCCAGGATCGCGAGCGCGGTCTTGAGCGGAATCGGATTCGACTCCAGGAACAGCGCCTCCATCAGCGGCAGGAGCGCGTAGTGGGCGCGGCGCGCCCGTTCGAGATCGCCTGCGCGGAACGCGCGCGTGATCTCGACCATCTCGCGCGGCGCGGCGTTCGCCGTCGTCGAGATCACACCGCTCGCGCCGATCGCGAGCATCGGCAGCGTGAGCGCATCGTCGCCGGACAGGATGCTGAAGCCAGGCGCGCAGCGCGCGATCGTGTACGAGGTCGCGAACAGATCGCCGCCCGATTCCTTCAGCGCCGCGATGCCCGGCACGCGCGAGAGCCGCCCGATGGTCTCCGGCTCGAGCCGCGACGCGGTGCGCCCGGGGATGTTGTACGGCAGCGCCGGCAGTCCGCCCTCGCGCGCCACCGCGCAGTAGTGCTGGTAGATGCCCTCCTGCGTCGGCTTGTTGTAGTAAGGCGAGATCAGGAGCGCCGCGTCGGCGCCCGCGGCGCGCGCGGCCTGCGTCAGCTCGATCGCCTCGCGAGTCGAGTTCGAGCCGGTGCCCGCGATCACCGGCACGCGCTTGTTCGCGACCTGCACCACGTGGCGCACCACGCGCACGTGCTCCTCGTGCGAGAGCGTCGCCGACTCGCCCGTGCTGCCGCAGGGCACGAGTCCATCGATGCCGCTCGCGATCTGCCACTCGACGTGCTTGGCGAGCGAGTCGAGATCGAGCGAGCCGTCGCCGTGGAACGGCGTTACCAGCGCGGTGTAGGTGCCAGCGAGTTTCAGGGCCATGCGATCTCTCCGTCGAAAACGTGGGCCGCCGGGCCCGTCATGTACACCGGTCCAGCGTCGTTCGGCCAGCGGATGCGCAGCAGGCCCCCGCGCAGGTGGATGCGCACGTCGCGCTCCGCGCGGTCCGAGAGCACCGCGGCGACGCCGACCGCGCACGCGCCGCTGCCGCAGGCGAGCGTCTCGCCGGAGCCGCGCTCCCAGGTGCGCTGCGAAAGCTCCGTGCGCGAGCGCACGCCGACGAACTCCACGTTCACGCGCTCCGGAAACGCTGCGTGGTGCTCGATGCGCGGGCCGAACCGTTCGACCGGAAACGACACGGGATCGGCGACGAAGATCACACAGTGCGGGTTGCCCATGCCGACAGCGCACACGAGCAGGCGCTCGCCGTCGACCTCGAGCGGCACATCGACCAGCGGCACGTCTCCCTGCAGCAGCGTCGGGATCTTCGCCGGCTCGAGCACGGGTCGGGTCATCTCGACCTCGACCTGATCGTCGCCGAGCCAGCGCGGCGTGACGATGCCGGCCAGCGTTTCGACGCGGATCGCGTCCTTGGTCGTGAGTCCGCGGTCGCGCACGTACTTCGCGAACGCGCGGATGCCGTTCGCGCACATTTCGGCCGGGCTGCCGTCGGCGTTGCGGATCGCCATCGTGAAGTCCGCCTCGCGCGACGGTTTCACGAGCAGGAGCTGGTCGCCGCCGACGCCGAGGCGGCGATCGAGAGCGAAGCGCGCGAAGGCCCCCCAGTCGTCGACCGGGTCACCGGCCAGGCAGTCGACCACGAGCAGGTCGTTGCCCGCGCCGTGCATCTTCGCGAACGGAATCGTGCGCCGCGCCCTCACGGCGTCTTCCCCGCGGCCTGCGGAGGCGCGTTCGGATCCTCACACTGCTCGGTGTCGCCGGGGGCGGGTGCGGCCGATACGGCGGGGCGCGCCGCGTTCGGCTCGGCCGCGCTGCGCACCGGCGGGCCGTACTTGCCGCAGGCGACGGCGGCGAACAGCACGAGCGCGAGGAGAACTGTGCGAATCACGTCGCCTCCGCGGCCAGCTCGGCGCGCGCGGCGGCGATCGCCTCGTGCACGCGCGCGCGCGACGGCGCGCCGCTGGCCGTTCGCGCTTCGAGCGAGCGCTCGACGCTGAAGAACGCCGCGGGCTCGATGTCGAGCGCGGGGTGGAAGGAGACGAGCTTCGCCCGTGAGAGCTCGGCGAGCGAGACGCCTTCGCCGAGCGCGTGCGCGACCACGTTGCCGACCAGCGCGTGCGCCTCGCGGAAGGGCACGCCCGCGAGCACCAGGTGATCGGCCAGGTCGGTGGCGATCAGCATCGGATCGCTCGCTGCGCGCTGCATGGCGGCCGCGTTCACGCGCAGCCCCGCGATCGCGCCGGAAAGCACCTCGAGGCAGGCGCGCGCGGTGTCGACCGCGTCGATCACCGGCTCCTTGTCCTCCTGCATGTCGCGATTGTACGAGAGCGGCAGACCTTTCAGCGTCACGAGCAGGCTCACCAAATCGCCGACCACGCGGCCGGTCTTGCCGCGCACGAGCTCTGCAGCGTCGGGATTCTTCTTCTGCGGCATCAAGCTCGAACCGGTCGAGAACGCGTCGTCGAGCTCGATGAAGCCGAACTCCGACGAGCTCCACAGCACCAGCTCCTCGCAGATGCGCGACAGGTGCACCATCAGGATCGCGAGCGTCGCGAGCAGCTCGAGCGCGCCGTCGCGCGCGGACACCGCGTCCAGGCTGTTGCGCGAGGGCGCGTCGAAGCCGAGCTCGCGGGCGGTGCTCTCGCGGTCGATCGGCAGCGTGCTGCCGGCCAGCGCCCCGGCGCCGAGCGGCGAGCGCGACATGCGCTCGCGCGCATCGGCGAGCCGACCCGAATCGCGCGTCAGCGCCTCGTAGTGCGCGAGCCAGTGGTGCGCGAGCCGCACCGGCTGCGCCCGCTGCAGATGTGTGTAGCCCGGCAGCACCACGTCGACCTCGCGCCCGGCGCGTTCGACCAGCACGCCGCGCAGCTCCGCGAGCGTGCCGCGCAGCGCGTCGCACTGCTCGCGCAGCCAGAGCGTGAAGTCGGTGGCGATCTGATCGTTGCGGCTGCGGCCGGTGTGCAGCTTGCCCGCGACCGGTCCGGCGATCTCGGCCAGCCGACGTTCGATGTTGGTGTGCACGTCCTCGAGCGCGGGATCGAGCACCAGCGTTCCGGACTCGAGCTCGAGCGCGATTTGCGACAGCCCCTTCACGAGCTGTTCGCCCTCGGCCGGGGTGATGATCCCCTGTCGAGCCAGCATGCGCGCGTGCGCGACGCTGCCGCGCACGTCCTGCGCCCAGAGCCGGCCGTCGGCGTGCACGGACGCCGAAAAGCGCTCCATGCGCGGGTCCGTGGGCTTCGCGAAGCGCCCGCCCCAGGTCTTTTTGCTCTTCGATTCGGCCATGTTTCCCTCGGGGCCGGTCGAGGATGCCCGCGCCGGGGGGGGCGCGCAAGCGAGCGCCGCGCAATACCTTGTGGGCGTGCGCAAACACCTGCCCAGATATGCCGTGGGTCTCGCGATCCTCGCGGCGCTCGTCGCGATCTGGGCGGCGCTCTCGATCTCCCGGCTCGAAGACCGCGTCGAGGCGCGCTTCCAAGGCCGGCTTTTCGCCGTTCCCTCGCGCGTCTATTCGCGTCCGCTCGAGCTGCGGATCGGGGTCGACGTGGAGCGCACCCGCGTGCGCGAGCGGCTCGAGCGGATGGGCTACGTCGCGGCGCTCGGCGGCAAAGGCGCGCTCCGACCCGGCGAGTTCCGGCAGAATCCGGGCGCGTTCGAGGTGTATCGCCGCGTCTCGCGCCTGCCCGACCGAAACGATCCGGCGACGCTCTTCACGCTGCGGCTCGCGGGCACGCGCATCACGGCGGTCCGCGACCAGGCGGGCGAGCTGCTCGCCTCGGCCGCACTCGAGCCCGAGATCATCGCGCAGTTCCACGGCGTCGAGCGCGCGGACCGCCGCCTCGAAGCGCTGGCCGACGTTCCGCCGGTGCTGGTCGACGCGATCATCGCGGTCGAGGACCAGTCCTTCTTCGAGCACAACGGCATCCACCTGTGGCGCATCGCCGGCGCGATGCTCGCCAACGTGCGCGCCGGCCGCGTGGTGCAGGGCGGCAGCACGCTCACGCAGCAGCTGGTCAAGAACTTCTACCTGACTCGCGAGCGCACGATCGCGCGCAAGGGCACCGAAGCGCTGATGGCGCTCCTGCTCGAGCGCAACCACACCAAGCGCGAGATCCTCGAGGCGTACCTGAACGAGGTCTACATGGGCCAGCGCGGCTCCGTGGCCATCCACGGCGTCGGCGAGGCCACGCAGCACTACTTCGGCAAGCAGGTCGGCGATCTCACGCTGCCCGAGGCGGCGCTGCTCGCGGGCATGATCAAGGGGCCGAACCTGTATTCGCCGTACAAGCACCCCGAGGCCGCGCGCAAGCGCCGCGACCTGGTGCTCTCGGTGCTGCGCGAGCAGGAGAAGATCGACCGCGACGCCTACGAGAGCGCGCTGATCGCCGACCTCGGCGTGCGCGACGTGTACGTCGACGAGTTCGTCGCGCCTTACTTCGTCGAGGAGCTGCGCCAGGATCTGTCGGAGCGCTACGGCGAGGAGATCCTCCAAAGCGAGGGCATGGCGATCTACTCGACGCTCGACGCCGAGCTGCAGCGCGCCGCGAACGCGGCGGTGACGAAGCAACTCGAGCGGCTCGAGAAGGACTATCCGAAGCTGCGCCGGCCCGCGTCGCCGCTGCAGGCGGCGGTCGTCGCTCTGTCTCCGCGCAGTGGAGAGATCCTCGCACTCGTCGGTGGGCGGGACTACCAGCGCAGTCAGTTCAACCGCGCGTCACAGGCGCAGCGCCAGCCGGGCAGCGTGTTCAAGCCGATCGTGCTGTTGACCGCACTCGCGCGCCGCGAGGGCGAGCCGACCTTCACGCTGCTCTCCAAGCTCGAAGACGAGGCCTTCACCGTGAAGCTGCCGACCGGAACCTGGCAGCCGGTGAACTACGACGGCGAGTACCGCGGCACGGTGACGGTGCGTGACGCGATCGAGCAGTCGATGAACGTGCCGGTGGCGAAGCTCGGCATCGCCGTCGGCCCGGAGCGCATCGTCGAAACGGCGCGCAGGCTCGGCATCACGAGCCCGCTACTCGCGGTGCCGAGCGTCTCGCTCGGCGCGTTCGAGCTCAGCGTGCTCGAGGCGGCGCGCGCGTACGCGGCGCTGGCGGCCGCCGGCTCGCTGCCCGTGCTGCGCTCCTACACCGCGGTGGTTCACGCCGACGGCCGCGTGCTCGAAGAGCGCCCGGTGGAAGCGCAGGTCGTGTTCGACCCGGCCGAGGTGTATCTGGTCACCTCCGCACTCGAAGGCGTGGTCGATCGCGGCACGGGCGCCGCCCTGCGCTCGCTCGGCTTCCGCGGCGACATCGCCGGCAAGACCGGCACCAGCTCCGACTTCCGCGACGCCTGGTTCATCGGCTACACGCCAGAGATCGTGCTCGCCGTCTGGGTCGGGTTCGACGATGGCGAGAGCGTGCGCGTGACGGGCTCGGTCGCGTCGCTGCCGATCTTCGCCGACGTGCTCGAAGTCGCGCGCGGCAAGGCGCCGGCCGAGGAGTTCAGCGTTCCGACCGGCGTCGAGTCGATCGAGGTCGACGTGGACTCGGGCCTGCGCGCGGGCTTCCTGTGCGGCGGCACACGTGAGGTTTTCCTGCGCGGCACCGCCCCCGAGGGCGCGTGCGGAATCTTCCGCGGCTTGGGCGCCGAAGTCGCGCAGCAGCCGGGCGAACCGGGCCGTTCCACCGCCCGCAAGAACCCCGTGCGCCGCGCGCTCGACACCGTCTTCGGCTGGTTCGGGCGCGGGAGATGATGTGAACGAGGTCGAGGCCGCAGGCGGAAGAGCGTCTTGCAAGCGAAGCGCGCAGCGAGGCGGCGCCGAGCGAAGCGTGGGTGGCGCGCGGCCGACCGCGCGCCGCGCCCCGCAAAATCTGGTAGAGACGGGACGATGACGCCGAAGGTTCGCACGCTGCTCGCGTTGATCGCCGTGATCGTGCCGCTGGACCAGATCACCAAGTCGCTGGTTTCGGCGAACATCGAACACGGCAGCTACTGGGCGCCGTTTCCGGCGCTCGAGGGATTCTTCCGCATCACCCACGCGCGCAATCCCGGCGCGGCGCTCGGCCTGGCGCAGGGCGTGCCGGTGTTCGTGTTCATCGCGCTGACCACCGTGGCGCTGTTCATGATCGGCTCGTTCTTTCGCCGCATCGAACCGCACGACCGACTCTCCGCGGTGTCGCTCGGTCTGATCGTCTCCGGCGCACTCGGAAACCTGACCGACCGCATCCTGCGCGACGGCGGGGTCGTGGACTTCCTGCAGTTCAACCTGGGACTGTTCATCTTCCCGGACTTCAACGTCGCCGACATGGCGATCTCGATCGGCGTTTGTCTGTTGCTGCTCGACGTCGTCACGCACGAGACGGAAGAGGGCGTGACGCGGAAGAGCGTTCCCGGGGAGAAGGAACGCTGAGCCCGAAGGCCTACGTCGGAGTAGGCGCGAATCTGGGCGACGCGGCCGCGCAGGTGCGCGCGGCGATCGCGGAGCTCGCGAAGTGGGGGCCGCACCGCGAATCGACGCTGTGGCGCACGGAGCCGCTAGCGCAGCGCGGCTCGCCAGCGCCCCAACCCTGGTACGTGAACGCCGTCGTCGAGCTTCACCTCCCCTCCGACACCGACCCCCATTCCCTCCTCGCCCGCCTTCACGACCTCGAGCACACTTTCGGCCGCCCCGCGCAACGCGAGCGCTGGTCCCCCCGAACGCTCGACCTGGACCTCCTGCTCTTCGACGACCTCACGCTCGCGAGCGAGAAACTCGAGCTGCCTCATCCCGGCCTCGCCTCACGCCGCTTCGTGCTCGCACCGCTCGCCGAGCTCGCTCCGGATCTCGTCGCGCCGGGACAGACGCGCACGATCGCCGCTCTGCTCGCCGACCTTGACGATCCCCTGCGAGTCGAGAAACTCTAATTTTCGATCCCTCGGAGGACCCGCGATGAAGTTCTTCCTCGACACCGCCAGCGTCTCGGACATCCGCGAAGGCGTGGCGCTCGGCCTGTGCGACGGCGTCACCACCAATCCGAGCCTGCTCGCCAAGGAGAAAGGCGATCCTCGCGACGTGGTCCGCGAGATCACCAAGATCTGTGAGGGCCCGATCAGCGCCGAGGTCGTCTCGCTCGACTCCGAGGGCATGGTCCGCGAGGGCCTGGAGTGGCGGAAGGTCGCCGCCAACATCGTGGTCAAGATCCCCATGACGGTCGAGGGCTTGAAGGCGATCCGGATCCTCTCCAGCCAGGACATCCCGACCAACTGCACGCTGGTCTTCACGCCAATCCAGGCGCTGATGGCTGCCAAGGCGGGGGCCTCGATGATCTCGCCGTTCGTGGGCCGGCTGGACGACATCCAGGCCGACTCGGGCATGCAGGTGATCGCGCAGATCAAGGAGATCTTCGAGAATTACGACTTCGCAACGGAGATCCTGGTCGCGAGCATCCGCAACCCGACCCACGTGCTCGAATCCGCCCGGATCGGGGCCGACATCGCGACCATGCCTCCCTCGGTGCTGTTCGCGTTGGCCAAGCACCCGCTCACCGACAAGGGCATCGAGCAGTTCCTGGCCGACTGGAAGAAGGTCCAGAGCCGCTAGCTCCCGCGCCCTTCGGACCGGTCCAAGCCCCCTGAATTCCCTGTGATAATCTCGGCCCCCACCCCCGAGCGGGCGGCCGGCTTGGACTGTCCAGGCGGGCGGCCCCATTTTCCAGGCTAGGACCAAGTTGACGATCCAAAAGCGCGCGCTCGAGTACCACCGGTCCGGGCGCCCCGGCAAGATCCAGGTCGTCCCGACCAAGAGTGTGCAGACCGCCCGCGACCTCGCGATGGCGTACACGCCCGGCGTCGCGGCCCCCTGTCTCGAGATCCAGAAGCGACCCGACGACTCGTACCTGTACACGTCGCGCGGAAACCTGGTCGCGGTGGTCTCGAACGGCACCGCCGTGCTCGGGCTCGGCAATCTCGGCGCGCTGGCCGGCAAGCCCGTCATGGAGGGCAAAGGCGTCCTGTTCAAGCGCTTCGCCGGCATCGACGTGTTCGACATCGAGCTCGCGACCGAAGAAGCCGAGCTGATCATCCAGACCGTGAAGCTGCTCGAGCCGACCTTCGGCGGGATCAACCTCGAAGACATCCGCGCGCCGGAGTGCTTCGAAATCGAAGAGCGACTGATCGCGGAGATGGACATCCCCGTCTTCCACGACGATCAGCACGGCACCGCGATCATCAGCGGCGCGGCTTTCCTGAACGCGCTGCTGCTCACCAACCGGCGCATCGAAGAGACGCGCGTGGTCGTCGCGGGTGCGGGCGCCGCCGGCATCGCCTGCGCGGATCTGTACGTGCACCTCGGCGTCCGGCCCGAGAACGTGCTGATGACCGATTCGAAGGGCGTCCTGTACGAGGGCCGCAAGGACGGCATGAACAAGTACAAGGCGCGCTACGTGCGCAACACACAAGCGCGTACGCTCGCCGACGCGCTGCGCGGCGCAGACGCGTTCGTCGGCGTCTCATCGGCCGGCACGGTGACGGGCGAGATGGTCGCGGCGATGGCACCGAAGCCGATCATCTTCGCGATGGCGAATCCCGATCCGGAGATCACGCCCGCCGAAGTCGCCGCGGTGCGCGACGACGCGATCATGGCGACCGGCCGCTCCGACTACGCGAACCAGGTCAACAACGTGCTCGGCTTCCCGTTCATCTTTCGCGGCGCGCTCGACGTGCGCGCGCGCCGGATCAACATCGAGATGAAGATCGCGGCGGTCACGGCGCTGGCCGAGCTCGCGCGCATGGGCGAAGACGGACTGCCCGACGAGGTGCGCCGCGCCTATCCGGGCGAGCGCTTCGACTTCGGCCCCACCTACATCATTCCCAAGCCCTTCGACCCGCGCGTGCTGATCCACGAATCGATGGCGGTCGCGAAGGCGGCGATGGACTCGGGCGTGGCGCGCGTCCAGATCGACCTCGACGAATACCGCGTGCAGCTCGAAGCGCGGCTCGTCGAGATCGCGGCGCTCTGACCCCGTCCCAGAGAGGCCCCGGCATGGCGAGCAAGAGCGTCGCGTACCTGCTCGAAAATCCGCTGGCGGAGAGCGTACCCGTGAAGGCCAGCACGAGCCTGCACCCGTCGGCCGCCGTGTACGAGGAATCGATCGAGCGCGGGCTCGAGCTGCTCGAGCGGCCCAAGCGCGGCGGCGGTCCGGCGCGCGTGCGCGTGCAGCACGCGAAGAACCGCATGACCGTGTTCGAGCGCCTGAAGGTGCTCTCCGAGCGCGAGCCGAATCTGCTCTGGCAGAACTGGGGCAAGGCGCTCGACGGCGCGTCGATCGTGACGGGCGTGCTCTCGATCGGCGACCGCGACGTGGCGGTGTACGGTCACGACTTCACGCTGCGCGCCGGCTCGATGGACGCGACCAACGGCGCGAAGCTCGCGCGCCTGATCTACATGGCGGCCGAGCGCGGCATTCCGCTGATCGGCATGAACGACTCGGCGGGCGCGTTCGTGCCCGCCGGCGTCGGCGGACTCGACGGCTACAGCGAAGCATTCACCGCGCTGCGCCGGATCTCCGGCGTGGTGCCGAGCATCAGCCTGATGTTCGGCTACAACGCGGGCGGCGGCGCGTACCTGCCGCGCCAGGGCTCGTTCATGATCCAGTGCGCGGACACGTTCATCGGTCTTACGGGACCCGGTGTGGTGAAGGCGGCGCTCGGCGAGGACGTCACCGCCGATGCGCTCGGCGGACCCGGCGTGCACGGCCTGAACGGAGTGTGCGACCTGACGACGCCGGACGAGGTCGGTTCGCTGCGCACCGCTTTGCGGCTGCTCTCGTACCTGCCCGACAACTCCAAAGTGTCGCCGCCGTTCCGCCCGACCAGCGATCCGATCGATCGCTTCACGCTCGAAGAGGACATCCTCTTCCGCAAGACCTTCGACTCGCCCGCCGGCATGAGCGCGCCGCTCGACATCACGCTGTTCCTGCAGCAGATCGTCGACCACGGCGAGTACTTCGAGCTGCAGCCCGCGCGCGCACGCAACCTGATCACCGCGTTCGGCCGCATCGGCGGTCACGTGGTCGGCTTCATCGCCAACAACTCCGCGGTCGCGAGTGGGCAGATCGACGTCGACGCGGCGCGCAAGGGCACGCGCTTCATCCGCTTCTGCAACCTCTACAACGTCCCGATGATCTTCCTCGAGGACGTCTCGGGCTTCACGCCCGGCACCGAGCAGGAGACGCGCGGCATCATCCTCGAGGGCCGGCGCCTGCTCGACGCGATCATCGACATCCGCACGCCTTCGATGACGCTGATCATCCGCAATGCCTTCGGCGGCGCGTACGCGGCCTACAACTCGCACTTCACCGGCGCCGACGCGGTCTTCGCCATGCCGATGGCGCGCATCTCGGTCATGGACGCGGGCGGCGGCGCGCAGTTCGTGTTCAAGGACGAGCTGCGCGCGATCGAAGCCGAATACCAGAAGACCGCGAAGTCCGGCTCCGAAGCCGAGGCTCGGCGCGTGCGCGACGCGGGCCTGAAGGCGCTGCGCGAGCGCTACGAGCGCGAATTGATGAACCCGAACGAAGCGCTCTCGCTCGGCTCCGTTTCGCGAATCGTCATGCCCGGCACCAGCCGGCGCGTGCTCGGCGAGCACCTCGCGTTCCTGATGCGCACCTACACGCCGTCGCCGATGAGCGGCCCGCAGCGGGAGTCCGAGTGATGCTCGACCGCGATGGCGTGTCGCGCCGCTTCGCCGACTGCGAGAGCCCGTGGCTGCGCTCGTTCTCGCTCGAAGGGTTGAAGGTGCTGGTGGTCTGCCGCGGGCCGGTGCGGCTCGAGGCGTTCCAGGTCTTCGACGAGATCGGCGTGCGCGAGTACGGAATGCTGCTTTCGGAGAAGGACTCCGTCGTCTACCCGCGCTGCCTCGCGCCCGAGCTGCGCTCGTTCCGCTTCCCGCAGAACGTCCACCGCGTGACGGACTACACCGGAGCGGGTCAGGAGCAGAAGAAAAAGAGCATCCGCGAGATCGTCGCGATCGCGCGCGACTTCGGCTACACGCACGTGTTCGCGGGCTACGGCTTCATGGCCGAGGACGCAGATCTGGTCTCTGCGATCGAGCGCGCGGGCGTCGGCTTCATGGGTCCGTCTTCGCACGTGCTGCGCCGCGCGGGCGCGAAGGACGAAGCGAAGAAGCTCGCGCGCAGCCTCGGCAACGCCGTGATTCCCGGCATCGACGACGTGAGCGCGCGCGCACTGCTCGCGCGCCTGTCGGACCGCAAGGGCCTGGAGAAGACCGCCAGGGAGCACGGCCTCGCATTCAGCTTCCACAGCAGCGAGTCGCTCGAGGCGAACGCCGAGGCGCTCTTGCAAGCCGGCTTCGCGAAGGGCGTCGAACTGGTCAGCATCGCCGAGCTGCAGAAGCAGGCCGAGCTCGTCTGCGCCGGCATCTGGCGCGACTACCCGACGCACCGTATCCGCTTCAAGCACATCGGCGGCGGCGGCGGCAAGGGTCAGCGCGTGGTCTCGAAGCCCGACCAGATCGCGGCCGCGGTCATGGACGTGTGCGCCGAGTCGAAGGTGATCGAGGCGGGCTCGAACCGGAACTTCCTGATCGAGCTCAACATCGAGCGCACGCGCCACAACGAGATCCAGCTGATCGGCAACGGCGAATGGTGTCTCTCGCTCGGCGGACGCGATTGCTCGGTGCAGATGCACGAGCAGAAGCTGGTCGAGGTCTCGCTCACCAAGGAGCTGCTCGACGCCGAGATCGAGCGCGCGACCGGCAAAGCGCGCGAGGTGTTGATCGGCGATCGTGACTACCTTGCGCGCATGGAAGCCGAGAGCGAGAAGTTCGGCGAGGCGACCGGCCTCGATTCCGTGTCGACGTTCGAGTGCATCGTCGATGGCTTCGACTTCTTCTTCATGGAGATGAACACCCGCATCCAGGTCGAGCACGCCGTCACCGAGCTCGTCTACCGGCTGCGCTTCACCAACCCGGACGATGCGAGCGAGCAATTCAGCGTCGAGCGACTGATCGAGGCGATGGCGCTGCTCGCCGCGCACGGCAAGCGCGTGCCCAAGCCCGAGCGCGTGCGCCGCCACCTGTCGTCGATCGAGGTGCGCGTGAACGCGACCAATCGCGCGCTGCAGCCGCACGCCGGCGGACTGATCCGGAGCTGGTCGCCGCCGCTCGCGGGCGAGCTGCGCTTCGACCAGGGCATCGGCATCCGCAATCCCGACACGAACTCGTTCGTCTACTACAACGTCGCCGGCGCCTACGACTCGAACATCGCGCTCGTGCTCACGCACGGCGAGAGCCGCCGCGAGAACTACGAGCGCATGGCCGAAGTCATGCGCCGCATGGAGTTGCGCGGCGACGACCTGCAGACCAACGCCGACGTGCACTACGGGCTGATCCAGTGGCTGCTCGGGCGCGGCGTGATGGCCGAGCCGAACACGCGCTTCATGACCTCGTACCTGGGCGCGGTGGGCCGGCTGGCGCAGGTCGCGGGCGATCTCGACCTCGAGCTCGCGTTCCAGCAGGGACTTCGCGCCACCCCCGATGCGGAGGCGCGCGCGGCGCTCGAAGCGAAGGAGACGCTGCTGCTGCGTCCGCTCGCGCGGCTGTTCGCGAACCCGCACCTGCTCGGCGGATTCCTCGGCCGCTACGACGGCGAGCTGTGGAAAACCGACGGCGCGAAGGCGCGCTTCGCAGCCAATCCGGTGCAGCTGCTCGAGCGCCTGTATCACTTTCTGGACCTGGAGCCGCGCGCCGACAAGCCGCCCGCCGAGCAGATCTGGGAGCACGACGCGGCGATCCTCGACGCGGCGCGCGCGTTCTACGCCACGGTCGAAGCGCGCACCGGCGCGCGCGACTTCGATGCGCTCGCGAAGCTCTTCGCGGGCAAGCCCGTCCCCGCGCTCGCGGGCGGCGACGACGCGCTCTGGGGAGCTTGCGTCGCGGCGCACAAGGGCTTCCAGCTCGGACTCGAGCTGCTCCTGCTCGTGCCGCGCGTAGGCGCGCGTTCCGGCTTCCTCGACCTGCGCGTAGACGACGATCTCTCGATCGCCTTCCCCGAGCCGTTCGCCGACGAGACGCGCGCGGCCGAGCTCGCGCGTGCGCTCGCGCCGCCGCCGCCCGCCGCGTTCGACGAGATCGTCACGCCGATGGGCGGCACGTTCTACTCGCGCGAGGCTCCGCACCTGCCGCCGCTGGTCGAAGAGGGCCAACACTTCGACGCGGGTCAGCCGCTGTTCGTGATCGAAGTGATGAAGATGTTCAACAAGGTCGCCGCACCTCATCCGGGCACGGTGATCAAGAACCTGATGGCGGGACGCGACGGCGCGATCGTGAAGAAGGGCGAGCGGGTGTTCTCGATCGAGCCCGACGAGCGGCGCGAGGTCGAGAGCGACGAAGCGGTCGCCCGCCGCCGCCGCGAAGCCACGCTCGCGCTCCTGGCCTAGCGACGAGCCGGCGAAAGCCGGGCGAGGCGTCCGCGCACGCACTTTGACGCTTCGCGCTACGATGGGCGCGATGAGCACCAAGGAGCAAGCGCTCGAGTACCACCGCAAGGGCAAGCCGGGCAAGATCGAGGTGGTCGCCACCAAGAGCGTGCTTACCGCTCGCGATCTGTCTCTGGCCTACACCCCCGGCGTTGCCGAGCCCTGCCTCGAGATCCAGAAGCGGCCGGACGACTCGTACCTGTACACGTCGCGCGGGAATCTGGTCGCGGTGGTTTCGAACGGGACTGCGGTGCTCGGGCTCGGCAATCTCGGAGCGCTCGCCGGCAAGCCCGTCATGGAAGGCAAGGGCGTTCTGTTCAAGCGCTTCGCCGGTGTCGACGTGTTCGATCTCGAGCTCGATACCGAAGATGCCGAGCTGATCATCCAGACCGTGAAGCTGCTCGAGCCGACCTTCGGCGGAATCAACCTCGAAGACATCCGCGCGCCGGAGTGCTTCGAGATCGAAGAGCGGCTGATCGCGGAGATGGACATCCCCGTCTTCCACGACGACCAGCACGGCACGGCGATCATCTCGGCCGCCGCGTTCCTGAACGCACTCGAGCTCACGCATCGGAACATCGCCGACGTGAGGGTCGTGTTCGCGGGCGCGGGCGCGGCGGGCATCGCCTGCGCGGAGCTCTACCTGCACCTCGGCGTGCGCGGCGAGAACATCCTCATGACCGACAGCAAAGGGGTGATCTACGAGGGCCGCAGCGAGGGCATGAACAAGTACAAGGCCCGCTTCGCGCGCAAGACGCAGGCGCGCACGCTCGACGACGCCATGCGCGGCGCCGACGCGTTCGTGGGCGTCGCGTCCGCCGGACTCGTGACCAAGGACATGGTCCGCAGCATGGCCGCGAACCCGATCATCTTCGCGATGGCGAACCCGGATCCGGAGATTACGCCCGCGGAAGTCGCGGCGGTGCGCAGCGACGCGATCATGGCGACGGGCCGCTCGGACTACCCGAACCAGGTCAACAACGTGCTGGGCTTCCCGTTCATCTTTCGCGGCGCGCTCGACGTGCGCGCGCGCAAGATCAACCTCGAGATGAAGCTGGCCGCGGTGAAGGCGCTGGCGGACCTGGCCAAGCTGGGCGAGCAGGGCCTGCCCGAGGAAGTGCGCCACGCATACCCGGGCGAACGCTTCGAGTTCGGGCCGAACTACATCATTCCCAAGCCGTTCGACCCGCGCGTGCTGATCTACGAATCGATGGCGGTGGCGAAGGCGGCGATGGATTCGGGCGTCGCGCGCGTGCAGCTCGACATGGTCGAGTACCGCGAGCGGCTGGAGCGCTACCTGGGCAGCTCGCGCGAGTTCATGCGCACGGTGATCAACAAGGCCAAGAGCGCGCCGCAGCGGATCGTGTTCCCCGAAGGCACCGAAGAGCGCGTGCTGCGCGCCGTGCAGATCCTGTGCGAGGAGCGCATCTGCGCGCCGATCCTGCTCGGAAACGTTGCCGAGATCCGGCGCGCGGCAGCGGAGTTCGGCGTCGACATCACCGGCGCTTCGATCGTCGATCACCAGGTCTCCGCGCAGCGCAACGCCTATCGCGGCGAGCTCGTGACCCTGCGCAAGCGCAAGGGCGTGACCGAGCAGGATGCCGAGCGCCTGCTCGGCCGGCGCAGCTACTTCGGCGCGATGATGGTGCGCATGGGCGAAGCGGACGGCCTGCTGGCGGGACTGACCAAGTCCTACGCCGATTCGATCAAGCCCGCGCTCGAAGTGGTCGGACTCGCCGAGGGTCACCAGGCGGCGGCGGGCGTCTACGTCGTGATCCAGAAAGAGCGCGTGATGTTCTTCGCGGACGGCTCCGTGAACGTCGATCCGTCCGCCGAGCAGCTCGCCGACATCGCCGGGCTCGGCGCCGAGACTGCGCGCTGGTTCGGCTTCGATCCGGTCGTGGCGGTGCTCTCGTCGTCGAACTACGGCAGCGTGCGCGACGAGCGCACCAAGCGCCTCGCGCGCGCGGTCGAGCTGGCGAAAGAGCGCTGGCCGGCGCTTGTGATCGACGGCGAGATGCAGGCGGACATCGCGCTCGACCCCGAGCGGCGCGCCACGCGCTTCGGCTTCTCCGAGATCAAGGGCGAGGCGAACGTGCTGGTGTTCCCGAACCTGGACGCCGCGCACATCGCCACGCGCATGATCGGCGCGATCGGCGGCGCGACCGTGGTCGGTCCGATCCTGATGGGCATGCGCAGTCCGGTGAATTCGCTGCAGCGCACCGCCACCGTCGACGACATCGTGAACCTCGCGGCGATCACCGTTCTGCAGGCTCAGAAGGAGTACTGAGCCTGCCGCGCGCGCCGCTCTTCGAGAAGGTGCTGATCGCGAACCGCGGTGAGATCGCTGTGCGCATCGCGCGCGCCTGTCGCGAGCTCGGCATCCGCTCGGTCGCGGTCTACTCGGAAGTCGATCGCAACGCGGTCCATGTGCGCCTCGCGGACGAGGCGTATCTCTGCGGGCCGGCGCCGGCCGCGCAGAGCTACGCGAACATCGAGAGCATGATCGCGATCGCGCGCGCGAGCGGCGCGCGCGCCGTTCACCCCGGCTACGGATTCCTGTCCGAGAACGCCGCCTTCGCGCGTGCGTGCCGCGACGCGGGCCTGGTCTTCATCGGGCCCAAGCCGGAAACGATCGAGGCGATGGGCGACAAGGTCCGGTCGCGCGTGCTGATGCAAGCCGCCGGCGTGCCGATCGTGCCCGGTTCGACCGCGAAGCTCTCCGACGACGAAGCCTTTGCGTTCGCGCTCGAGATCGGCCTGCCGGTGATGGTGAAGGCCAGCGCCGGAGGCGGCGGCCGCGGCTTGCGTCTGGTGCGCGAGGAAGCGCAGCTCCGGCCCGCGCTCGCGCGTGCCCGCTCGGAGGCGCTCTCGAGCTTCGGCGACGACGCGATCTACGTCGAGAAGCTGGTCGAGCAGCCGCGCCACATCGAGATCCAGATCCTGGGCGACGCGCACGGGCACGCGATCCACCTGTTCGAGCGCGAGTGCTCCGTGCAGCGCCGACACCAGAAAGTGCTGGAGGAAGCGCCGGCCAACGACATGACTCCGGCCTTGCGCGAGAAGATGGGCCGCGCGGCGGTCGCCGCCGCGCGCGCGGTCGGCTACGAGGGCGCGGGCACGGTCGAGTTTCTGGTCGACGCCAAGCAGGCGTTTTACTTCTTGGAAATGAACACGCGCGTGCAAGTCGAGCATCCGGTCACCGAGGCGATCACGAACATCGACATCGTCAAAGCGGGCATCCGGATCGCCGCGGGCGAGCCGATCGGGATCGCGCAGGACCAGGTCGGCATCAACGGCTGGGCGCTCGAGTGCCGCATCTACGCCGAGGATCCCGACAAGGGCTTCCTGCCCTCGCCGGGCGAGATCGTCGCGTTTCATCCGCCCGGCGGTCCGGGCGTGCGCGACGACTCGGGCGTCGCGTCGGGCGACACGGTGACGGTGTTCTACGACCCGCTGATCTCGAAGCTGATCTGCTGGGGACGCAACCGCGACGAAGCGATCGCGCGCATGCGTCGCGCGCTCTCCGAGTTCGTGGTGCGCGGCATCAAGACCTCGATCCCGCTGCACCGGCGCGTGCTGGAGAACGAGAAGTTCCTGTCCGGCAGCTACGACACGAGCCTGCTCGAGTCCGAGGGGTTGGTGAAGGCGGCGGCCGACCAGGCGCCGCGTGCCGAAGAGCGGACTGTGGCGCTCGCGCTCGCGGCGCTCGCGGCGCTGGGCGAGAAGCAGGCCGGCACGTACAGCGTAAAGCTCGGCAGCGACACGCAGCGCGTCGCGCTCGAGCGCGCGAGCGCCGAGCTGTGCGACGTGCGCATCGACGGCGGCCCTGCCGCGCGCATCGACGCCGTGAAGACCGCGCGTGCCTCGTACTCGGTCCTGCTCGCGGGCAATCAGCTCGAGTGCAGCGTGGACGCTCGGCCCAACGGCAAGCTCGAGGTGCGCGTGGGTGCGCGCGCCTTCACGCTCGAGGCGGTCGAGGCCGGATGAGCCGCGCGATCGTGCTCGACACCGACATGGCGTCGGATGTCGACGACGCGCTCTGCCTCGTGCTCGCGCTCGCTTCAGCCGAGCTCGAGATCCTCGGCATCAGCCACGTCGGCCGCGAGTCGGTGCTTCGGGCGCGCGTCTCGCGGCGTCTGCTCGAGCTGGCCGGGCGAACGGAGATTCCGGTCTTCGCCGGCTGCCGCGTGCCGCTGCTCGCGGGCAGCGGCTACAACTGGTTCGGCCACGAGGGCGAGGGAATTCTGGAGCCGGGCGTCGACCCGCCGCTCGCGAGCGCGCACGCGGTCGATGCGCTGCTCGAAATCTCGCGAAGTCGTCCCGGCCTCGAGGTCGTGGCCGTCGGCCCGCTCACGAATCTGGCCGTGGCCTTGGCCAAGGATCCCGACCTGGCTTCGCGCATCGGACGGCTCACCGTGATGGGCGGTCACCTGCGCGAGGTCTCGTACCGCGGGCGCGTGTTCCCGCCCGGCGTCGACTACAACCTGTGCTCCGACCCGCACGCATCGCTCCTGGTGCTGCGCAGCGGCATTCCGACCACGCTCGTCAGCGCCGACGTCACGCTTCGCACCTGGCTCCGCGAGGCGGACGCCGCGCGCATCGAACGCGCGGGCACGGAGCTCCACGCCGCACTCGCCCGCGCACTGCGCATCTGGACCCCCGTGCAGCGCCGGCTCTTCGAGCCGACGGGAGTCCCGGCCGAAGACAACGCCGCCTTCCTGCACGACCCGCTGACACTCGCCTGCGTCTACGACGCGTCGTTCTGCGGCTTCGAAACGCTCGAGATCGAGCCGGCGCTCGAGAACGGCGTGTTCCGCACGTTCGTGCGCGCGAGCGCGAGCGACGCGACCTTCCCGATGCGCTGCGCGACGAGCGTCGACGCAGTCGCATTCCGCGAGCACTTCATGGAGCGCATCCTCGCGCTCGGCTAGCCGATCTGGCGCAGCAGCACGGGCAGGCCGCGCAGGTCGGACAGCGTGAAGTCCGGCCGCAGCGCAGCCGTCGCGTAGGGTGAGCCGCGCTTGCGGATGTAGACCGAGCGCACGCCCGCGCGCCGTGCGGCGGCCACGTCCGTGCGCAGCTTGTCGCCGACGAAGATCGCGTGCTGACGGCGCACGCCGAGCTGATCGAGCACGTGGAAGATCATCGCCGGATCGGGCTTGCGCCGGCCGAAGTTCGCCGACCAGACCGCGCAGCCGATGTGCTGCAGGATGCCGGCCCGACGCAGCACGCGCGCGTGGTGGTCGCCGGGCATGGCGTTGTTCGAGACCAGGCCGAGCGCGAAGTCGTGCGCCAGCTCTACCACGACCGCGCGCGCGTGCGCGTACGGCGCGGGGGAGGCCTCGGCCTTGAACGCGCCCAGCAAGAGTCCCCGCACGACCGGAGTGCAGTCCGCGAACACCACGTCGAGATCTGGCTGGCGGCACTCGTCGGCGAGCGCGCGGTACGCCTCGCGCAGGCGCTTCGCTCGCTCCACCACGAACGACTCCGGGTGCGCGACGCCCTGCTCCTCGAGCGCGGCCAGGAAGGCGCGATCGCGCACCGAGCGCTCGTAACTTTGGAGCTCGGGGATCAGCACGCCGCCCATGTCGAGCAGCACCGCGTCGATGCGACCCTCGCGCATCAGGACTCCCGCGTCTCCACCGGCAGAAGCTGCGGCTTGGGATTGCGCACCAGCAGCCGCGAGATCCAGATCGAGAGCTCGTAGAGCAGACAGAGCGGCAGCGCGAGCAGCATCATGCTCGTCGCATCGGGACTCGGGGTCAGCGCCGCACCCACGACGAAGGCCACCAGGATCGCGTACTTTCGATTCGAGGCGAGCCACTGCGGAGTCACCACACCTGCCAGCGCGAGCGCGACGAGCACGATCGGCACCTGGAAGGAGACTCCAAATGCGAGGTACATGGTCGAAACCGTGCTGAAGACCTCTTGCGTGGTCCAGCTGGTTTGCACGTAGTCCGCTTCCAGCGACACGAAGTACCGAAACATCACCGGCAGCGCGAAGAAGTAGCTGAATGCACACCCGATCATGAAGAGCGCGCTGGTGGAGACAACGAACGGCAAGGCAAGCCGCCGCTCGTTCTCGTACAAGCCCGGCGAGACGAAGGCCCAGAACTGCCAGAGGGTCATCGGCATCGCCACGACGAACCCGGTGAGGACGATCGTCTTCAGATAGGTCATGAAGAGCTCGCTGGGAGCGACCGCGATCAGTGTGTGGCCGGATGCGCGCACGGCATCGATCGCGGGTGCCATCAGAATCGCGAACAGCTCGCGGGGCCAGAAGCTGGCGACGATGCACGCCGCGGCCCACGCGCCGATCACCCAGAACAGGCGGCGCCGCAGCTCGCCGAGGTGCTCGAGGATCGGACGCGGCTCGTCACTCATCGTCAGGCTTCTGGCCCGCGACCGAGGGCTCGACGGGAGGCTTCGTTTCGACCGCGCTCGGCTTGGGCGCTGCCGGCGGCGGCTCGTCGAGCGACGCCGACAGCGTGCGCGTGAACTCGTTCGAGGCGCGCCGGAACTCCGCCATGCCGCGGCCGAGCGAGCGCGCGATCTCGGGCAGCTTCTTCGGCCCGAGCACGAGCAACGCGACCACCAGAATCACGAGCAGCTCCGGCATGCCGATGCCGAACACAGGATCCTCCCGAGAAAATCGCCGCGAAGGGTAGCGCGAACGCTCGATGCGGGGTGCTGCCCCGCGGAATCTCGGACCCTCCACCCCCCGATGAAGATCCGGATCGTCGCGGGGCAGCAGCGACCCGCGACAAGACTTAAACCAGACCCACGGCGCGCATGCAAGTGAATTCCGCGTCAACTTCACTTGCTGCGAGGCGCGAGATCGACCGAGATCACCTCCAAGCGCTCGAGCAGCGCTGACTCGAAGCGGATCAAGCTCTCGCGCGCGACGTACATCAGCGCGCCGCCACCGCGTCGTCGAATGACCAGCCCGTCCGTTCCCTCGACGAAGTCCATCACCGCACCGATGCGCTCCACGCCGGTGTCGGTCCAGAGCGTGAGTGAACGCTCGAGGCGTCGGGTGAGCAAGAGCTCGACGTTCGTGCCGATGCAGCGTCGCAGAAGCTCGAGCGCGCGATCGGTGTCGCGGCACAGCTCGTACGGATCACCCGACACGTGCACTCGACCCGCGCGCAGGATGCGCAGCCAGCGACCGACCCCATACACCGCCGCCACTTCGCCCGGCCGTCCGAGGTAGATGCGGTCCTCGATCTCTGCCGGGCTGCCGCGCACGGGTGTGTAGCGGACGACCAGCGTCGCCAGCTCCGCGTCGGCGGCCGTCACCACGGCGAGAAGCTTCCGAGTGAGAGGACGGAGAGCCAAGCCCAGCGACGCTAGCGGAGCGTGTCAGCCGGGCAACTCGACCAGGATCACGTTGTCCTGCGCGCCGCTCGCGTCGATCGCGAAGCTGCCGCCCGCCCGCGCGAAGATCTCACGCGCGATCACGACCTCGAGCAGCTCGGAGTCGGCATCGCCGGCCGGGCCGGTCAGCACGTCCTCGGGGCTGTGAAAGCGCAGCAGGATCCGGTGGCCGGGGGTGCGTCCCTCCCCTTTCGGCCGCCAGGCACTGCCCAGGTACAGGTCGCCACCTTGCGGCACGAGCCGCAGCGCCAGGTCGAGCAGCGCGCGCGTCGCGAGCCGCACCTGTGCCTCGTCGGCCAAGAGCGGCGGCGCCGACGCGTCGAGCTCGCGCAGCACGACCAGTGACTTCGCGCGCGCGTCGCTCTGCCGCGCATCGAGCTCGGCGCCGAGGGCTGCGGCCAGGTCGAACGGTCGCGGCACCGGTGCAGCCAGGCGGGCGAAGCGCTCGACGCGCTGCAACGTGTCCTCGAGGCCGCCGAGGTCGTGCTCGACCAGCGTCCGCAGCTCGCGCCGCACGTGCGGATCGTCGGGCCGCTGCTCGACCAGGCTCGCGTAGGTGCGGAACGCGCGCAGCGGCGCGCGAATCGCCTGCGCGAGCGGGATCACGAGCTCGCGCGGAGACAAGCCGACCGGCGCGGCGGGCGGCGGCCTCGCCGCGACGGCTGCCTCCGGCGGCCCGGTGTATCGAGGCAGCGGCTCGGGTTCCGGCTCGCGCGCGAGCTCGGGCTCGTCGAGGTCGATCAGGTCCGCTTCGTCGAGCTCGAGCGACGGCTCGCTCGGCTCGTTCGCGTCGCCGGGAGCGAGCGTCGCGAGCATCAGGTCTTCGTCGCTCGCTTCGGTCGGCGCCGCGAGCGGCGGAGGGAATTGCGGAGCGGGCTCGGTCGCGACGATCGGTTCCGGTGCGGGTTCCGGAAGCGGGCTCGGTTCCGGCGTCGGCTCGAGCGCCGCTGCTGCCATCGGCGCGACGACCGCTTGCCGCGGCGCGCGTCCGGCGATGCGCAGATCCGCTGCGTGGATTCGCTCGCCCGTCGCGACCGCGCAGCTCGCATCCGCGACCTGCTCGAGCTCGCGCAGATTTCCGGGCCAGCCGTAGGCCGCCAGGTTCTCGGCAGCCTCCGCGTCGAGCTCGAGCTCGCGGCCCTGACGATTGGCGGCGGCGCGGAACGAAGCGACGATCAAGGCGGCTCGGTCGTCGCGCGCGCGCAGCGACGGCAGCTCGACGCGCAGCCAGGCGAGCTCGCGCAGCGCGCGATCGAGACCCGCGCCGCGCGTGGCCGAGGCGATCCAGCGCAGCGGCTCGATCGCCAGCGCCCCGCTCGCGCCGAGCAGCTGCGCGAGCTCGGCCTGCAGTGCCGGCGCCGCGCGGTCGAGCCCCTCGAGGTACAGCGTCGCGCGTCCGCAACCGCTTCGCGTCATGATCGCATGCTCCACTTCGCCCGGCGCGAGCGCGGGAAGTACGAGCGGCGCGAACACCTCGCGCACCGGTTCGGCCAGATTGTGTACGTAGCGCGCGAGCAGTCCGCGCCGCGTGCCGGGCTCTCCGATCAGGAGCACGGGCCGATGCGCGTTGCGCGGATCCACGGCCTGGCGCAGCGCGGGCAGGTCGACGCCGGCGTACTGCCGCTCGACCTCCTGCGTCACCCAGGCGCCGCGCGCGCGCTCGCGCAGGCTCGCGGGCCAGTCGCTCGCGTCGATCAGCTCGCGCGCGCGCGTTTCGAGCTGGTCGGGATCGAGCGGGAAGCCGAGCACGACGACGTTCCGGTCGTCGAACAGCCGCTCGATGCGCGAAGCACGGCTCGGCTCGGCGTCCGACGCGAGATACAGCACCGGTGCGGGCGCGCGTCGCTGCCGTGGGATCTGACGCACGAACGCGAGCAGCTTCTCGAGCGTGTCATGGCGGCTGCCGATCTCGGTGACACCGCACAGGATCAGCAGGTCGGGCGCGGGCGCGCTCTTGAACGCGGCGCGTTCGGGCACGCCGAGCCAGACTTCGCCGAGCGTCTCGACGTGGTGGGCCAGCGTCGCGGGAAGCGCCGACTCCTCAGACACGATCCAGATCGCAGCCACAACCCCGCCTTCGGGCGCGCACCGCGCCGCTGCGCGCGAGTTTACACCAAGCGTAGGGACGCTCCCCCGCCACTTTGGACGAGATTCCCCGCAACGTGCGCGGTTATACTCGTCGCACATGCATACCTTTGGACTCATCGTGCTCACGGCTTGCGCGTGGCTTGCCGCACCGCGCTTCGCGCTCGCGGAGGATCTCTCGAAGCTCGATCTGACGGGCTCGTGGTACGTCCTGCTCCACTACAAGGACGCCAAGTCCGAGGACAAGTCGCTCACCAAGTTCAAGGACTTCGCGTGGTCGGTCCGGCAGTCGCCGACCAAGCTCGAGATCGACGAATACCCGTACGTGCTGTTCGACGAGGGCACCGAGGAGATCCGGCGCGCCGACATGCGCGGGCACAAGCCGTGGCAGCCCGAGGGGCTAGTCCTCGACGAGCTGCTGCTGCACGTCGACGTGTCGACGCGCGCGATGCGCTCGAAGGTGCTCGAGGGCAGCACCGAGGCGGGCATGAAGTCGGAGGCGCCGGACGAGTCGAGCGGCGGTGGGACCATGAACTTCGTGCGGAACTGGGACGTGACCTGGGCGCCGACCGCGGTGCGCGTGACGATCGTCGACTCGCTCTCCGGCGGCAGCGCGATGCTCGGCGGCATGGAAGAGGCGTCGGTGTTCGAGATCAAGCAGCGGCCGTCGCCGGACGAGCTGCGCGGCACCTGGAGCGAGGGCGACAAGTCGGGCAGCCTGCGCATGATCCGTGCGAAGGAGCGCCGGGTGCTCAAGTAGCCGCGCCCGGGGACAAGGCACAGATCCGCGCCGCGCGCGCCGACGAGCACGCGCAGGTGCTCGCGCTCTGGCTGAATCTGATCTCGCACCACCGCACGCTCGCCGACAACTATCCGGTTCTGCCGGGGATCGCGGCGGTGATCTCGAGCGAGCTGCGCCGCGCCGCGCCGCTGCGCGCGAGAACTGCCGGCTGTTCGTCGCGGAGCTCGCGGGCGAGCTGGTCGGCTTCCTGTTCGCCGAGATCGAAGGCGGCTCCGGGCCGAGTGCCGAGCCGTCGCCCGCCTGGGTACACGAGCTCTGGGTCGAGCCCGCGCAGCGTGAGCAGGGCGTCGCCGCGCTGCTGCTCGCGGCGAGCGACGCGTTCTTCGCCGCGCGCGGCGTGAAGCGAGTCTCGGTGCGCGTCGAGAGCAGCAACGCGGCCGCGCTCGGATTCTGGGCGAGGCGCGGCTTCGGCGAACGCGCGCGCATCCTCGAGCGCGTGTCTTAAAAACCGCTGATCGACCTGCTAAGGTGCGCGGCGTGCACCCCCTCGCCGACGAGCTCAATCAGAAGATCCGCGCCGAGAACCCGGTCACCTACGGGCTGCTCTCCGAGCGCGGCCGCAAGCTGTATTTCCCGAAGGGCATCCTCTCCCAGTCGGCCGAGGCGAAGGAGAAGGCGAACCGCTTCAACGCCACGATCGGCGAGGCGACCGAGGGCGCCGGTCCGATGGTGCTGGCGTCGGTGATCTCGCACGTGAAGGACATCTCGCCCGCCGACGCGGTGCGCTACTCGCCGGCGCAGGGTCGCGCCGATCTGCGCGAGGCCTGGCGGCGCAAGCTGGTCGACGAGAATCCCAGCATGCGCGAGCGGAGGTGGAGCCTGCCGATCGTGACCCACGCGATCACGCACGGCCTGGCGCTGGTCGGCGACTTGTTCGTGGATCCGGGCGACCAGATCCTGATTCCCGACATGCTCTGGGACAACTACGCGCTGAACTTCGAGACGCGCCTCGGCGGCGTGGTGAAGACCTTCGCGACCTACGACGGCGAGCACTTCAACGTTCCCGCCATGCGCGCGGCACTGCTCGCCGGTCCCGCGAAGCAGATCCTGCTGCTGAACTTTCCGAACAATCCGACGGGCTACATGCCGACACCGGTCGAGGTCGCCGCGATGCGCGACGCGGTGCTCGAGGCGGCGCGCGCGGGCAAGCGGCTGATCGTGGTCTGCGACGACGCCTACTTCGGCCTGCTCTTCGACGACGGTGCGATCCAGGAGTCGCCGTTCGGCTACTTCGCGAACCTGCACGAGAACGTGCTCGCGATCAAGCTCGACGGTGCGACCAAGGAGCTGTTCGTCTGGGGGCTGCGCTGCGGCTTCCTGACGATCGCGCCGCCACTCGGTGGAAATGCCGACATCGTGCTCGCCGCGCTCGAGCGCAAGCTGATGGGCGCGATCCGCGCCAGCATCTCGAACTGCTCGACGCTGTCGCAGAGCATCGTGCTGGCGGCGCTGCGCGCGCCGACGATCGCGGCTGAGCGGCGCGAGAAGCTCGAGATCCTGAAGGCGCGCGCCGCGCGCGTGCGCGAAGTCGTGTATCGGCCCAAGTACCGCTCGCTCTGGGACGTGTACCCGTTCAACGCCGGCTATTTCATGTGCATCCGCGTGAAGGGCGTCGACGCGGAGAGGCTGCGGCTGCACCTGCTCGAGAAGTACGGCGTCGGCGTGATCTCGATCGGCGCGACCGACATCCGCGTCGCCTTCTCGTGCCTCGAGGTCGACCAGATCGAGCCGCTCTTCGAGTGCGTCGCCGAGGCGATCGGCGAGCTGAAGGCAGTTTAGAGCCGAGCGTCAGGCTCGAGCGAGTTCGTTCGCCAGGGATTCGCCGGTGCTGAGCAGCGCCTCGCAGGCGCCAGGCGCGAGCAGACTCTGCAGCACCTCGTAGTGCCAGTGAGCGCGCGGATGCGACAAGTCCGCCGCGTGCGGCAGGTAGCGCAACCAGCCGTTTGCGATGCCGATCACGGCGCCGAGTCGCGCAGGGCCGATACGATCTCGCCAGTCGAAGCCGACCTCGGTGGTCGGCTCGAGCGGAAGGCAGAGAAGGACGGCGCGACCGATGCGAAGCACCTGCACTTCGACGTCAATCTCACGCCGCTCCCCGACGAAGAATGGGGAAGTCTTGTCACGGACGTACAGGCGCACTCGCGCGATCCTCTCGCGCGCCTCATCGATCGGCAGGTCGCGCGTGGCGGCGCTGGCGAAGTCGTACAGCTCCGCCAGACGCGGCAGCGAATCCGCGCTCGTTCCCAAGAGCTCTGCGATCTCGCACTTGCGCCGCTCGAGCTCAGCGCGCGCCGCCTCGGCCGTCAGGTCGCCGAGGTGAATCGGAAGTCGCACAGCGCGGCTCTCCGCAGCCACGGCGGCCAGGTCCGACGGCGCGGGAACGGCGCTCGCGAGGCCTGCGAGCACGGCGTCCGCGACCTCTCGTCCGAGTACGCGCACGGCCTCGGCACCCAGGCCGACACTCTGGCCCGGGATCGCCAGATCCATCAGCCCGCGCGTGCGCGGGTCGACGTCGGCATGCGCGCCGAGCAGGAAGATCGCGACGGCGCCGGTCTCGGATTCGATCACCGACGCGGCGGCGCCCGGCCAGTCCGCCGAGATCTCCAGACTGTCGTGCCCGCGCACCGTGCCGTGACAGGAGTGGCGGAACAGCACCGCGATCGGCCGGCCCGAGGCCGCATCGACGCGCAGCACTTCGACGCCCTCGTCGACTGGTGCACCGGCAATTCGCCGGTTCCGCCCGATGCGAGCCTGCGCGCGAGTCCAGCCGACCTGCGCAGGCTCGCGTCGCTGCCATGCCTCGACGGCCGCGGTCGCGACGCCGTCGAAAATCGCCGGCACGTGCGCCGGGCAAGGTCTGCCCGCCAACAAATCGGTGAGCCCCGTGTCGGGCCCCGAGTGGGTGTGCGTGCAGGCGACGAGGATTCGCGAGGCACTGACTCCGGTCGCGGCGGCGATCCGCTCGCGCACAGTTCGCGCCTGCTCGGGGGCGATCAGGCAGAGATCCGCAGAGACGGCGATCAGGCTGTGCTCGTCACCGTCGTCGAGCGCGAGCGCGCGGGCGTACAGTGGGTCCGCGACGGCGCGCGCGCGTCCGACTCGAGCGCCGTACCCCATCAGGGCGACACCCGGCTCGGGGGTGATGTCCACGCGCGCCGCTCCCGCCAACCGCGCCAGGTTTCAGCTCCGAGTTGCCGGCTCGAGCGATGTGCCCGGCACAATTGTGATTTTTGTCACAGTCGTTTTCCCACGCGGCTGCGATACAGAAAATTCCTGCCC
>JANNLG010000109.1:0-2392 GCA_031396695.1 Deltaproteobacteria bacterium
GCAAACCTCTCGGCCGATCCCGGTGGTCCTGCTCGAGGCTTGATACGCTGTCGAAAGAGGAGAACGCGCATGCACGTCGGACAGGTGACGATCTTCCAGAACCCGGATCAAGCGCGCAGCGATCGCGACGTGTGGCGCGACGACTTGAAGCTCGCGCTGCTCGCCGAGCCGCTCGGCTTCGAATCCTGCTGGGGCGTCGAGCACCACTTCACGGACTACACCATGTGCCCCGACGTGCTGCAGTTCCTGACCTACCTGGCGGGCGCGACCGAGCGCGTGCAGCTCGGCTCGATGGTGGTGGTGCTGCCCTGGCACAACCCGATGCGCGTCGCCGAGCAGGTTTCGGTGCTCGATCACGTCTCGAACGGCCGCTTCATCCTGGGCTTCGGCCGCGGGCTCGGCCGGATCGAGTTCGAGGGCTTCAACGCCAAGATGGACGAGAGCCGCGAGCGTTTCGCGGAGTCGGCCGAGATGATCCTGGTCGGGCTCGAGCGCGGCTACTGCGAAGCGAACGGCAAGTACATCGTGCAGCCTCGAAGGGAGATCCGGCCGAAGCCGTGGAAGAGCTTCAAGGGTCGCAGCTACGCGGCCGCCGTTTCTCCCGAATCCGTGCCGCTGATCTCGCGGCTCGGGATGGGCATGCTGATCATTCCGCAGAAGCCCTGGGAGGCGGTGAGCGAGGATCTGCGCGTGTACAACGCCACCTGGCAAGAGGTGAACGGCGTGCCCGCGCCGCCGCCGATCTGCGCTGGCTGGGTGTTCTGCGATCCGAGCGCCGACCGCGCCGAGGCGATGGCCCGCAAGTACATCGGCGGCTACTGGACCAGCGTGATGAAGCACTACGAGCTGATCGGTGACCACCTGACGAAGGTGCGCGGCTACGAGTCGTACGGACGCATGCAGGAAATCGCGAGCGCGCCGGGCGGCTCCGACGCGATGATCGACTTCTTCCTGGGCCTGCAGGTGCACGGCACGCCGGAGCGCTGCTACGAGACGATCATCGGCACGCAGAAGCGGATCGGCAATGACCGCTTCGTGTGCGCGTTCAGCTACGCGGGCATGCCGCTCGAGGAGAGCGAGCGCAACATGCGCCTGTTCGCGCGCGAGGTCATGCCCGAGCTGCAGCGCTATCAGGTCTGAGCGGGCTGCCGGGCGGCACGCGCAGATAGGCGCGCTTCACGCACAGCGGGCGGAAGCCCAGGGCGGCGTACATCTGCTTCGGCGTGTCGTCGGGCCGCGCGCCGATCAGCACCGGGCCCGCGCCGCGCGCGCGCGCGTCTTCGACGCAAGCGGCGATCAGCGCCGTCGCAACGCCGCGTCCCCGGAAATCGTCGCGCGTGTACAGGTCTTCGACCAGGCCCACGCCGTTCTCGCCCGGGAAGCCCGAGAAGAAGCCGCAGTCGACACCATCGACGCGCGCGATGAAGAAGCGCACGGCCGGCGCCTTCCAGCGTTTGCAGGCCACGACCTGCTCGGTGATCGAGCGCGGCCAGGGGCCGTGGAAGCCCTTCTTCACCTCTTCCTGGTGGTCGAGCCAACACAGCTCGGTGACGGCGTCCCAGTCGGCGTCGCGTTCCACCGGCCGGATCTCGAGCCGAGGCCGGCTCGCCAACGACAGCGCGCCTTCGAGCACGAGCACGACCTCGTCGTGCGCGACGTAGTCGTCGAGCTGCAGGCGCGCCTCGAAGGGCAGGGGCGTGTCGGGGTCCCAGAAGATCTGGCGGTGCTCGACGTCGCCGAACTCGGCCTCGAGCTCGGCGATCGCCGCGTCGACCTCGGCGGGGGTCTCGGCGCGCGGGCAGGCCGCGAAGTTCGCGTCGTAGACTTCGGGCGCTCGCGGTTCGCGCACGAACGTCAGGTGTTTGCCGCGGCGGCGCGCGTGGCCGAGCGCGGTCCAGGCGAGCTCGGTCTCGTAGGCGCGGGCCACCAAGTCGCTCATCGGGCGTAGCCTAGCGCAGGCACGCGGGTTGCTGAGGGAGGCTGCATGCAGCAGCGCGACGTCGAGAAGCGGTCGGTGGTGTTCGGAAGTGTCGGGCTGTTGTTGCTGTGCAGCGCGCTCGCTGCACGCGCCGAGCCGCCTGCGATCGCCGACTGGCCCGTCACCGGCGGGGACGCGGGTGGAGCGCGCTTCTCGAAGCTCGCCGAGATCGACCGCAGCAACGTCGCCAAGCTCGCGGTCGCCTGGACCTATCACCACGGCGACTTCTACGACGGCGGCTGGCTGCCCGACTACGTGAACAAGGGCACCGCCATGGAGACGACGCCGATCGTCGTCGACGGCCGGCTGATCTTCACCACGCCGATGAACCGCGTGATCGCGCTCGACCCGGAGACGGGCGTGGAGCTCTGGACTTTCGATCCGCAGATCGACACGAACCGCCGCTTCGCGAAC
>JANNLG010000113.1:0-5848 GCA_031396695.1 Deltaproteobacteria bacterium
GGACTCGAGGCGTATCAGCGCGAGAAGAACGCTCGCAGCCTCGACGGTCTTCCCGGCCTGCGCTGGACGGGCGCCGACGACTAGCGCTCGCGCGCGGCCTGCTGCAGCAGCTGGTCGAGCTTCGAAAGGAAGCGCGAGCGGTCCTTCGCAGCGATCGGCCGCGGTCCGCCGGAGTTCACGCCCGAATCTCGCAACGTCGATTTCAGCTCGCGCATGGCGAGCGCGCCGCCGATCGAGTCCTCGCTGAACGGCCGTCCGTTGGTGCCGATCACGCGCGCCTTTGCGGCCAGGCAGCGCGATGCGAGTGGAATGTCGGCGGTCACCACCACGTCGCCCGCTCGCACGTGCTCCGCGATCCAGTCGTCCGCCGCGTCCGCGCCCTCGGGCACCACGACCATCTCGACGCGAAGTCGCGCGGGAACGTGGAGCCGCGAGTTGGCGACCAGCGTCACCGGCACGCCGTGGCGAGCCGCGACGGAGTACACCTCGTCCTTCACCGGACACGCGTCCGCGTCGACAAAGACTCTGGTGGGTACGGTCACGGTACGGTGAGTAGGTAGGCCGCGAGACTCGGCGAAGCCACCGCGAGCTGCGCGGCGATCCGCCCGGCCGCCAACTCCGCGCCGCGGCCCGAGAAGTGGACGATGTCCGGCACGTTCTGCCCGACTTCGTAGCTGTAGAGCTGGCGCGAGAGCGAGATGCCGAGCAGGTCGTAGTAGTCCATCAGCGGAGCGTGCAGCTCCACCACCGCGACCGAATCCACGGCCGCCTGGGCCTGCATCGCCGCGACGTACCCTTCCATCCCGTTCGGCCGACGCACGTGAAATCCATCGGCGGCCGCGTAGAAGTACGGTGGCGGCGTGACGAAGATCGGCTCCGCGCCGATCGCACGTGCTTCGATCACCATTGCGTGCAGGTTCTCGCGGTAGGTCGTGTTGGGGTCGGTGTGCACGTCGGGGGCCAGGCGGGCATCGTTGTGTCCGAGCTCGATCAAGATCCAGCGCGGCTGCGCGGCGAGCGCCGTCTCCCAATGCCCGAGGTCGCGATAGCTCTTGGTGCTAGTGCCGCTTCGGGCGTAGTCCTGCCAGATCAGCTCACCCGTCGCGAAGTGGAGCGGCAAGTCGTGCATCCAGCCCTGTGTGGGCCCACCCAAGGCTTCGACAGGCGAGTAGTCTTGAACGAGTGAGTCGCCGACCGCGATCGCGAGCAAAGACGGCGTACACAGGGTGGCATCGTGCGCGCAATCATCCGTGCAGGAGAGCGGACCCGAGGCGTGCCCGATCGACGCGCAGGTCTGGCCGGAGACGTCGTCACCGTCGCACAGCTCACCGGGCTCCGCGACGTCATTGCCGCACAGCGGCTGCGGCCACCACGCGACGCAGACGGATTCGAGCCCCGGCGGCAGGCCGGAGAGCGCTTCGCGCAGGCGGGCGAGGTCGAGCGCATCGCAGTCACCGATCGACTCCACGTCGCAGCGCTCAGGGGCGAGCAGCGGCGGCAGGAGCCCAGCCAGCACGCGAGCCTGGTGCACCACGTCGAGGATGTTCGGTAGTCCGTCGCCGCTCGTGTCGCCACACTGACAGAGGTCGCCAATTCCGTCGGGTGCAGGAGTGAGCAACGCGCCGGCATCGGCCTGGCTGGGATTCGCGACCCAGATGCAATTGTCGACTTCGTCCTCGACACCATCTCCGTCGAAGTCGGCCCGGGCGAAGTCGCTCAGAGTCAGAAGGAGCATGAGAACCATTCCAGCGACGCGCGTCACTCCACGATTGGATCACGATCTGCGGAATCAGATCAACGAAGCATCCATGATTTCGATGATTCAGTTTCTCTGCTGTGACTCGCTGGGTGCAAGCGCGCTTGCAGGGTACCAAATACTCCGAAGCTACGACGCGTGCGCCGGGCTGCTCCTGACAGGAGCCGAACTGGTCCCGCGGCGCCCATGGAGAGATCCGCACCCCTTTCGGCAGGCTAAGTGGGACGCGACGACTCGATCCCGAGGTCCCGGGGGCCGCTCGGCCGGGGCATCGCGATTCGCGGGCCAAGGCCGTAGACTGCCCCCGCCAGCCGCCCGTCACGAAGGAGTACCCCGTGTTCCAGCCGAAGCTGCCCGCGAGCGTCGCCGACATCCACTTCGACGACCCCCTGTTCTGGAGCCAGCCGATCGAGCAGCGCGAGGGGGCGTTCGCGCTGTTGCGGCGCGAGCAGCCGATGTCGTTCCATCAGGAGTTCGTGCCGCCGCCCGAGATTCCGCTGCCGCGCGGGCCGGGCTACTGGTCGGTGACGCGCCACGCCGACGTGCTCACCGCGAGCCGCCGTTCCGACCTGTTCTGCTCGGGCAAGGGCACGCAGATCGTCGACCTACCCGCGGAGCTGAACGAGTTCTTCGGCTCGATGATCGCGATGGACGATCCGCGCCACGCGCGGCTACGCGGAATCGTGTCACGCGGCTTCACGCCGCGCGCGCTCGGCAAGCTGCAGCACGACGTCGAGCGGCGCGCGACCGCGCTGATCGACGCGGTGATCGACCAGGGCGAGTGCGACTTCGTCACCCACATCGCCGCGCCGCTCCCGCTCGGGATCATCTGCGACATGATGGGCATTCCCGAGAGCCAGACGAAGTTCGTGTTCGATCAGACGAACATCATCCTGGGCCTGGGCGACCCCGAGTACGTGAAAGAGGGCTCGAACCCGCTGATCGCGGCGCTGACCTCGGGTCGCGCGCTCGCGGACCTGATGAACGAGATCTCCGCCGAGCGGCGCCTGAACCCGAAGGACGATCTGACCTCGCAGCTCCTGAGCGCGTCAGTCGACGGCCAGACGCTGACCGATCAGGAGCTCGCGTCGTTCTTCGTGCTGCTGGTCGCGGCCGGCAACGAGACCACGCGCAACGCGATCAGCCACGGCATGAAGGCGCTCTCCGATCACCCGGACGAGCGACGCAAATGGGCTGCCAACTTCGAAAGCATCGCACCGAGCGCCGTCGAAGAGATCGTGCGCTGGGCGTCGCCGGTGATCCACTTCCGCCGCACAACCACGCAGGACACGGAGCTCGGCGGCCAGAAGCTGCGGGCAGGCGAGAAGATCGTGCTCTGGTACAACTCGGCGAACCGCGACGAGGCGGTCTTCGACGAGCCGTACCGCTTCGACCTGACGCGCAAGCCGAACGAGCACGTCGGCTTCGGCGGACCGGGCGCGCACCACTGCCTGGGCGCCAACCTGGCGCGGCGCGAGATCACCTGCGTGTTCCGCGAGCTGCTGCGCCGCTTGCCCGACATCGAGATCAGCGGGCCGCCGGTGATGCTGCAGTCGAACTTCATTCACGGCATCAAGCGCATGCCGTGCTCGTTCACGCCGGGCGGAGCGCGCTAGCCCTCGCGGCGGAACTCGAACTCGGAGCGCTCGCCCGTGCAGGGCAGGTCGCGGACGTCGACGCTCTCGACCTTCGCGTGCGGCGGGCCGCGCCGGAAGAACGCGAGCGCCTGCTCGACGCGCGCGTCGTCGCCCTCGACTTCCGCCTCGACGCGGCCGTCGGAAAGGTTGCGCACCCAGCCCGAGAGCCCGAGCGCGCGCATCTGCGCGTGCGTGGCGCCGCGGAAGAACACGCCCTGCACGCGTCCCGACACGAGCACGTGTACCCGCCTCATTCCCCGTCGGAGGCCGAGCCCGAGGCGGCGGCGGCGAGCTGCAGGTCGCGCTCGCGCACGGCCGCTGGGTCGAACTTGCGCGCGCTCGCGGCCATGCGCGTCAGCGCCGCGCCGATCGCCATCGCCGGTCCCGTCTCGCCCTTCTTCGACTTCACGAAGCGCACGGGGTTGATGCGCGCGACCACGAACGTGCGCAGGTAGGGCGACTGGAAGCCCCTCTCTTGCAGCTTCGCGACGCCCTGCTTCACGAGCTGGTCGATCTCGAGCAGGCGCGACGCGTAGCCGGCGCGCTCGCGCAGCGAGACGACCAGCGTTTTGTCGCTGAAGCGGTCGACCTTGCGCAGGAACGACAGGTACGCGCCGCCCGCGAAGCGCGACTCGCTCTGGTAGCAGAGGCCGAGCGTCAGGTAGGACGCCAGCTCGAACTCGTTCGCGAAATCCACCTCTCTGGCGCGCGGCTTCGACCGCGAAAGCGCCTGCGCCATGCGAATCACTTCCAGGCTGCGGTCCTTGGTGTTGTGCGCCTTCTCCGTGTTCAGCGCGAGGATCTTGAAGGCGAGCGCCTCGTCGCCCGAGATCAGCGCCGTGATCGCGCGCATGCCGAGCACTTTGGCGGCCGCCAGCCGGTGCCGGCCGTTCGGGGTCCAGAATCCCCCCTGCGCGCCGCGCACGACGATCACCGGATCGAGGAACGCGCTGGCCTCGTCGATCTTCTGCGCGAGGCGCTTCACGTGAGTCGGCGACAGATCGCGCTGGAACGGCGTGGGCTCGAGCGCGCCGAGCGGCAGGACGGCGAGCAGCAGCGGGTGGGCGCTGAGCGGATCCTTGTACGCGCCGATCGGCGCGCCGCCGGCCGCCTCCACCTGTTGCACCAGCGTCGTGAGCTCGGGCGCGTCGAGGCCGGTGGGTGCGCTGGCGGCCTCGAGCCCGCGCTTCTCCTTCGCGGGCGTCAGCCGCTTGCGCGCGGCGCCGGGCTTGGCCTTCGGCGCGGCTTTCGGCTTTTTGGAACTCGCGGGCTTGGCAGAGGCTCTGACCATGCCGGAATTCTACTTCGGCGCCTGGGCTCGCAGCAGCGCCAGCGCGGAGAAGTGCTCGTCGTCGATCGGCGCCTGGTAGTCGACGGACTCCACGCTGAGCAACACCTCACGCTTCTCGATCGGCTTCTGGAAGCGCATGCGCTTGGGCGTGGCTACACCCTGAACCTCGACGACCTCGAGCGTCTCCGCTCGCAGCACCACGCGCTCACCGCGCAGGTGCTCGGTACGCACCGGGATGAAGCTCTGCGCGTCGATCCACGTGCGGCGCAGGTCGAAGCGCGGGTTCGGCATGGTCGCCCGCTCCTCCAGCTTGTAGACGGCGCGACCGTCGATCGTCTCGCTCGTCATGCCGAGGATCTCGGTCGGCGCGGACTGCGCGACGCCGAAGCCGAGAAACTCGAGGTCGATCCCGTACACGTCGTCGTCCGCGATCGACTGCGGCAGCCGGCGAATGCGCCCGACCGTGGGCTGATACAGGAAGTAGTCGTTCGGCCGGCCCGTCTGCTCCAGGTAGAGCAGCCCAACGTTGCGCAGATCGGCGGGCGCTTCGAAGCGGATCAGCACGCGCTCGTTGCGCCCGCCCTCGTCATCGCGGAACACGCGCATGACGCGCTCCTCGCGCAGGCCCGCGAGATCCATCTGCATGCGCACCGTGGCGTTGAAGTGCGCGTTCGCAAGCCGACCGTGCCAACGCGAAGCCACCTCCGCCGACGAGAGCGGGACGGCATCGGCGGCTCGCGCAAGCTCCGCGAGTGTGACGAGCGCGATGGCCGCGAGCGCGACGCATGCGCTCGCGCGCGCGCTCACGGCGAGATCTCGAGCGAGCCCGAAGTGCCTGCGACCAGCTCCCCGATCGAGGCCGCGGCTGGCGTGCCGCGCCGCTCGAGGTCCCGGACGAGCTCCGCCTCTCGCTCTCTCGGTACCGCGATCAAGAGACCACCCGATGTCTGCGCGTCGCACAGGATCAGTCTGTCATGATCCGCAAGACCCGTGGCGAATTTCGTGTTCGGAGTGACCCAGGCGAGATTGCGTTTCGTGCCGCCCGGAACGCCTCCCTGGCTCGCCAGACCACGGGCGAAATCGAGCACCGGCACCGCCGACGCGCGGATTCGAGCAGCCAGCCCCGACGCCGACGCCAGATTGTGTAGATGGCCCAGCAGCCCG
>JANNLG010000151.1:0-2743 GCA_031396695.1 Deltaproteobacteria bacterium
TCCGCCTCGAGCTGGGGAGGGTGCGAGTAGATAACCTGAGGCACCTCACGATTCGGCACGGTGGGCAGGAGTCTGGGCGCCTCCGAGTCGGTCGAATCAGGATCGTCCACGAGCGCAGGCTATCAAGAACGCCCGGCTGCACTCGAGGTTCAAGCCAGGCGCCGACATTGTCGCGGGAAGCGAGGGAGGATGGCCGCTAGTGGCGACACGCGCCCAACCTCGGTGGCCGCCCAAAACCGGCCAGTGAGGGCGGGCTGATAACCGGCCAGTCGAAGGAAGCGCGCCCGGGACGTTGACAGCGCGGGGCCCAATCGGGTCCACCGCGCGGATGAGCAACGTCTTGGCAAATGAGAAGCGAGAGCAGGTGTTGGCGCTGGGGCGGCTTGCGTGGCCGCTGCGGCGCATCGAGCAGGCGACGGGCGTGCGGCGCGAGACGGCGAGCGCGTACTTGAAGGCGGCGGGCGTTCCCGTGCGCGCGCCGCGGCGACGCGGTCTTCCAAAACCGGCCAGTGAGACGGCCACCGACTCTGCGGTCGCACCGAGCTCGATCGAGGAGCCCACGCCGTGGCCTGCAACGCCGGGCCGCGCGCCGCAGGCGAGCGCGTGCGAGCCGCACCGCGAGTGGATCGAGCAAGCGCTCGCGCGCGGGCGCAACGCGATGGCGATCTGGCAGGACCTGGTCGACCGCCACGGCTTCACGGCGCGCTACGGCAGCGTGAAGCGCTTCATCTCCAAGCTGCACGGAGCGCAGCCGATCCACGCGCGCGCAGTGATTACCACTCCACCCGGCGAGGAGGCGCAGGTCGACTACGGAACGGGCCCGATGGTGCGTGACTCCGCGACCGGAAAGTACCGGCGCACGCGGCTGTTCGTGCTGGTGCTGGGCTACAGCCGCAAGGCGGTTCGGCTCCTGACGTTCAGCTCGAGCGTGCGGATCTGGGCGGAGCTGCACGAGCGCGCGTTCCAAAGACTTGGCGGTGCGCCGCGCGCAATCGTGCTGGACAACCTGCGCGAGGGCGTGCTCGCGCCCGACTTCTATGACCCGACCGTGAACCCGCTGTACCGCGACGTACTCGCGCACTACGGAGCCGTCGCAATTCCGTGTCGGGTGCGTGACCCCGATCGCAAGGGCAAGGTCGAGTCGGGCGTGGGGCACGCGAAGCGCACGGCGCTGGCGGGTCTGCGCTTCGAGAGCTTGGAAGCAGCGCAGGCGCATCTCGATCACTGGGAGGAGCGCTGGGCCGATACGCGCATCCACGGCACCACCAAGCGCCAGGTCGCGGCGATGTTCGCCGAGGAGCGGCCCGCGCTGCTGCCGCTTCCACTCGCGCCGTTCCGCTACTACCAGTACGGCTCGCGCACAGTGCACCTGGACGGCTGCGTCGAGATCGAGGCGGCGTACTACAGCGCGCCGCCGGGTTGGATCGGGCGCGTCGTCTCTGTGCAGTGGGACACGTTGCGCGTGCGGCTGCTCGACCCACCGACGGGTCAGCTCTTGCGCGAACACGTGGCCAACGAGCGCGGCCGACACCGCATCCACGACGAAGATCGCTCGCCACGCTCGCCGCCGGGCGCGACGGCACTGCTCGCGCGCGCGGAGCGCGCGGGTGCACAGATCGGGGCGCTGTGCGCCGAGATCTTGCGACGCGAGAGCCAGGCCGGCATCCGCCGCATCCAGGGTGTGCTCGCGCTCGCGCGCCGCAACGGCGCAAGCGCCGTCGACGACGCGTGCAAGGCCGCGCTCGAGCTCAGCGTGCCCACGTATCGATTCGTGCGCCGCTATCTCGAGCGTCGGCCCTCGCCTCCGCTCGTACTGCGCCAGGTCGATCCGCTGATTCGCGCACTCAGCGAGTACCGCGATCACATCGAGCGACTCACTCACAACCAAGGAGACCCATCGTGAACCCGATCGAGCTCACCAAGGCTCTTACCCAGCTGCGGCTCGGCGGTATGGCCGCGACCCTCGAGACCCGCATCGTGCAGGCGCAGGCCGAGAGGCAGCCACCCATCGACTTCCTCGCAACGCTCGTCTCCGACGAGCTCACCCGCCGCGCCGATCGACTGATCGAACGCCGCATCAAGCAGGCCGCGTTTCGCGACCCCGGTCGCACTCTCGATACGTTTGACTTCGATTGGAATCGCAAGATCCCGCGCGCGCTCGTCTGCGAGCTTGCCGCCGGCCGCTTCGTCGAGCAACACCAGGACGTGCTTCTGCTCGGCCCACCCGGCTCGGGCAAGAGCCACCTCGCGCAAGCGATTGGCCACGCGGTGCTGCGCCAGGGTCATCGCGTGCTCTACCGCGAGGCGCACGCGCTGCTCGAGGAGCTCGCCGACGCCACCGTCGACGGCTCGCGCAAGGCCTGCTTCGCCGCGCTCGCCGAAGTGCCGCTGCTCATCCTCGACGACCTCGGCATGCGCAAGCTCCCGCCATCCGCCGGCGAGGATCTGCTCGAGCTCGTGATGCGCCGCTACGAACGCGCCTCGACGCTGATCACTTCCAATCGACCGGTCGATGACTGGGGCAAGCTCCTCGGCGATCACGCCGCGGTCGGCGCGATGCTCGATCGCCTGCTGCACCACGGCCACGTGATCAAGTGCGGACCGCGCAGCTGGCGCACACGAACCGGAGCGCAGGACTTGCACGAAGCCGTTGACTCGAAGTAGAAACACCCCTGTTCCCGGGCGCGCGACTGGCCGGTTTTGACCCGGCCACGACTGGCCGGTTTTGGGGTGGCCACCGAGG
>JANNLG010000172.1:0-1660 GCA_031396695.1 Deltaproteobacteria bacterium
GCGATCATGCCGCCGAACAGCACGTACGCGAGCATGGCGACACCGACCAGGATCACCGCGGTCTCGTACGAGACGCCGAACAAGAGCCGGATCAGCCCGCCGGCCCCGACCATCTGCGCGATCAGGTAGAAGATCACGGTCGAGAGCGTGCCGAGCGCGGAGCTGATCCGGATCGGTGTCTCCCGGAAGCGCAGCGCGACTACGTCGGAGAACGTGTAGCGGCCCAGGTTGCGCAGCGGCTCGGCGATCAGGAACAGCACGATCGGCCAGCCGACCAGCCAGCCGGTCGAGTAGATCAGCCCGTCGAAGCCGGACGTCGAGACCAGCCCCGCGATGCCCAGGAACGAAGCCGCGCTCATGTAGTCGCCAGCGAGCGCGAAGCCGTTCTGGCCGGCCGTGATCGAGCGCCCGGCGACGTAGAACTGCTCGGTGGTCTTGGTGCGCCGCGCCGCCCAGTACGTGATGCCGAGCGTGATCGCGATGAACACGAAGAAGAAGCTCATCGCGACCAGGTTCGGCTCGCCGATCTGCGTTCCCACGCGTCAGTCCCGCAAGCGCGCGAGCGCGTCGTCGTAGTTGCGGTTCATCCAGCGCACGTAGAACCAGGTCGAGAGCCACGAGAACACGATCACGAGCGCGCCCATCAGGATGCCTAGCGACAAGCCGGGCGCGACCAGACCCGCGAGCAACGACGGCGCGAACGCGACCAGCAGGATGAAGCCGAAGTACACGAGCATGACCGCGCTGGTCAACACGAGCGCGATCCGCAAGCGGCGCGCCGAGAGCGCGCGCAGCGTTGCGGCCGCGTCGGACGCGTTGTCTTCGTTCCGGCTCAAGCCCCCGAGCGCCAGTTCCCGTGGAATCCGCCCGGCACGCGGTGCGGCAGGTGCGCCAGCGCGAGCGGCGCCCGGTCGAGATTCTCGGCGTCGAGGATCGCGAGGTCGCTGCGTCCGGTCTCGGCGTGGTACACGACGGTGAGCACGAAGCCGCGGCCTTCGGGAGCGTCGGGACTGAGCGGCACGAAGATCGGCTCCGAGACCGCCGAGCCCGAACCGAAGTCGTGCGCGACGGATTTCCCGCTCCCGACCTCGTAGCGCACGATCGAGGTGAACCCGCCGCCGAGCCCGCCTTCCGCGCCCGCGAAGCCGACGCGGTACGGCAGACCCGTGCGCCGCTCGTCGAAGCGCGGGAACTCGCAGGCGCGATCGTCGCGTTGCGTCTCGATTAGCTTGCGCGCGTCGAGGTCGATCTCCCAGCGCCAGAGCGAGGCGTCGCTGCCACCGAGCTCCATCTTCAATCCGGCCGCGGGAATCGGCAGCTGCTTGTAGCGCGCAACGTCCGCCACGATCCGACGCCCCTCGGTGTAAGCGTTCATGGGGTGGAAGACGAAGCTCGGCTCTGCCTGAATCCAGATCACGTCGGACGTTCCGCCTCTTCGTGGCATCACGCCGACCATGGTGCCGAGCTCGGGCTCCCAGCCCAGCACGCTCTCGCCCTTCTGCGCGCGCTCGATGCGCAACGTCGCGGGGAAGATCGGGAAGATCACGTGCTCGCGCGTGGTGATGAAGTCGTGGACCATCGACGGCCACGGCGCATGGATCGGCACCTCGCGCGTGACCTTTCCGTCGGCCGAGATCTCGTAGTACACGACGTACGGCTC
>JANNLG010000180.1:0-19699 GCA_031396695.1 Deltaproteobacteria bacterium
GCGTGGCTCTCGGCCGGCAGCCCCAACCCCGATCCGGGCGTGCCGACGGGCTGGGTCGGCTACCGCCGCTGGCCTCCCGAGGAGCACGGCGCGCCGGCGCTGCCTTTGAACTCGCTTCGCTTCTATCTGCCGGGCGCCGAAGAAGTCGGACTGATCGGTGGAACGCCGCCGTCTCCGCGTCACTCCGCGCACATGATCTCGATCGGACTCGGCGAGTACATGGAGGGCGCCGGCTGCGCGAGTTGCGGCAACGAAGGCGGCGCCGTCCGCACCGACAACCCGCTCGGTCTCCCCGCGAGCCACCTCTACTCGAGCAACTCGGATTTCATCGCGAAGAGCATCGCGCTCGGCGCGATCCCAGTGGCCGCGCATCCGAACGGCCCGCCGAACCAGCTCGACTCGCTTGATCCGCTTCCGCTGGCCGTCGAGATGTACAACAACTATCACGCGCTCAAGGACGACGGTTCGGCGGCGGGCGTGGCGGGCTGTCCCGGCGCCCCGAGCCACTTCATCGACGAGATGCGCGCGGTCTGGGATCACGTGCTCGAGGAGAAGTCGCCGCGCATCTGGGGCATCGCGGTGAACGATTGGGCGTCGGCGTGGACGCCGCTCGGCAGCTCCGCGACCGCGTGCTGGCCGGAGATCACCGAGGCGAACCGCGATCGCGGCAAGACGCAGGCGCTGGTCACGAGCTACGACCTCGAGTCCTACATGGCGGCGTTCGCGGCGGGTGCGTTCTTCGCCGTGGTCGAAGACAACGCGGTGAAGTCCGCCTACCCGACCGTGTCGGAGATCGAAGTCACGTTCGATCGAATCACGATCAGCACCGCGGCCGGGATCGAGACGGTCCGCTGGATCGGAGACGGCCAGCTGATCGGCGAGGGCAACACGCTCGACCTGACGAATCTCCCGAACGAGTTGGTGTACGCGCGCGCGGAGATCGACGATGGCGATGGCCGCACGGTGTTTACGCAGCCCTTCTCGCTCGGACCTCCGGCGCCGCCGCCGCCCGGTGAGCCGATTCCCCTCCTGCCTGACGTCGTGACCCTCGCCCTCGCGGTGGCCTTGCTCGCGGTCGCGATCCACAAGTCGCCGAGGCTCGCGAAGCGCGCGTAGGCCGGACTGGGGTACACTGCGGCCGATGCTGGCGAAGTCGGTCCTGATCCTCGCCGCCTGCTCGATCGCGGTGACGGCCGCGGATGCACCGGACGGCGCCAAGACGCTGCCCCCGGTCGGCGCCGCGCCCTGCATCGCTTGCCGGGCTCCCGTTGCGGAGCCCGAGACGCTGTACTCGGTCGAAGACTGGGTCTCGCTGCAGGACGGCGCCGTGCTCCGGCAAGCGGTCGTGCTCGAGAACGAGCCGAACGATTCGAGCGGTGGAACGCGCGCAGAGAGCCTGATCCGGCGTCCGCCGGCGGACGTGTGGAGCGTGCTCACCGATTTCGAGCGCTGGCCGGAGTTCATGCCGCTGATCGACGAAACGCGCATCGGGCGGCGCGCGGGCGCGAAGCTTTGGGTCGAGCAGCGCTACAGCATCATGCTGATGGCCTTCGCGCACACCACCATCTACGACCTCGAGCCGCGCGACGGGCGGTTGACCTGGAGCTTGGACGAGGCCGCGCCGCACGACATCGCCGCGAGCCGCGGCGCCTGGGCGCTGCTGCCGGTCGCGGCGGGCCGTGAGACGCTCGTGCGCTACGACGCGCGCATGAGCGCAGGACGCGCCGTGCCCGAGTTCGTCGAGCGCATGCTGCGCAATCGCTCACTCGAGCAGATGCTCGACGGACTTCGCGCCGAAGTGCTGCGCCGCTTCCCCGAGAACTGACGAGGCGACCCCGGCGATGAAGCGCGCGCAAGCTCCACCCGGGGGCGCATTCCGGCGGCTACGCCTGCTCGGCGGCCTGAGCTCTCGGCTCGCCGGAGGCTACGGGCTCTCGAAGCTGCGCGGGCTGTTCACGAGCGAAGCGCGCCGCAAGGCGCTGCTCGACGCATACCACGCCGAGAGCGCGAAGCGCGTGTTCGAGACGATGGGGCACATGAAGGGCGCGATCATGAAGCTCGGCCAGATCGCGAGCTACGTGTCGACGGATCTGCCCGAGGAGTACCGGGCGCTCCTGGCGCAGCTCCAGACGCAAGCGCCGCCGGTCGATTTCGCGGCGATCCGAAACGAGCTCGAGCGCGAGCTCGGCGCGCGCGTCGAGCAGCGCTTCCGCTCGCTCGATCCGCAGCCGCTCGCGGCCGCGAGCATCGGCCCGGTGCACCGCGGCGTGTTGCTCGACGGACGCGAGGTCGCGGTCAAGGTGCAGTACCCCGGCATCGACGCGGCGATCCGCGCGGACCTCGCGAACGTGGGCTGGCTGTACGGCGCGATCGGCGCGCTGTACCGCAATCTCGATCCCGGCCCGGTCGTCGAGGAGCTGCGCGAGCGCATCTTCGAAGAGCTCGACTACGCCAACGAAGCGCGCAACCAGCGCGCGTTCGCGGAGCTCTGGGCCGACCACCCGCTGGTGAAGGTGCCCGAAGTCATCGCGAGTCACTCGACCGCGCGCGTGCTCACGAGCGAGCTGGTGGGCGGTCACGACTTCGCCTGGCTGTGCGCGCAGCCCGACCGCTTGCGCCAGCGCGCGGCCGAGGTGATGTACCGCTTCGTGTGGTGCTCGATGTTCCGCCACCGCGCGTTCAACGGCGACCCGCACCCGGGCAACTACCGGTTCCACCCGGACGGATCGGTCACGTTCCTCGACTTCGGCTGCGTGAAGTACTTCGACGCGTCGATCGCGCGCGGCATGCGCGAGCTGCACCAGCACCACCTGGCCGGCGACCGGCCCGCCTTCCGCCGGCAGCTCGTCGAGTTCGGCTTCATCAGCGACGACGCGCCGGTCTCGACCGAGCTCTACTACGAGTACATGGGCTTCTTCTACGAGCCGTTCCGATTCGACCGCGAGTTCACGTTCACGCGCGCCTACACGTCGAGCTCGCTCGCGCACGTGTTCGACCGCAACGACCCGCGTTACGGCGAGATCCCCAAGCAGAGCAACATGCCGCGAGACTTCGTGTTCCTGAACCGGCTGCAGTGGGGCCTGTGGCCGCTGCTCGCCGAGCTCGGCGCGCGCAACCACTGGCACGGCATCCACCGCGAGTACATCGACGGGGCCGAGCCCGCCACCGAGCTCGGTCGCGTGTTCGCGGAACGCTACGCGAGCTGGCGAGAGAAACGCGGCGTGCCCGACGGTGCGGAGGTCTGGCTCGAACGCGACGGCCCGCGCTTCGGCTAGGTCAGGATCCGGTACACGACGGTGCCGCGGGCGCAGATCCGCTGGTCGTCGCGGCGCACCACGTCGACGTCGCTCCACAACAGCTCGCGGTCGCGCAGCACGCAGCGGCCGTAGGCGACCAGCTCGCCCGACCCCGCGGGCGCGAGGATCTGTGCCTGGATCGCGGGCGTCGACGCCTTGTAGCGGCCGTGACCCGTCTCGGCCCACGACGCCATCGCGCCGGTGGTGTCGAGCAGCGCGAGCACCGCGCCCTCGTGCACGTTCCCGTCCCGATCCGCGTTGGTGTCGCGAAACGGCATGACCAGCCGGGAAGTGCCGCCCGTCATGTGCTCGACGCGAATTCCGCGCTGGCCGATGAACGCGATCGCGCCGATGTGCGGACCCATCGCGCCCGGATCGGTCAGACCGTGATCGCCGGCCGACTTCGGCAGCTCCGGCGCGGGCGCGCCGAAGCGGCCGCGCACGGCCGCGCTGACGTGCGCGATCGGCTTCGCGTCCTCGGTCTCGATCTCGACCTCGGCGAAGCACAGCTCCTTCCCGCGGCGCAGCAGTCGCGCGCGGGCGACGATCGCCTCGCCGATCGCCGCGGCCAGGTAGCTCACCTGCAGCCCGGCGCAGTGCCACGTTCCGGTGTCGGGTCCGAGCGCGGCGCGCGTGAGCGCCTGCGCGCCGATCGCGCCGAGCGACGCGGCGCAGCCGCCGTGCAGCGCCTTGCCGGGATTCGAGTTCTCGTCCTTGTACGGGAGCCGCAAGACGAGCGAGTCGTCCGTGCGTTCGGCCAGCTCCACGCCGAGGAAGCGCGAGTACGGCGACTCCGCGATCCAGCCTTCGACCGAGTCCACGGCCTAGTCCAGACCCGGCACGAGGCAGGAGTGGATCGACTCTTCGCCCGGAATCTCGCGCGCGAGCATGTGGATGGCGCGCTCCGCGGAGCGCAAGCCGAAGTCGTGCGTGTGCATCTTCTCGATCGGGGTCTTTCGCGATTCGATCAGCCGGATCGCCGCGCGGTACGCCGACGAGGTCACGCCGATCGCGCCGAACACGCGGATCTCCTTCATCACGATCTTGTCGGAGACGAACTCCGGCACCGGCTTGAAGCCCTTCACGCCGGCGAGCACCACCGCGCCGCCGGGCGCGACGTAGTCGAGCGACGCGGCGACCGGCTCGAGCGCATACGACGACACGTCGATCACCACGTCTGCGCCGCGGCCGTTCGTGAGCTCGCGAATGCGCTTGCGGGCGTCCTGATTTTGGACGTCGATCGTGTGGTCGGCGCCGAACTCGCGCGCGAGCTCGAGCTTGCGCGCGTCGGCCGCCAGACCCGTGACGATGATCGTGCCCGCGCCGACCGCGCGACACGCCAGCACGCTCGCGAGCCCGCGCTGCCCCGGACCCAGAATCACGACCGTGTCGCCGGGCTTGGTCTGCGGGATCTCGACCGCCCATCGGAACCCCGCGCCCAGCGGGTTGAACATGACCGCGAGCGCGGCGGGCAGCGCGGCGTCGAGCTTGTGCAGCACGCTGTTCGGGTGCAGCCACATGTACTCCGCGTACGCACCGTACAGGCCGGGCTTCTGCGAAAGCGGCACGTACGAGTAGATCATCCGCTTCTCGCACAGGTGCGAGCGGCCGGCGAGACACGGCGTGCAGAAGCGGCACGAGATCATGTTCTCGACCGCGACGCGGTCGCCGACGTCGACGCCCCAGCGGCGCGCCGCGCGTTCGCCGATCTTCGCGATCCGGCCCAGCGGCTCGTGCCCCGGGATCACGGGCACCGGCGTGCGCAGCACACCCTCGAATTGCTCGTAGTCGCTGCCGCAGATGCCGCAGGCCTCGACGCGCAGGATCGCGCTGTCGTCGTCGATCTCGGGGATCGCGAGATCGCGCGGCTCGAGCGCGCGCGGACCCGTGAGTACCATCGCGAGCGTCGTTCTCGGCAGGGTCTCGTTCGGCATGGCGACCGCCATTATGTGCGAAGATCCGCGCGCGAACAGAGCCAGAGGAACACGGCATGCGAGAGCTTTCGGGCAAGGTGGCGGTGGTGACCGGCGGCGGCAGCGGGATCGGCGAGGGAATGGTGATCGCCTTCGCGCAGGCTGGGATGCATGTCGTGATCGCGGACGTGGACCTGCCCGCGGCCGAGAAGGTCGAGGGCGAGGCGCGCGCGCTGGGCGTTACGGCGCTCGCGATCGCCACCGATGTCGTGCGGCGCGACTCGGTCGAGGCGCTCGCCGTGCGCGTGTACGCGGAGCTCGGCGCGGCGCACGTGCTGTGCAACAACGCGGGCGTGGCGGTGTTCGGAGAGCTCAGCGCCATGACCGACACCGACTGGCGTTGGGTGCTGGGCGTGAACCTCGAGGGCGTCGTGAACGGCCTGCAGGCGTTCCTGCCGCGCATGAAGGCGCAGGCCGGGGAGAAGCACGTGGTGAACACCGCTTCGGTCGCGGGCGTCGCGGCGTTCGCCGGGCTGGGCGTCTACACCGCGACCAAGTACGCGGTGGTCGGCATCTCGGAGTGCCTGCGCGCCGAGGGGGAGTCCTACGGCCTCGGCGTCTCCGTGCTGTGTCCCGGCGCGGTGCGCACGCGCATCATGGAGAGCGAGCGCAATCGGCCCGCCGAGGTCGGTGCATCGAAGCCGGTCGCGCTGCCGCTTGGAGGCAACGTGAATCCGATCGCCTCGGGGCTCGACCCGCTCGCCGTCGGCCGGCGCGTGCGTGCGGCCGTCCAGGGGAACGAGCTGTACGTCTTCACGCACCCGGGAACGCGCGGGCTGTTCGACCGCCGCGCGGCCGCGATGAGCCAGGGCTTCGACGCTGCCGACGCCTGGCGCGACGGCTGAATCCCAAGCGCTGTCGAGGGGTTCCCGGCTGTACGGGAACGTAGCGAATGCACTACGATGAGCGGGAGCATGAACGCGCGTTCAGTCTCGCTCAGCCTCATCCCCGTGCTGGCCCTGTGGCTCGCGGGGCGCGCGTCTGCGGATCCGACGGTCGCCGATGCGATCGTCGAGCGTCTCTCCGCCACGCACCACACCACCTTCGTCAGGCTCGATGCGCTCGACTCGAGCTACCACGTCGCGGCACCGACGGTTGCGCTCGAGAACGAGCGCTTGGTGCTGCGCAACCTCGACCCGCGTTCGAGCGTGATGATCAAGCTCCACGCCGACGGCCGGCCCGACCTGGCCAGCGCGGAAGGAATGCTCGCCGGCATCGTCGACGACACGATGACCGCGGAGGCCAAGGCGATCGCGATCTGGCAGTTCGTCGTCGACTGGCGCTACCACTACATCGCGGCCGAGACGGGCGACGAGATCGACGACCCCGTCAAGCTGATCAACGTGTACGGCTACGGCCTGTGCGGAAACTCCGCGGCGGGCATCCACGCGCTCAGCGCGGCGGCGGCCATGCCCGCGCGCATCTGGAGCCTGGGCGAGCACGTGGTGGCCGAGATCTGGTACGACGGCGGCTGGCACATGTTCGACGCCGATCACGAGGTCTACTACCGGGGCGGCGACGGTGACATCGTGAGCGTGCTCGAGCTCGCGGCGGACCCGGCCCCGATCCTTGCCACGGCCTATGACCCGAACGGTGCGTCGAGTGCCTTCATGGCCTCGCTCTACTCCGACACCAGCGACAACTACGTGTATCCACCGACCCCCGCGTCGACGCACCGAATCGAGCCGGTGCTCGCGCCGCTCGACGAAGTACGCTTCGAGCTCGCGCAGGGAACGGTGTACTCGCAGAGCGAAGCCTCGTACGCGCTCTACCCCACCTACGGTCCACCACCGAACTTCGCGAACGGAACCCTGACGCGCGCGCTCGACGTCAGCCAACCCGGCAGTGACTGGCTGATTCCCGTCGAGTGGCCCTTCTTGCTCGTCGGCGGTGAGCTCGAGCTCGCGCTCGCGCGCGACGACGTCGACGTCGAGATCTCGATCGCGTGCGGCAGTCCGAATCATCTCGTCGTTCCCACCACCCGCTCGGGTCAGACCCTGACCGCGAGCCTCGACTCTTTCTTCGCCGCGAGACGAATCGGCTCCTATTCCTGCAGCCTGCGCATGCGCAGCCTGACGGCTTGGTCGCTGAGCGAGAGCGTCGCCGCGGGCCAGGTCGATTGGCTGTTCCAGTTCGCGCCTCGCGCGCTGCAACAGGTCCGCTCCGGCGGCACGAACTTCCGCGCCGAGCTCGCGCCCGTCGGCGGTCTCGTGCCCGAGGACTGGCGCGGCTTCGAAATCGTGCACGCCTGGGGCGAGACGCGCGACTTCGCGGTGCCAGGAGCGCAGCACTTCGAGCAGTCCGCGGAGTTCGACACGGACCTCGTCGAAGCCGCCGCCTCGTTCGACGGGGACTCGATCGTGCTCAGCGTACTCACGGCCGGCGATCCGACCCAGACGCTCCAGGTCTTTCTGGACACGGATGTCGACGCTCGGACGGGCCATCGACAGAAAGCGCTGGGCGCCGAGTTCGTGGTCGAGAACGATCGACTCTACGCCTACGACTCGGGCGCGTGGTCGATCGTCGGGTCGGTCTCCGTCGCGTGGCTGCGACCCGACGTCGCGCGGCTCACGATCCCGAGCGCGCCGCTGGACTTGATCGCGGGCGGTGCGCTGGGTCTTCGCGTGCGGAGGTGGCACGACTGGTCGACGCCTCCCGAAGATCTTCCGAGCGACGTCGATCGCTGGCAGGTCACGGTGCCTCACGTCATCGAGCAGAGCGGAGCGCAGGCCACCGATCTCGTGCGAGCGAACGTCGCTTTCGACGACGCGGAGATGGTCGTCAGCCTGCAGGCCGAGGCCAGCGCGCTGCAGAACGTCCACGTCTACCTGGACACCGACTCGAGTACGACGAGCGGCTACCTCCATCGCGGCCTCGGCGCGGATTTCTTGATCGAGAACGGCTTTCTCTATCGCCACACGGGCCTCGAGCAATCCGCCTGGAGCTTCAGCAGCGTCGCGCCGCTGACGCGTGCCACGCCGCAAACGAACCTGCTGCAGATCCGCGTTCCGCTCGCGTCACTCGACTTGACCAGCGGCACGGCGCTGACGCTTCGGGTCGAGCACTGGCTGCACTGGGATGCCCGTCTGGACAGTCTCCCCCGCTTCTCGAGCTGGCGAGTTCCCGTTCCCAACGTGATCGCTCAGTCGGGCGCGAGCGCCGGCGATCTGGTCGCGGGCGCAGCCACCGTTCAGCCGGGCAGCATCGTGTTCACGCTGCGATCGCTGGGCGGGCCGGTGCAACTGCTGCACCTGTACCTGAACTCCGACGCCGATCCGAGCACGGGCTACGCCCATCGCGCCTTCGGAAGCGACTACCTGATCGAGAACAACGCGCTCTACCGATTCAGCGGTCCGACGGGCCGCGAGTGGAGCTGGACGAGAGTCGGTTCGGTGGTCGTGCGCGCGCTGGGCTCCGACGCGATCGAGGTGGTTCTGCCGACCGGGGCGATCGAGTTCGACGGCAGGCGCGCGAGCGTCTTCGTCGAGAACCGGCAGCCCTGGAGCACTCTCTTGGACTCACTGCCGCAGGCGCCGAACGGTTGGCAGCTCGCCTGGTGACTCGGGCGTTCGAGCTAGCGCCGGTACTTCGCGAAATCGGGTGATCGCTTCTCGTTGAACGCCGCGATCCCCTCGCGCGCCTCCTCGGTCTGCACGAACAGATCGAGCGAGTCGAAAGCGAGCGTGCCGATGCCGGCGATCGCCTCACTGTCGGCGTTGAAGCTGTGCTTCAGGACCTTGAGCGCGGTGGGGCTCTTGGCGAGCATCTCGTCGGCCCAGCGCCGCACTTCCGCGCGCAGCTCTTCCTTGGGCACGACCACGTTCACGAGACCCCAGCGCTCCATGGTCGCCGCGTCGTACAGGCGGCACAGGTACCAGACCTCGCGCGCCCGTTTCTCACCCAGGATGCGCGCGAGGTAGGCGCTGCCGAAGCCGGCGTCGAACGAGCCGACCCGCGGACCCGCCTGGCCGAAGCGCGCGTGCGATGCGGCGATCGTCAGATCGCAGAGCACGTGCAGCACGTGCCCGCCGCCGACCGCGACTCCGTTCACGGCCGCGATCACCGGCTTGGGCAGGTCGCGGATCACGCGGTGCAGCGTCTCGACTTCGAACACACCCGTCTCACTCGGGCCGTAGTCGCCGGTTTCCTGGCGCTGCTTCTGGTCGCCGCCCGCGCAGAATGCCTGCTCGCCCGCGCCGGTGAGCGCGACCACACCCACGCGCGTGTCGGTCCAGGCGGCCTTGAAGCAGCGGATCAGCTCGTCGACGGTGCGCGCGCGAAACGAATTGAAGCGCTCCGGTCGGTTGATCGTGATCCAGGCCAGTCCGCAATCGACCTCGTAGCGGACGTCCTCGAGCTTCGCGAGATCCATGAGCCCTCTCCTCGCCGCGGGTTAGAATCGCGCCGCGTGTCCGACCCGAGCTCCGCGCCCACGTCTCCACTCGCCGGCCTGCGCGTCGTCGATCTTACACGTGTCCTGGCCGGGCCCGTGTGCGGGCGGATCCTCGCGGATCTCGGCGCCGACGTGATCAAGCTCGAGCCACCGGACGGCGACCTGTCGCGCGAGATCGCTCCCAAGAGCGACCGCGGCAACTCGGGCCTGTACACGCTGGCCAACGTCGGCAAACGCAACGTCTCGATCGACCTGTCCGTCGCCGGTGCGGCCGAGGTCGTGCTCGCGCTCTACGCGCATGCCGACGTCGTGCTCGAGAACTTCCGGCCCGGCGTCGCCGATCGCCTGGGCATCGGTGCCGACGCGCTACAGCGGGTGAACCCGCGCGCGATCTACTGCGCACTGTCGGGCTTCGGCTCGCGCTCCGTGTTTCGCGACAAGGGCGCGTACGCGCCGATGATGCACGCGATCGCCGGTGTGCTCGACTGGGAGGCGCGCAGCTCCGGACTGCCGGTGGCGCAGATCGCGGACAACAAGGCCGACGTGGCCGCGGGCATGCACGGCGCGATCGCGGTGCTCGCAGCGCTGGTGCGTCGCGGAGTGAGCGGTCGCGGCGAGCGGATCGAGGTGCCGCTCTTCGACGCGCTGCTCGCGACCTACAGCGAGACCGCCTACGCGCTGTTGCCCGAGCCCGAGCCTCGCGAGGAGTCGCGCTTGTTCGACGCGGGCGCGAACGGCCACGTCGCGATCGCCGGCACGCCGCAGAACGCCTGGGCGCCCTTCCGCCAACACTTCGGGGTGTCGGATCCGGCGCGGCCGGACGCCGACGTGCCGACCAAGGCCCGTCTGCGCCACCAGGCGATCGAGGCGTGGATGCGCAGCCAGCCGAATCCGGAAGCGATCGAGCGATCACTCGAGGACGCCGGCCTCTCGGTCGGCTTGGTCGCCAGCCTGCCCGACGCGCTGCACGGACCGATCGCGCGCGAGCGCGGCCTGCTCGTAGCGGTCGACGACGGCCGCGGCGGCACGCGATCAGTCGTGCGCGCTCCGTACTGGTTCGGCGGCGAGACCTGTCCGATCCGGCGACCGGCACCGAAACGCGGGCAGCACAACCGGGAGGTTCTGTGCGAGCTGCTCGGCTACGACGAAGCGCGCGTGCGCGAGCTCGAGCGCGCGGGCGTGCTGGTCGCTTCCCCGCCGGACGCGCGCTGAATCAGGGACCTGCGCCGAGTCGAGCCAAGTCGTCCCGCGCGCGCGCCGCGTACGCCGAGTCCGCGGGCTCGAGCCGGATCACCTCGGCGTAGGCTGCACGCGCTTCGTCGAGCCGACCCAGCAGCGCCAGCGTGGTCGCGCGGTTCAAGCGCGCGGTCGGGTGGCCGGGTGCGAGCGCCAGCGCGCGTTCGAGATGCACGAGCGCTTCGTCCGGCGCGCGCGCCTGCAGGAGTCCCGCGCCGAGGTTCGCCTCGAAGTTCGCGTCGTTCGGGCGCAGGCCGAGCGCGCGCCGGTAGTGCTCGATCGCGCGTGCGCTCTCCCGTCTTTGCACGAACAGGTTGCCGAGATCGTTGTGCGCATCCGCGTGCTCGGCCTCGAGCGCGAGCGCGAGCTCGAGCGCGGCGATCGCGTCGTCCGTGCGTCCGAGCGCCCCGAGCGCGAGAGCGCGGCTCACGTGCGCGTCGGCGAGTCCGGCATCGACGGCGATCTGCGCATCGCAGAGCGCGAGCGCCCGCACCGGGTCGCCGGTCTCGCGCAGCGCGTCGGCGAGTCGCAGGCGAGCCTGCGCGAAGTCGGGACGAGCCGAGACCGCGCGCTCGAGCTCGGTCAGCGCCTCGCGCGCTTGGCCCTGCTCGAGCAACGCGCTGCCTACGCTGAAGTGCGTCAGCGCGGCGTCGGACGTCCCGACCAGCGGCCAGTTCACGAACAGCGCGGCGGCTCCCGCGGAGAGTGCCAGCTCCGCGACGCGACGCGGGCGCCGCGCGCGCAACGCATCGACGCCCGCGACCACGCCCGCGCCGGCGAACAACATCAGCACCGGCACCGCCGTGTAGCGGTAGCGCGCGAACACGTAGAAGAGCGCCACGCTCGCGGCGAGCAGGAGCGCCGCCGACCAGAGCACCCAGAGTCGCCGCCAGTCCCTGCGCGTCGCCACCACGCCCGCCAGCGCGAGCGGCGCCAGCAACCCGAAACCGAACACGAGCTGCAGCGCGCGCAGCGGCGCGGATCGCTCCGCGTACGCGTCGATGCCCTCGGTGTCGGGCAGCTCGCGCGCGTTCCAGACCAGCGCCCACTTGCGCGCGAGCAGGCGGACGAATTCGCCGGGGCGCTCGCGCACGAATTCGAGCACGCGTCCGCGGAAGTGGTCGGAGACCTCCGCCGGAGTGAGCGCGCGGCCGAGCGCTCGCTCGGCGAGCGCACGCGCGTCCGCCCGCTCGAAGCGCGCGTCGCCGCGACCGGGACGCAGCGGCTCGTAGCGTCCCGTCGCGCCGGGATGATTGCCGATCCAAAGGTTCGGACCGAGCTGTGCGGTCGTGATCAGGAACGCGCCGCCGATCGCCTGGTTACGCAGACCGACCGGCACGAGCGGCACCGCGAGTCCGAGCGCGAGCACCCCGACCGCCAGCGCGCGCCGTCCGGCCGAGCGACTCGGGCCCGACACCGCCACGAACAGAGCCGCGAGCGGAACCAGCACGAGCGCGTTCTCGCGCGCGAGCGCGAGCAGGCCGAGCACGATGCCGGCCGCGAACGCGAGCCGCGGCCGATCGCGGTCGACCAGGTGCGCGAACACGAGTAGGAGCAGCGAGAACAGGAATGCGTCGAGCGTCGCCTTCTGGATCAACCCGTCGAAGTAGATCGCCGGCGCATACAGTGCGAGTCCGAGCCCGGCCGCGATTCCCGCGCGCCGGTCGAAGAACTTCGCGCCGGCCAGACCCAGCAACGCGCAGCCGAACGCGCCCAGCACCGCCTGCGCGACACGCGCGACCCACGGGTCGTTACCGAACAGCGTATGCAGCGCGCCCAGGAAGTACGGATAGAGTGGCGCCTGGTAGAAGACCTCGCGCCCGAGCCAATCCCCACCCACGAGCGCGCTCGCCCAGGCCAGATACGCGCGCGCGTCGCCGATCGGCGTGCTGAACAGCAGCGTGTCGTGCCAGCTCCACAGGTACGCGAGCCGCAGCGCGAGCGCGAACGCGAACACGAGCCCGAAGGGCGCGAGCGCTCGAAGGCGGGACGGGACCGGCATCAAGCCCCCAGGATAAGCCGGTCGGCTCGCTGTGCTACGCTGCCCGAACGGCCATGAGCGAGCCCGTCCCTTCGATCGAGCTGCCGCTGCTCACCGACCGCCGCGCGCGACCGCTGCGCGACTTGCGCATCTCGGTCACCGACCGCTGCAACTTCCGCTGCCCGTACTGCATGCCGGCCGAGATCTTCGGCGACCGCTACGAGTTCCTGCCCAAGCCCGCGATCCTGTCTTTCGAAGAGATCGAGCGGCTGGCCCGGATCTTCCTCGGCCTGGGCGTGAAGAAGCTGCGCATCACCGGCGGCGAGCCGCTCGTGCGGGCGCAGCTGCCCGAACTCGTGCGCCGGCTCGCCGCGCTCGACGGCGCGGAAGATCTCGCGCTCACCACCAACGGGGCCCTGCTCGAGCAGTTGGCGGAGCCGCTCGCGAAAGCAGGCCTCACGCGGGTGACCGTGAGCCTCGACAGCCTCGACGACGCCGTGTTCCGCAGGATGGCCGGCCGCGACCTGCCGCTCGAGCGCGTGCTCGCGGGCATCGACGCGGCCTCGCGCGTCGGGCTCGCGCCGCTCAAGCTCAACTGCGTCGTGCAGCGCGGCGTGAACGAGCACACGCTGGTCGAGCTGGTGCGCCGCTTCCGCGGGACGGGACACGTGGTGCGCTTCATCGAGTTCATGGACGTTGGCACGCTGAATCGCTGGGATCTGGCGCAGGTCGTGCCCGCGCGCGAGATCCGCGATCGGATCGCCGCAGCGTTTCCGCTCGTGCCGCTCGAAGCGAACTACCGCGGCGAGGTCGCCCAACGCTATGGCTTCGCGGACGGCGCGGGCGAGATCGGCATCATCGCTTCGGTCACGCAGCCGTTCTGCGGCGATTGCTCGCGCGCGCGCCTGTCGGCGGACGGGCGCCTGGTCACGTGCCTGTTCGCGGCCGAGGGCACGGATCTGAAGACCCCTATGCGCGAGGGCGCCAGCGACGACGAGCTCGCACGCATCATCACGCGCGTGTGGAGCGGACGCGACGATCGCTACTCCGAGCTGCGCGCGGAACCGGTACCCGGACGCGAGAAGATCCAGATGTATCAGATCGGCGGCTGAAGCAAACGTGGATCCGCGAGTGCTCCAGGTCGCGCGCGCCGTCGCGGATGCGGGCGGACGCGCCCTGCTGGTCGGCGGCTGGGTGCGCGATCAGCAACGCGGCGTCGAAGCGACCGACCTCGACGTCGAGATCTACGGGCTCGAGCTCGACGCGCTCGAGCGTCTGCTCGCGCGCTTCGGTCCGGTGATCGCGATCGGCCGCGCCTTCGGCGTGCTGCAGGTGAAGGGACTCGACGTCGATTTCTCGCTGCCGCGGCTCGACTCGAAGGCGAGCCCCGGCCACAAGGGCTTCGAGGTGCGCTTCGATCCCGGCCTCGACTTCGCAACCGCGTCCCGAAGACGCGACCTCACGATCAACAGCATGGGCTTCGATCCGCTCACGAACGAGCGGCTCGACCCGCACGGCGGCGCGCGCGATCTGGAGCGCGGCGTGCTGCGCGCGACCGACCCCGCGCACTTTCCGGAAGATCCGCTGCGCGGCTTGCGCGTCGCGCAGTTCGCCGCGCGCTTCGAGATGCAGCCCGACGCGGAGCTGCTGCGGCTGTGCGGGGAGCTCGATCTCGCCGAGCTCTCCGGCGAACGCGTGCTCGAGGAGTGGCGCAAGCTGCTACTGAAGGGCGCGCGCCCTTCGCTGGGCACGGAGATCCTGCGCACGACGAGTCTTTTGCGCTTCTTCCCCGAGCTGGAAGCGCTGGTCGGCGTGCCGCAGGATCCGGAATGGCACCCCGAGGGCGACTGCTGGGTCCACAACCAGATGGTGATCGACGAGGCCGCACGGCTTCGCGACGGCGGCGCGGACGACGAGGCGCTGATGTTCGGCGCGCTCCTGCACGACGTGGGCAAGCCGCCGACCACCTCGACCGTGGACGGCCGCGTGCGCTCGCCCAACCACGACGTGCGCGGCGTCGAGCTCGCCGCGCGCTGTCTCGAGCGCATGCGCGCTCCGAACGAGCTGGTCGCGCGCGTGGGCGCGCTGGTCGAGCATCACCTCGCGCCCGCGCTGTTCATCAAGAACCACGCGTCCGCGAAGGGCTACCGCAGACTCGCGCGCAAGCTCGGTGCGGCCAACGTGAGCGCCGAGCTGCTCGCGCGCGTCGCGCGCGCCGACCACTTCGGACGCACGACCGAAGAAGCGCTCGCGCGCGTGTTCCCCGCCGGCGACGAATTCCTGTCGCGTGCGCGAGAGCTCGCGATCGAGAAGTCGCCCCCGCGCGACGTCGTGCTCGGCCGCCACCTGATCGCGCGCGGCCTGCGCCCGGGGCCCGAGTTCGGCGCGATCCTCGAGCGCTGCCGCGAGCTGCAGGACGAGAACGGCTTCACCGACCCCGAGGAAATCCTCGCGCGCGTGCTCGACGGGGCGTAGCGGAGGCCGCGGCCATGGCCCGCGGCCGCAATTGTCCCAGGATCGCTCGCGCAGCCGCGAAGGCCGTCGGCGCGCGATAGAGTGTCGTCGCGCACGGCCGCGCGGCGAGGAAGCGATGGACTTGTTCGAGGCGATCGAGAGCAACGGGACGTGTCGGAGCTTCCGCGCCGAGCCGGTTCCGAAGCAGGCGCTGAATCGCGCGCTCGATGCGGCGCGTTTCGCGCCGAGCGGCGGCAACCGCCAGCCGGTGAGCTTCGTGGTCGTCACGGACGGCGCGCTGCGCGAGCGGCTCGCGGCGCTCTACTGGCCGCGCTGGCAGGCGTACCTGAGCGCGATGATCGGCGGCTCCGTGCGGGTCGACGCCCTGCCACGCTCGGTGCAGGACGCCGATCGATTCGCACGCAACCTCGCACGCGTTCCGGTGCTCGCCGTCGTCTGTGCGCGGCTCGCGGACTGTCACGCCACCGACCAGAACCTGGGCCGGCTCTCGGTCGTCGGCGGCGCTTCGATCTACCCCGCCGTGCAGAACTTCCTGCTCGCGTGTCGCGCGCAGGGACTCGGTGCCGCGCTCACCACCCTGCTCTGCTTCGAGGAGCAGAGCGTGAAGACGCTGCTCGCGATTCCCGCCGAGCTCTCGACCGTCGCGACGATCGCGGTCGGTTGGCCGGAACGGGCGTTTCCCAAGCGCCTGCGGCGCAAGCCGCTCGACGAGTTCGCGTTCGGGAATCGCTACGGCCAGCCGCTCGGCTGAGCGCCGCACTCCCGTCGACTCAGAGCTTCGCGACCAGCGACGCGAGCTGATCCTCGCCGAGGCCGTCGCGCGAACGTTGACTCGTGACTCGTGGATGGCTCATCCTGGCTCGCGCTGGAAGGAGCTTGCCGTGGGAACTGTCTTGCGCCGGTCCTGGACCCGACACATTTTTGCGGCGGGCCTCGCGCTGGCGCTGCCGCACTACGCAAGTGCCGCGGCAACCATCGTGAATCCGCAGGGAACTCTCGCGCTCGGCGTGAACGACGAGGGGCACCTGATCAGCTCGGTCGGTGGCGTGGCGGTGAACGGCGGCGGCCCGGTCGGCAGCGAAACCGGGCTCGCGTACCGGTTCCCGGACGGGAGCTTCTACGACAGCGCCAGCCCCGGCTGCCCGTGCGAGGGCTGGGGCATCTCGGTCGCGGGCACGACCAGCGGCTTCGCGAGCCTGCACACGGACGGCGGCGTGAATGATCTCGAGCTGATCGAGTTCGTCGCCACCGACAGCAGCGCCGTCTCGCGCGTCGCGCTCGCCGGCCTCGCCGGGCTCACGATCGAGCATGCCTTCGCGCCGGCCCCGAACGCGCCGGACCGCCTGTTCCGCGCGCGCGTCACGATCCGCAACGAGACCGGGGCGGATGTCGGCGACCTGCTCTATACGCGGGTCCTGGACTGGGACGTGCCGCCCACGGAGTTCAACGAACGCGTGACGATCGCGGGCGTGGCGACGACCAGCCTGCTCGCGCGCTCGCACAACAACGGCCAGTCGTCCGCGAATCCGCTCGCCGTCACCGTCCCGATCGACGTCGCGTCGCTCGACGTCGACTTCGAGGACCTGCTCAGCACGACGGTGCCGCCGAACAGCGATCAGGGCGCGTACTTCCTGTTCGACTTCGGGACGCTCGGCGCGGGCGAGCAGCTCCAGTTCGACATCTTCTTTGGCGCGGCCGCGAGCGAAGCGCTCGCGCTCGACGCGATCGCGCTCGAGCACGTCGAGCTCTACTCGTTCGGCCAGAGTCACGCGACCGCCGAGAGCGGCACGCCGGCCACCTTCATTCTCGCGTTCGCGGGCGTCGGCGGAGTTCCCGTGCCGGAGCCCGCGACCGCCGCGCTCGTGGCGGTCGGCGTCGCGCTGCTCGCGGGCGCGCGTCAGAGGATCCCGCGCGTCTCCAGCAGCCGCACGATCCGATCCACACAGGCGTCGACATCCAGCTCGTGTGTGGGCAGCACCAGGTCGGGCGCGCTCGGTACGTCGTAGGGCGCGGACACGCCCGGGAACTGCGAGATCTCGCCCGCGTCGGCGCGGGCGTACATGCCGCCGGTCTCGCGCGCGCGGCAGACCTCGAGCGGCGCGGAAAGATAGACCTCGAGGAAGCGCTCCGCGCCGATCGTCTCGCGCACGCGCTCGCGCACCGCCTCGCTCGGCGCGAGCAGCGAGCAGATGCAGATCAGGCCCGATTGGTTCGCGATGCGCGCGACCTCGGAGGCGCGGCGCAGGTTCTCGGAGCGCTCGACCGAGCTGAAGCCGAGGTCGCGGCTGATGCCGAGCCGCATGTTCTCGCCGTCGAGCACCAGCAGCTGTCGACCGGCGTCGAAGAGTCGCCGCTCGAGCGCGTAGGCGAGCGTAGTCTTGCCCGCGCCGGTGAGTCCGGTGAGCAGAAGCGTCACCGGCTTCTGGCCCAGGCGCTCGGCGCGTTCGTCGCTCGACACCGGACTCGTCTGCCGGCGCAACAGATCGCTCGCCGGCTCCATCTCCCAGAACGAGCGGCCGCGCTCGGGTCCGGATTGCCGGCGCAGGATCATGCCCGCGCCGACGGTTCCGTTCGTGACGCGATCGATCAGGATGAACGCACCCGTCGCGCGGTTGCGCGCGTAGGCGTCGAACGGGATCGCTCTGGCGAGCGAGATCTGACAGCGGCCGACCTCGTTGAGACCCAGCGTGACGGTCGGCTTCTGCTCCAGCGTGTTCACGTCGACGCTGTAGTGCAGCTTCGCGACCGAGCCGCTCACCAACGTGTGCGTGTGCTTGACGAAGTACTGTCGGTCGATCGCCAACGGCTCCTCGGCCATCCAGACCAACATCGCCTCGAAGTCGCGCTCGATGCGCGGCAGGTTGTCGGGGCGCACGAACATGTCGCCGCGCGAGGCGTCGATCTCGTCCGCGAGCGTCACGGTGATCGCCATCGGCGGCACGGCCTCGTCGAGATCGCCGTCGAAGGTCACGATCCGCTTCACGCGGCTGGTCGTTCCGGACGGCACGACCAGCACCTCGTCGCCCGGCCGCAGCGTGCCCGAGGCGAGTGTGCCGGCGTAGCCGCGGAAGTCCAGGTTCGGCCGGCTCACGTACTGCACGGGAAAGCGCAGGTCGGCGAGGTTGCGGTCTGCGCCGATGTGCACGTTCTCGAGGTACGCGAGCAGCGGTCCGCCCTGCCACCAGGGCATGTGCGCGCTCGGATCGACGACGTTGTCGCCCCGGAGCGCCGAGATCGGCAGGAAGTGGATGTCGGGGATGTCGAGCTTCGCCGCGAACGCCTGGTAGTCGGCGCGAATCCGCTCGAACACGTCCTGCGACCAGTCGACCAGATCCATCTTGTTGATCGCCACGACCACGTGGCGCAAGCCCAGCAGCGCGACGATGAAGCTGTGCCGGCGCGTCTGCGGCAACACACCTTTGCGTGCATCGATCAAGATCACGGCCAGGTCGCTGGTCGAAGCGCCGGTCGCCATGTTGCGCGTGTACTGTTCGTGGCCCGGACAGTCGGCGATGATGAACTTGCGCTGGTCGGTCGAGAAGTAGCGATAGGCGACGTCGATCGTGATGCCCTGCTCGCGCTCGGCCTTGAGCCCGTCGGTCAGCAGCGAAAGGTCCACCGCCGTGCCGTCGCGCCCCGCCTTCTTGCGAAGCGCCTGCATGTGGTCTTCGTAGACGGCGCCGGCGTCGTACAGCAGCCGGCCGATCAACGTGGACTTGCCGTCATCCACGCTGCCCGCCGTCACGAAGCGAAGGAGGTCTCGCTCCATGGCCTCAGAAGTAGCCTTCGCGCTTCTTCTGCTCCATGGAGCCGTCCTGGTCGTGGTCGATGACGCGCGTCACGCGCTCCGACTCCGTGGCCGTCTCCAGCTCGGCGATGATTTCCCGCACGTTGCGCGCCGGTGACAGCACGGCCCCGGTGCAGGGAGAGCAGCCGAGCGTGCGAAAGCGGCTCATCACGCGCTCCACCTTCTCGCCGGGCATGAGCCGCGTTTTCTCCACCACCGGGATCAGCTGCCCGCCGAGCCGCACCATCTCGCGTTCATTCGCGAAGTAGAGCGGCACCACCGGGATGGCTTCGCGCTCGATGTAGCGCCAGACGTCGAGCTCGGTCCAGTTGGAAAGCGGGAACACGCGCAGCGATTCGCGCGGTCCCAGGCGGGTGTTGTAGAGATTCCAGAGCTCGGGGCGCTGCGCCTTGGGATTCCACTGGCCGTGCTCGTCGCGAAACGAGAAGATGCGCTCCTTCGCGCGCGAGCGCTCTTCCTCGCGGCGAGCGCCGCCGATCACCATGTCGAAGCCGCCTTCGGCGAGCGCGTCGAGCAGCCCCTTGGTCTTGAGCTGCG
>JANNLG010000202.1:0-72274 GCA_031396695.1 Deltaproteobacteria bacterium
CGCGCCTCGAGCCCGCCGTCGAGCTCGGCCTTGAGCAGCTTCCAGCTCGAGTCGCCTTCCTCGAACGACAGGTCGTCGCACACCACACCGAAGCGCTCACGCCGATCTCGCAACAGGGCCCAGAGCGCAGGCAGCTCGAGCAGCTCCTCGCGGCGCACCTCGATCAGCCGAAAACCGCTGGGCGCGAACTCGGCCAGCGCGCCGCGCACGGCCGACGACTTGCCCGTGCCGCGCTCGCCGTAGAGCAGCATGTCGAGCGCGGGCTCGCCGCGCGTGAAGGCGGCCACGTTCGCGCGCAGCTTCGCGAGCGAGCGCTCGACACCGAGCAGTGACGCGAGCGGGTACAGGTCGGGGTGCGCGATCGGCGCCAGCGCTCCGCCTCGCCAGCGGAAGGCCAGCGCCTTCTCCGCGTCCGCGCCCGAAGCCGGCGGTTCGCCGCGCGCGAGCGCGTCCTCGAGCCGTTCGAGCACGCGCTCGATCCGCGGCAGCAGCGCGTCCCAGCTGCGCGTCACGACGCGGCTCGCGAGCTCGACATTGCGCTCAGAGCTTGAGCCGGCTGCGCGTCCCGCCGCCGCGCGGCGCGATCAGACCGATCAAGATGCCCACCAGCACGATGCCCGCCCCGGCGGTCAGCGACTTCCAGCGCGCGGTCGCGCTCGCACGCGACGCGTCGGATTCGAGCACGCGGTTGCGCTCCTTGAGCGCCGCGAGCTCCTCGAGCTGCGCGGTCTGCTCCACGAGCTTCTGGTCGAGCTCCGTGATCCGCCCCTCCGCGCTGACCAGCTTCTCGCGCACGCGTGGCAGCAGCGCCGTGGCCGGCTCCTGGTTCGACACGTTGCCGTTCGGGACCCAGCCCTCGAGGTCGGCGTGACGCACGTGGATCCAGTCGCCATCGCGGCCGATCGTCTGCACCACCGCTCCGGCGGGCAGGATCTTCAGGATGCGGAACTCCAGCCCGGGGCCGGACCGCAGATGCGCGCGCACCTCCCCATCGATGTAATCCGCCGCGGCGACGTGCGCGGTGGTGACGAGGAGAAGCAGCCAACAGAGCCAGCGAGCCACGCGCATTCTCTACCACCTCGAGCGGGCAGGTTCCACCTAGAAGAAGATTCGCGAGAAGACGAGCGCGGCGGCGATGCCCGTGAAGTCGGCCGCCAGGCACGCGAGAACGGTGTGGCGGGCCGCCCGCACACCCACGCTCCCGAAGTAAAGCGCCAGTACGTAGAAGGTCGTCTCGGTGCTCCCGTTGATGACCGAGACCAGATAGCCCACGAAGGAGTCCGGACCGTACGTCTGCATCGTTTCCGTCATCACGGCCATGCCGCCGCTCCCCGAGAGCGGGCGGATCAGCGCCATGGGTAGCGCCTCGGCGGGAAATCCGAGCGACGACGTGACGGGCGACACGAGCTCGGTCAGTGCGCCGAGCGCGCCCGAGTAGCGGAACATGGCGACACCGACGAGGATCGCCACCAGGTACGGAATGATCATGATCGCGATCTCGAAGCCCTCGCGCGCGCCGCGGATGAAGGCGTCGTAGACGTCGATCCGGCGCGCGAAGCCGAACAGCACGATCGACGCCATCAAGAGCGGCAGGAGCCAGCTGTCGAGCGCCTGCTTGGCGACCTCGAGCAGGCTCGAATCCGGCGCGCCCGAGCCGAGCTGGCGCACGAGTGCGAAGCCGAGCAGCGCCAGGAAGCCGAGCACGAGCGCGCGCCGCAGCGGGTCGGCTCGCCGCCGCACGCTCGCGACTTGCTCCGCGGCTTCGATGCCCGCGATCGCGGCCGAAGCGACGGGAGTGGCCTCGTCCGCCAGGCTCGAAGCGGCGCGCTCCGCCGAGAACAGCGCGCGGCCTTGCAGGAGCTTTGCGACCGCCACCGCCACCACCATCGAGCAGGCCGTCGCGAGCAGGGTCGGCGCGACGATGCCGGCCGGATTCGCCGAGCCCAGGCTCGAGCGGATCGCGATCACACCGAGCGGGAGCACCGCGACCCCCGATGTGTTGATCGCCAGGAACAGCGCCATCGAGTTGGTCGCCACGCCCGGGCGCGGATTCAGCGTCTCGAGCTCGCGCATGGCCTTCAGGCCGAACGGGGTCGCCGCGTTGCCGAGCCCGAGCACGTTCGCGGACAGGTTCAGGATCATTGCGCCCATCGCCGGGTGCTCGGACGGCACGTCGGGAAACAGCCGCCGCATGACCGGCGCGAGACCGCGCGCGACCTGAGTCATGAAGCCCGCCTCGCGCAGCACGCGCATGAAGCCGAGCCAGAGCGCCATCGGCCCGATCAGGCCGAGCGCGATCACCATGACCGCGTTCTTCGCGGCGTCGAGCGCGGCCTGGTTGGTCGCCCCCATCGTGCCCGTGAACGCCGCGACCAGGACCGCGCCGGAGACAAGCGCGATGAAGATCGCGTTCAGCACTAGCGGGGAAAGGCGTCCGGCAGCCCGCCGTCGACCGGCAGCACCGCGCCGGTGGTGGGCGTGTCCTGGCAGGCGAAGAAGACCACGGCGCGCCCGACATGCTCCGGTGTCACGCGCGACTTGAGCAGGTTGCGATTGCGGTAGAACTCTTCGAGGTCCTGGTTCGCGATGCCGCGCGCGGCCGCGCGGCCCGGGCCGACCTCCTGCCACAGCCCCGACGGATTCTCGGCTCCGCCGAAGACCGCGTCCGCGTTGACCAGATTGACGCGCACGCCGAGCGCCGCGCCCTCGAGCGCGGCCACGCGGCCGAGCTGGTGCGCGCCGGCCTTGGTCGCGCTGTAGGCTCCGAACTCCGCGCCGGGCGCGAACACGTTCTTGGTCGAGACCAGCACGATGCTCCCGCCGGTCGCCTGCCGTCGCATCTGGTAGAGCGACTCGCGCAGCGTCAGGAACGCGCCCTTCAAGTTGACGTCGGACGCGGCCTCGAAATCCTCGAGCTCGAGATCCGCGAGCGCGCCCACGCGCGCGACACCCGCGTTCACGACCACGATGTCGACGCCGCCGAACAGCTCCGCCGCGCGCAGGAATGCGTCGCGCACGTCGCCCTCGTCGGTGACGTCGCCGAGCACGGCTTCGCAGCGATCGCCGCCGAGCCGCGCGCGCACCGCGTCGAGGCGCGCCTCGTCCTTGTCGAACAGCACGACGATCGCGCCCGCTCGCAGAAGCTCTCGCGCGACGCCCTCGCCGATCGCGCCCGCGCCGCCGGTGACGAGCGCGATCTGACCCTGCAGCGGCGGCGCAACGCTACGCCCGAGTTTCGCCTGCTCGAGGCTCCAGTACTCCATGTCGAAGAGATCGCCCTCCGAGAGCCCCTCGTACTGACCGATCGAGCTCGCCCAGATCTTCGTGCGCACCGTGTGCACCGCGATGTCGGCGGCGATGCGCGCCGCTGCGCGCGTATCTCCCACGGCGACCAGACCGATGCCCGGCAGCACGAGTACGCGCGGCGTCGGATCGAGCATCGTGCGCTTCACGGACTTCGCGGCGACGTTGCGGTCGAAGTACTTGGCGTAGGCGATCCGATAGGCGTCGATCTCCTCGCGCAGCCGCGTCGAGAGCGCCTCGAGATTTCCGTACGGCGGGCGCTCCAGGAACAGATAGGGACCCTTGGTGCGGATCACGTGATCGGGCGTGATCGGCGCACTGGCCGCGAGGGACGGACCCTGATCGGCGGCCGCGAAGTGCAGGATCTCGTCCGAGCTTCTGTGCTCGAGCACGAAGCGGTGGAACGGCCGGTCGAGATCGCCGGTGCGCAGGGCCAGCGCGCCGCGCACGACCGAGGCGATCTCCTTCCACTCGCGCATCGCCACGACCGGTCGCGCATCGAGCGGGCGCCGCCCCTCCATCTGCGTCTCGAAGTACGCGTGCGCGCGGCCGACCAGCTCGATGTGGCGCGTGTAGCTCGTCTTGGCATCGTCGCCGAACGTGACCAGCCCGTGCTTCTCGAGCACGAGTCCCTCCACGCTCGGATCCTTCTCGAAAACCTCGGCCGCGCGCTTGGCCAGCGCGAAGCCCGGCATCGTGTACGGAACCCAGCCGACGCGGTTCCCGAACAGCGCGCGCACGCGCCGCTCGCCGTCGGGTTGGTTCGTGAGCGCGAGGATCGCGTCCGCGTGGGAGTGGTCGACGAACGCCGCGGGCAAGAAGGCATGCAGCAGCGTCTCGATGCTCGGCGTCGGCGCCGACGGATCGACCAGCGCGCGGCGCTGCTCCGCGACCATGTCCTCGTCCGAGAGCGCGTCGAGCGCACGCAGTGCGCGCAGCGGTGCGAGCAGCACGGCCGGCAAACCGGCGGGCTCGACCGCGGACAGATCCGAGCCGGAGCCCTTCACGTGCAGCACATCCACATCGCGCCCGAACAGATCGCGCGCGCGCGTCTTGATCGAGGTGTTGCCGCCGCCGTGCAGCACCAGGTCGGGCTCGGCGCCAATCAGCCTCGAGGTGTAGACGCGCTCGCCGAGAGCTGCGCCGGCCGCGGAGTAGCGCTCCCGGAACTGCGCCGCCTCCGCGTCACTCCAGCGGCTCTCCATCGTTCGACAACCTAGCAGAGGGATCTTCGCTTGCCCCCGATCGACGCTTGCTCGCCGCCGGGTCGACCGATACCCTGCGACGGTCGGAACCGGGCCCGCTCTGCCAAGGGCGATTGGTCCGGCCTGGTCGAACCCGTCGATGAGCGGACGGTGACCGGGGCGGGAGCTGGGTCCCGCGCCACGTTCACGCGCTGAGTGAGGAGGTGGTCCAAAAGTGTTTCAATCAAGCACAGTGACGGCAGAGGTGGTTTCCATCTAGGTACGCCTAGAGAACCTGGTGGCGGACCTGGCATGGCCCAGGAACCACCCGAACCCCGAGGGTCCGCTTGGTCACTGAGCGGGCTTCCGCAATGCGGACGCAGCACCTTCGGGGTTTTTCTCGCCCATTCATCCGGATTCGAGACGACGGGAGCAGCGCCAGTGGAATTCGAGACACGCTGCCGTAGTCTGCTTCCGCACCTCGCGCGCGAGGCTCACGGCGTTCGCTTTCACGTCGCGGCCGCGGACGCTCCGGCGGTGCTGTCGTCGTGGACCTCGGCGCACCTGGCGCTGGCGCTGCGCAAGCTCGCTCCGGAGCTCGCGCTCGCGGAGCTGCGCAGCCTGTACGCGGCCTGCCAGCGCGACAACGGTCTGCTCGCCTCGGAGCGCGTCGCCGGCGAACGCGAGCGCGCCGCTCGCACGAAGGCCGTCGGCCCGATCTTCGGCGAGGACGAGCGCTCGCTCTTGATCGCACCGCCGGTCGCCGCGTTCGCCGTCGCACGGATGGCGCTCGCCGACGGTGTCGGGGCTCGCGATCTGCTCGAGTGCGCCACGCGCGAGCTCGACGCGATCTGGGGCGAGCGGCTGCCGCCCGACACGCCGCTGCCCGTGATCCTGCACCCGCTCGAATCCGGCGTGCCGCGCTCGGCGCTGTTCGACGCGCTGGTCGACTCCGAGGACGACGACGAGTGGCGCGACGACAGTGCGACGCTGTTCCGCTCGGCGGCCGCCTGCCAGCTCGATCCGGAGCGCGCGCTGCGCGCCGGCCACCCGTTCGTGATCGAGGATCCCGTGTTCTGCGGCTGGCTGCTGCTCGCGCTGGAGGAATGCGCGCTCGCCTGGGAGAAGCTCGGCGACACGACGGTGTGTCGGAAGTTGCGCATCCGCTCGAGCATGATCGCCGACGGCATCGCCTCTCGGCTGTGGTGGGAGGAGCAGGAGATCTTCGCGGGCTGGAACCGCGGCCGGCAGAGCGCGCTGCGCGCGGTCACCGCTGGCGGACTCGTGCCCGCGGCTGCGCGCGCGCTGATCGAGGAGTCGACACCGAAGCGCGTCGTCGAGCGCCACCTGCGGCCCGCTTCGTCGGCGCTGTGGAGCTCGCGCGGCATCTCGTTCACGCCGCCCCATCGATCGGAGCGCGACGAGTTCGACGGGCGCGGAGCGCGGCCCGACGCCGCTTCGCCGATCGCGCATTTCTGGGCGCACTTCGTCCTGCTGCGCGCCGACCGGCCCGCCGACGCGCGCGTCGCGCGCAAGCAGCTCGAAGAGCTCGCGCTCGCGCGCGGCTTCCTGGACACGTACGAGGTCACGCCCGACGAGCCGGAGAGCGCGGCCGCCGACGTCTCCGCCTGGCCGATGCTCGCGCTCGAAATGCACGAGCGGGAGCGCTCGCTGCTGTAGACTCGGCCTCGACATCATGGGTCTCTACCAGCGCTACGTCTTCCCGCACGTGCTCGACTTCGCGATGCGCGCCATGAACCCGCTGCGCGCGGACGTGCTCGCACCGGCCAGCGGCGACGTGCTCGAGATCGGCTTCGGGACGGGCCTGAACCTGCGCCACTACCCGGCGACCGTTCGGCGCGTGTTCGCGGTCGATCCGATGCGCGCGCTCGAGCCGCGCGTCGCCGAGCGGATCGCCGCCGTCGAATTCCCCGTCGAACGCCACCAGCTCAGAGCCGACGGCCGGCTGCCGTTCGACGCCGCGCGCTTCGATTGCGCCGCCATGACCTGGACGCTGTGCACGATTCCCGATCCGATCGCCGCGCTGCGCGAGCTGCGCCGCGTGCTGAAGCCGGGCGCGGCGCTGCTCTTCATCGAGCACGGCCGCAGCGACGACCCGCGCGTCGCGCGTTTCCAAGACCGCTGGAACCCGATCCAGAACGTGATCGGCGCCGGCTGCAACGTGAATCGCAAGATCGACGCGCTGATGCGCGAGGCCGGTTTCGAGTTCGAGAGGCTCGAGCGCTTCAAGGCCGACGGACCGCGCTTCCTCGCCGAGATGTACCGCGGCGTCGCGCGAGGTGCCGCTTGATAGCGACGACCATCACCGAGCATGTCGCGGTCACGCCGCGCCACACGACCTTCTACCTGGCGGCAGGACCGGCCGACGGACCTCTGATCGTCTTCGTGCACGGCTGGCCGGAGCTGTCGTGGAGCTGGCGGCACCAGCTGCCCGTCCTGGCGGGCCTCGGGTTTCGCGCCATCGCCCCCGACATGCGCGGCTACGGCCGCTCCTCGGTTCCCGATTCGCACGCGGCCTACGCGCAGGAACAGATCGTCCAGGACATGCTCGAGCTTCTGGAGTCGCTCGGCCGCGAGCAGGCCATCTGGGTCGGCCACGACTGGGGAAGCCCGGTGGTGTGGAACATCGCGGCGCATCACCCGGAGCGCTCGATCGCGGTCGCAAGCCTCTGCGTGCCCTATGCGACCATCGAGTTTGGACTCGACGCGGTCATCCCGCTGGTCGACCGCGACATCTATCCGGAAGACGAGTTTCCGTACGGGCAGTGGGACTACATGAAGTTCTACGAGCAGAACTTCGCCAGCGCGACGCGGGCGTTCGCCGCCAATCCCGCGAACACCGTGAAGCTGTTGTTTCGCAAGGGCGATCCGGCCGGCAAGCGGGAGCCCGCCTTCACGGCCCGGGTTCGCAAGACAGGCGGCTGGTTCGGCGAGGACGCGGCGGCGCCCGACGTTCCGATGGATCCCGATCTGCTCTCGCTCGAGGATCTGCACGCGTACGCGTCGGCGCTGGAGCGGAACGGCTTCTTCGGCCCCGACAGCTGGTACATGAACCACGCCGCCAACGCGGCTTACTCGACGCGCCGGAAGAACGGCGGCTTTCTCGACCTGCCCGTTCTCTTCCTCGCGGGCGAGTACGACTACGTCGCCGAGGCCGTTGCGTCGCGGTTCGCCGACCCGATGAAACGGCTGTGTCGGAATCTCACGCTGCAGATCGTGCAGTCCGGCCACTGGATGGCGCAGGAGAAGCCGATCGACGTGAACGCCGCGCTGGTCCGCTGGCTGGCCACGAAGGTTCCGAGTGCGTGGCCGCCGACGGTTGCTTCTGCGCAGCGCTCGGCGTAGGCTCCGTTCCAGATCCAGATACGGTGTTCTGAATAGTGGAACGATCCTCCATGGAACGAGTCGGCGAGACCAGCGGAACCATCGAGAAGGCCCTCGAGCTTCTGTTCCACCTGCACGAGCAGCCGGCGTCACGCGGCGTGTCCGAGCTGGGGCGGGCGCTCTCGCTGCCGAAGTCGACCGCGCACCGACTGCTGGCTTCGCTGTCGCGGCGCGGTCTGGTCGAACGCGATGCGCTCGGCCGCTATCGGCCGGGTATCGCGCTGGTCGCGCTCGGGCTCGGCGTGCTCGAGCGCGAGCCGCTGGTCGAGGCCGCGCGGCCGGTGCTCGAGCGCAGCGCCGAGACGCTGGGCGAGACGATCTTCCTGTCGGGTGCGCGCGCGGGTCGGCTGTACGTGCTCGACAAGCAGGAGGGCTCGGGCTTCCTGCGCGCGGCGCCGCGGGTCGGCAGCGAGATCCCGGCTCACGCGACCGCGATCGGAAAGGTGCACCTCGCGTTCGCGCCCGACGACGTGCGCGCGGCCACGACTGCGCCGCACCGCTTCACGCCCGCGACGCTGGTCGAGCCGGCGGCGCTCGCGCGTGAGGTCGAACGCGTGCGCGCGAGCGGCGTGGCCGAGATGCACGACGAGTGGATCCCCGGACTTTCGGGCGTGGCCGCGCCGATCCGGCTGGGCGCGCGGCTGCTCGGCGCGATCGCGCTCGCGGCGCCGAGCTCGCACTTCTCGGGCGACCGACTGCGCGTGTTCCGCGAGGGCGTGCGCGCGGCGGCGAACGAGATCGAAACACGCGTGGCGGGGGGGCGCAGTGCTTCGCGCGCCGGCCGCGCCGGAGGTGACACATGAAGGTGTGGATCGAGGGTCGGGTGGTGGACGGTAGCGTTGCGCGCATTCCCGTGACCGATCACGGGCTGCTCTACGGCGACGGTGTGTTCGAGGGCATCCGGCTCGCGGGTGGCCGCGTCTTCCGGCTCGACTCGCACCTCGAGCGGCTGCGCCACTCGGCTCGGGCGATCGGTCTCGAGCTGCCGGGCGGAGTCGCGGGAATCCGCAAGATCGTGCTCGAGACCGCGCGCGCGTTCGGCCAGCCCGACGGCTACGTGCGCCTGCTCGTCACGCGCGGCGACGGCGCGATGGGCGTCGATCCGACGAGCTGCCTCGAGCCGCGCGTGATCTGCATCGCCTGCGAGATCTCGCTCTACCCGGCGGAGCTGCTCGCATCCGGCATCTCGATGGTGACGGTGAGCGTGCGGCGGCCCGCGCCCGACATGCTCGATCCGCGCGTCAAAAGTTTGAACTACCTGAACAGCGTGCTGGCCAAGCGCGAGGCGCGCATGCGCGGCGCCGACGAGGCGCTGATCCTGAATTCCGCCGGCATGGTGGCCGAGGCCGCGGTCGCGAACGTGTTCGCGTTCCGGCGCGGGAAGCTCTCGACTCCGCCGCCCACCGACGGCGCGCTCGAAGGCGTGACGCGCGGTGCGGTGCTCGAGCTCGCCGCCGGACTCGGCATTCCCGCCGAGGAGCGGAGCCTCTCGCGCATGGACCTGCTCTCCGCCGACGAGGTGTTCGTGTCCGGCACGGGCGCGCGCATCGTCGGCGTGCGCTCGCTCGACGGCGCGGAAATCGGCGTGCGCACGCCGGGTCCGATCACCGAGAAGCTCGGCGCCGCGTTCGCGGAGCTGGCTCGAAGCGACGGTGCGATCTTTCTCGGCTAGCTCGGTCGCCGGATGCGCGAGTGGTGCGCGGTCTGCTCGGCCGAGTAGGCGTGCTCGGGACCGACGACGCAGGCGCTGCGGGCGTCGCAGCGCTCCGCGCAGGCCGGGAGCGTGAGTCGCACCTCGTAGCAGGCAGCCGCGTCGACGCCGCTCGGGCCGACCACCGAGCCGTGACACGCGAGCACGCACGGCGCGGGACAGCCGTCGCACGGAGCGTACGCGCGCGGCTCGCGGAACGGGACGTCCTCCGCCAGCAGCAGCACGGCGCGAACGCCGATCCATGGACCGTACACGGGATGGATCAGCACGCCCACGCGGCCCGGTGAGCCGAAGCCGGACCGACGAGCGAGCGCCACCAGCGGCAGGTACACAGAGTCGCGTCGGTCCGCGTAGAAGCCGATTGCGGCGGGCGGGTTCGAAAGGCGCGCGGCTTCGCCGAGCACGCGGCGCGTGTACGCGTCGAGCGGATCGTGTTCGAGCGCGCGCTCGGGCGAGGCGACGAAGCGCTCCCACAGCACGCGCCCCGCATTCCCGACCACCAGCGCGACGCGCGCCGACGGCAAGAGCTGCGCCGAGCGCCACGGGTTCGGGACGAGCGAGTCGTAGAGCTCGATCGGCAGCGTGCCGGTGAGTCCGAGTCCGGCATCTTCGAGCTTCGCGACGACTCGCTCGAGGCTCAAGCCCCGCTCTCGAAGCGCTGCCCGACTTCCAGGCCGACGCGGCGCGCGAAATCTGCGGCCGCCTCCTTGCCGGCGTCGCCGCGCACGCGCTTCACGCGCAGCACGCCGCCGCGCAGCGCGACGCCAAGCCCCGCGTCATCGATCGACACGACATTGCCCGCTTCGACACCGCTCAGCGACGGGAGCAGCGCGGCCTCGAACAGCCGCACCGGCGCGCCGTGGAGCCGCAGGAACGCGCCGGGCTGCGGGTCGCAGCCGCGCACCAGCCGGTCGACGTCCTGCGCGGGTGACTCGAGCGAGATCGCAGCCACCGCGTCGTCGACCAGGCCCTGCGCGGTCGCGCGCGCTTCGTCCTGCTTCTGAGGGCGCGCGCGTCCGGCAGCTACGAGCTCGGTCGCTTCGACCAGCGCTTCGATCCCGAGCGGTTGCAGCTTCTCGAAAAAGAGCGTCGCAGTGGTCTCCGTCGGCGAGAGCAGCACGCCCCCCTTCTGCAGCACGATCGGGCCCGTGTCGGCGCCGTCGTCGGGCACGAAGATCGAGACGCCCGACTCGCGCTCGCCCAGGATGATCTGCCACTGCAGCGCTGCGCCGCCGCGGAAGCGCGGCAAGAGCGATGGATGAAAGCAAAGACTCTTGTGCTTCGGCGCGTCAGTGATCTCGCGCGGCAGGAACACCTGAACCGACGCGAGCAGGTTCAGATCCGCCGAAAGCGCCTGGTACTCGTCGAGCGCCGCTTCGACCGGCTCGCCGGTCTTCTTGCGGTAGAAGCGCCGGCGCACGAGCGGGATGCCGAGCTCGAGCGCGCGCTCCGCGAGCGGATCGGGCCGGCCCGAGTCGGGCGGGGCGAACACGCCGACCACGTCGTGTCCGTTCGCGCGCACGCGCTCGAGCGTCTCGGCTCCGAATGCGGCCTGGCCGAAGAGCGCGACGCGCAGGCTCATTCGGGCAGCCTAGCACGCGGTCCGATCGACCGGACCGGCTTCGCCGGGTGACCGAGCGCGAGTACGCCCGACGGAATGTCGCGCGTCACGACCGAGCGCGCGCCGATCACCACGTCGTCGCCGATCGTCACGCCCTGCAGCACGGTCACGTCCGACGCGATCCAGACCCGCTCGCCGATCGTGACCGGGGTGCTGCGCTCCGGTGTATGGACGTCCAGGTTGTGGAAGTCGGAGTCGAGGATGCGCGAGCCGAAGCCCATCATCGAATCGTCGCCCATGCGGATCCCGATATTGGCGTGCAGCATGGCGCCGTTGATCAGACAGCGCGCGCCGAGCTCGATGCGCGCGCCCTCCGCCGCCGTGATGAAGTTCGGTCCGCACTCGGTGCGCAGCCAGACTCGCCGTCCCAGTCGCAACTCCGCTCCCGACTGCACCCAGACGTGATTGCCGCGCCGGCGCTCGGTCGCGTAGCCGGGTCCGACCACCACGCGCGCGCCCGACTCGATGCGCAAATCCGTGAAGCGCAGATTCGGCGAGGTCGCGGAGCCCACTTCGAGCCGCGCGCCGAAGCGCCTGCGAAAGATCGCGAAGCGGAGCTGGTCGAAGGCGTAGATCGCGCGCAGGAGCTCCGCTTTCATGGCGGCGAAGTCTATCACTGGCGCAGGGCGTCACTCGCGCGCTCCACATCTCTCGCACGCGCGGCCGATAAGCAGCCGCAGTGTCGGCCGCCCTGAAAGACGCCCTTTACGCCCTCGTTCGAGCCGAGCTCGAGTCGGCGCTCGATCCGCGCGAGCTGCGCCGGCGCGGGCGCGACGGACTCTCCGAGCTTGCCCAGGACGCGACCGACTTCGCCGCGCTGCGGCTGCCCGGCGAAACGCGCGTGCGCGTCGCGCGACCCGGCGGACAGCGCGCGGGCCGCACCACGGTCGAGATCCTCACAGCGGATCAGCCGTTCATCGTCGACACCGTGCGGCTCACGCTGCGCCGGCTGGGACTGCGCGAGCTGGTGCTGCTGCATCCGCTGCTCGCGCTCGAGCGCGAAGTGGAGGGCGGCGTCGCGGGGCTCGGCCGGGACGCGGTGGGCCGCACGCGCGAGTCGTACGTGTACGCAGAGCTGCCCGCGCAGGACGATCCGGCGCTGTGCGAGCAGCTCGCGCGCGAGCTCGACTGCGCGCTCGCCGACGCGCGGCGCGTGGTCGCCGATCACGCGCCCATGCTCGAGCGCCTGCACGAACACGTCGGCCGGATCGAAGCCGCCGCGCCTCGGCTCCCGGGCGGCTTCGAACGCGCGCGCGGCCTGGCCGAGATGCTCCGCTTCCTCGGCTCCGAGGGCTTCCTGTTCATGGGCTACCGCCGCTACGCGGTGCGCCGCGAGGCGAACGAGTGGCGCGTCTCGCTCGAGCCTTCGAGCGCGCTCGGCGTTCTTTGCGACGTAGAGGACTCGCGCTTCGCCGAGCCGGACGCGAGCGCGCCGGTTCCGGCGCTGGTGGTCGCGCGGCTCGACGACGAGCGCGTGTTCTTCTTCGACAAGACCCGCGCCGACTCGACCGTGCACCGGCGGGGCCGACTCGACTCGGTGTCGGTGAAGCTGCTCGACGCCAACGCGCGCGTGGTCGGCTTCGCGCGCTTCGTCGGCCTGCTCACGAACCGCGCCATGCGCATGCGGCCGTCCTCGCTCGCGGTGCTGGCCACGCGCCGCGCTCGCGTGATGGAGGCGCTCGGCACGGAGCCCGGCTCGCACACGCACAAGCTCGCGCTCGAAGCCTATGACTGTCTGCCGCTCGAGTTCCTGCTGCCCGCGCAGAACCTCGAAGTGAGCAAAGTGGTCGCCGGCATCGTCGCCGCGGCCGAGCTCGGGCAGACGCGCGTGATGAGCGTGTCCGACGCCGAGAACCGCTCGTTCTTCGTCACGGTCGTGCTGCCGCGGCGCTGCTACGAGGAGCGCTTCCGCGGCGAGATCGACCGGCTGCTCGAATCGCGCTTCCGCGCCAGTCACATCGACCACCGCAGCTCGTTCCTCGACGAGGACCTCGCGCTCGTGCACTTCTTCTGCGCCTGCGACGACGAGGTCGCGCCGGACTCGCTCGCCGCGCTCGAGGCGGAAGTGCGCGCGCTGGTGGAGCGCTGGCAGGACCGCTTCGAAGAGGCGCTGGCCGAGAGCGTGTCCGGCCAGCGCGCGCTCCGGCTCGCCGAGAGCTACGCGGGCGCGTTTCCCGACTCGTACCGCCTGGTCACCTCGCCGGCCGAGGCCGTGCTCGACGTCGGCCACCTCGAGCGGCTGCGCAGCGGCGATTCGCGCGTCGAGCTCGGTCTCGACTTCGCGACCGAGTACGGCGACGCCGACACGCACCGGTTGAAGATCTATCTGCGCGAGCGGCCCTACCTGACCGACGTGCTGCCGGTGGTGCACCCGTTCGGCGTGCGGGTGGTCGACGCGACGCTGACCGAGATCAGCACGCCCGAGCCGCGCTCGCTCTGGATCGTCTCGTTCCGGATCGAGCCCATGGCGGACGCGGAATCGCAGCCCGGCGATGTCGAGGCGCGCGTGCTCGACGGCCTGCGCGCGGCCCTCTCGGGCCGCGTCGACAGCGACGAGCTGAATCGGCTCGTGCTCGAAGCGGGGCTCGACTGGCGCTCGGTCGACGTGCTGCGCGCCTATCTGGAGTACGCGCGGCAGATCGGTCACGCGCCCGCCGGAACGCTCGCGAGCGACGCACTGTTGCGTCACCCCGCGGCGACCCGCGCATTGATCGGGCTCTTCCGCGTGCGCTTCGATCCGGATCTCGAGGCGCCGCGCGCAGCTGCGCTCGCGCTGTGCGCACGCGCGCTCGCCGACGCGCGCGCGCCGATCGCGAGCGCGGCCGAGGACCGTGTCTTCGGCGTGCTCGAGACGCTGATCTCGGCCACGCTGCGCACCAGCTTCTTCCGACCGGCCGGACCCGAGGCGCCGCACGAGCTGGCGCTCAAGCTCGACTCGCGCGCGATCCCGGGACTGCGCGCGCCCGTGCCCCTGGTCGAGATCTTCGTGCACTCACCCGAGCTGGTCGGCATCCACCTGCGCGGCGGCAAGGTCGCGCGCGGCGGCCTGCGCTTTAGCGATCGCCTGCAGGACCTGCGCACGGAGATCCTCTCGCTGTGGAAGACGCAGCGCGTGAAGAACGGACTGATCGTGCCGGTCGGCGCGAAGGGCGGCTTCGCGCTGAAGCGCGCGCCGAGCGATCCGCGCCTGGCGCGCGCCGAAGCCGACCGGCTCTACGCGCGCTTCGTCGCCGCGCTGCTCCGACTCACCGACGACGTGCGCGGCGAGCGGATCGTCGCGCCCGAGCGCGTGGTGCGACACGACGCCGACGATCCGTACCTGGTCGTCGCGGCCGACAAGGGCACCGCGCACCTCTCCGACGTCGCGAACCAGGTGGCGGGCGAGGCCGGCTTCTGGCTGGGCGACGCCTTCGCGAGCGGCGGGAGCAACGGCTACGACCACAAGCAGTGCGCGATCACCGCGCGCGGCGCATGGCTTTGCGCGCGGCGTCACATGGCGGAGCTCGGCCGCGATCCCGAGCGCGAGACCTACAGCGTCGCGGGCATCGGCGACATGTCCGGCGACGTGTTCGGCAACGGACTCTTGCTCATGCGACGGGCGAAGCTCGTGGCGGCGTTCGATCACCGTCACGTGTTCCTCGATCCCGACCCCGAGCCCGAAGTCTCCTGGCGCGAGCGGAAGCGCTTGTTCGACCTGCCCCGCTCGTCCTGGGCCGACTACGCGCGCGACGCGATCAGTGCGGGCGGAGGCGTGTACGAGCGCGGCGCGAAGCAGATCGCGCTGTCGACGCAAGCGCAGCGCACGCTCGCGACCTCCGCGACCGAGCTCTCGGGTGAGGAGCTGATCCGCGCCATCCTGCGCGCGCCCGTCGATCTGCTCTGGAACGGCGGCATCGGCACCTACGTGAAGGCGAGCTCCGAGCCTCACGAGGCCGCGGGCGACCGCGCGAACGACGGCGTGCGCGTCGACGCTCGCGAGCTGCGCGCGGGCATCGTCGTCGAAGGCGGAAACCTGGGACTGACGCAGGCCGCGCGCGTCGAGCTCGCGCGCGCCGGTGTGCGGCTCGATACCGACGCGATCCACAACTCGGGCGGCGTCGACCTGTCCGATCACGAGGTGAACTACAAGATCCTGCTCGCGGGCAGCGTCGCGGACGGCACGCTCGATGCCAACGAGCGCAATGCCGTGCTGCGCGCGTGCGTCGACGAGGCGGCCGAGGACGTGCTCTCGCACAACGCGAGTCAGAGTCTGTGTCTCTCGCAGGACGCGCTGCGTGCGCTCGAGTCGCCGGAGCGGATCGCCGATGCGGCGGACTTTCTGGTGCGCTTCGCCGAGCTCGACGCCACGCTCGAGGGACTGCCCGACAGGGCGGCGCTGGTCGCGCGGATCGAGAGCGGCGGCGCGAGCTCGGCCTGGACGCGACCGGAGCTCGCGATTTTGCTCGGCTACTCGAAGCTCCTGTCCAAGCGATCGCTGGCGAGCTCGAGCCTGCTCGCTCACCCTGCACTCGCGCCGCTCTTGCGCAGCTACTTCCCGGCGCGACTTCGCGACGCGTTCCCGCGCGCGGTCGAGTCCCATCGCCTGCGGCGCGAGATCACGGCGCTCGCGCTGGTGAATCGCGTCGTCGATCACGCGGGCGTGACGCTCGTGCCCGAGCTCGCGCGCACGCTCGGCACCGAACCGGCGGACGTGATCGCCGCCTGGTGGAGCGCCGACGAGCTGCTCGACGGAGGCGCCCTGCGCGCGGCGGTCGACGCGAGCACCGCGAGCGAGGCCGAGCGGCTGCGCGCGCGGCTGCGCATCGAAGACGCGGTGCGCGAGACGGCCGCGCTCGGTCTCGGTCTCGAACGCCGCGCGCTCTACTCGCCCGACGAGCTGGCGCAGCGGCGCGAGCATCTCGCCGAGTTGCGCGCGCGGATCGTGCCCGTGGGGCTCGAGCTCGAAACGCTTCCCCGACTCGTTCGCTCGCTCGGCGCGCTAGTCGCGTCGCTGCGCAGCGGCGCCCCGCTCGCGCGCGCACTCGAGCTCTGGTCCGAGCTCGGGGAGCGCACGCGCATCGGCTGGCTGCTCGATCGACTCGCCTGCGTCGAGCGACCGGACGCGTGGAGCCGGGTCGGCGCCGCCTCGATCGCGCTCGACATGACGCGCGTGCTCTGCGAACTGTGCGAGCGCGAGCTCGCGGGCGGCGGTCGCGACGCGCAGCGCTCGGAGCTGGCTGCGCAGATCGCCGGCATCGCGCGAATCTCGACGGAGATCGAGGCTGGCGAGCGCGGTCTCGCGCCGCTCCTGGTGTTGTCGCAGCGCATCCGACGCCTGTGCTAGGGTTCGCCGCGGAGAGATGCCGGAGCGGTTGAACGGGGCGGTCTCGAAAACCGTTGTACCCTAACGGGTACCGGGGGTTCAAATCCCTCTCTCTCCGCCATTCTCCCTCGGACGGGTGCAAGCATGGAGAAGCTCGTCTACGTCCTGTTCGGTCCCGTGTCTGCGGCGCCCACATCGCTCGCGCGTGAGCTCGAAGCGCACGGCGCGCGCCGCATCGCGGTGAACGTCTCCGACGCGAGCGTGGCCGCGAAGCTCGGCGCGCGCATCACACGCCTCGAGCCCACGCTCGGCGCGGTCGTGTCGTTCTGGCTCGAATCGAACCTCGAGCGCGCGGCACTCGAGCAAACGCTGCGCGGTGCGTCGCCGCAGATCGCGGGCTTTTCGGTGCTCGAGTCGGTCGCGCTCGCGAACAGCACGCACACTTCGCCGAAGTCGCAGCGCACGCCGGGCATCAACATGATCGCGTGCATCGCGCCGAAAGCGGGCCAGCCGCTCGACGCCTGGCTCGAGCACTGGCTCGAGGAGCACCGCCGCGTCGCGCTCGAGACGCAGGCCACGTACGCCTACGTGCGCAACATCGTGGTGCGCGCGCTGACGCCCGGCGCGCCGCCGTGGCGGGGCATCGTCGAAGAAGGGTTCGCTCACGACGCGGTCGGCGACCCGATGCTCTGGTACAAGGCGGGTGGCTCGCAGGAGACTCTGCGAGCGAACCTCGGTCGCATGATCGCGAGCTGTCAGAAGTTCCTCGACCTCGAGCGCGTCGAGTCACATCCGATGAGCGAGTACCTGTTCTGATTGACTTCGCTCGCCTGCGGCTCGCTGCGCGCGCACTCGGCGCTTGCGTCCCTGCGCGAAGGCGGCTTCGCGCAGGGCCTAGCCCTTGCGCAGGTCCGGCAGCAGGTAGCCCTCGGCGCTCAACCGCGCGCGGATCGCTTTCTTGTCGAGCTTGCCGGTCGAGGTGAGCGGCACCGCGTCGACGAACAGGATCTCGTCGGGGAGCTGCCACTTGGCGAAGCCGGCCGCGCAGTGCGCGGCGACGTCGGCGGCAGAGACCTCGCTCGCGGCCGCTCGCACGACCAGCGCGACCGGCCGCTCGTCCCACTTCGGGTGCGGCTGCGCGACGACCGCGGCCGCGGCGACACCGGGAAGTGACACGATGTGGTTCTCGATATCGACCGAGGAGATCCATTCGCCGCCCGACTTGATCAGGTCCTTCGAGCGGTCCGCGATGATCAGGTACTCGTCGGCGTCGATCTTGGCGACGTCGCCGGTCACCAGCCAGCCGTCGTGGAACTTCTCGGGCTGCGGATCGTTGAAGTATTCCGAGCAGATCCACGGCCCGCGGATCAGCAGGTTCCCCGCCGCGCGGCCGTCGTGCGGGAGCGGCTTCCAGTCGTCGTCGACGATCTCGATCTCGAGCCCGGGCATGAGCAGGCCCGCCTTCGCGACATTCTCGAACTGCGCGTCGAGCGAGAGCTCGCGATGCTTGCGCTTGGCCACGCGGCGCGAGAGCGTGCCGAGCGGGTTGGTCTCGGTCATGCCCCAGCCCTGGATCATCTCGACGCCGAGCCGGTCGTAGTACCAGCGCATCAGCGAGACCGGCGGCGCGGAACCGCCGCAGGTGAGTCGCTGGAGGTTCGACAGATCCCAGCGCGCGGGCTCGGCTTCGATCGCGGCGCGCGCGCCCTGCCAGATGGTCGGCACACCCGCGGAGATCGTGACTTCCTCGGCCGCCATCAGATCGAGCAACGCCTTCGGATCCATGAAGCGGTGCGGCATGACCTGCTTCGCGCCGAGCATCGTGGCGCTGAAAGGCAGACCCCAGCCCATCGCGTGAAACATGGGCACGATGCCGCACACGCTGTCCGTTCCCGACAGACTCATGGCGTCGGTCATCGACTGCGCCATCGTGTGCAGATAGGTCGAGCGGTGCGTGTACATCACGCCCTTCGGATTGCCGGTGGTGCCGCTCGTGTAGCAGAGGCCCATCGGCGCGTTCTCGTCGAGCTCGGGCCAGCGGTAGTCGATCGGCTCCGACGCGATCCAGTCGTCCCAGTCGACGGCGTTCTCGAGCTCCGTCTCGAAGCCACCCGACTCGGTAGCGACCACGATCAACTCCACGCTCGGCATCTTTCCGCGCAGCCTCTCGAGCAGCGGCAGCAGGTCAGCGTCGACCAGGATCACGCGGTCCGAGGCGTGGTTCACGATGTACTCGAGCTCGCGCGCCGAAAGCCGGATGTTGAGCGTGTGCAGGACCGCGCCCATCGAGGGCAGCGCCTGGTACGCCTCGAGGTGACGGCGGCCGTTCCACATGAACGTCGCGACGCGATTGCCGACCGCGATGCCGCGCCGGCGCAGCGCGTTCGCGAGCTGGCACGCGCGCGCGCGCGTCTGCGCGTAGGTCTGCCGGTGCACACCGTTCGCGGTCGCGGTGACGACCTCTTCGTCGGGAGCGAGGCGAGCGCCGCGATCGAGCAGGCGCGACAGGAGCAGAGGCGTGCGTTGCATCGTCATGCCCGCATTCTCGGCGCGGGGATTCGCGCTGTCTACTGCTGCCAGCGACCCGCGAAGCGCAGCCGCCCGCCGGCGTCGTGGAGAATCAGGCGCTGCTCGTCCTGCGTGCGGAAGCGCCCGTTCGCGTCTCGGAACGCGTAGCTCACGATCAGCCGAAGGTAGACGCGGCCGGCATCCGAACGCGCCTCGTCGATGTCGGCGGCGACCAGCCGGAAGCCGTCGCGACTGCCGGGCGCGCCGGCGAGCGCGATCGGCTCGTTCGGAAAGCCGAGCTCCGCGAGTCGCGCGCGGTCATTGGTCGCGAGCGCGCCGAGCAAGGCGGTCAGAAAGCGCTCGACCTCCGGCGTGATCTCGAACTTCGCGACCGACGCCTGCGGCTCGAGCGACGGATCGGCCGCGGCTGGCGGAACGCTCGGTTGCGTCGGAATCACGCGCGGCTGCGGCGCGGGCAGCGCGGCCGGCGCTGTCGGAGCCGGACTCGCGGGCAGCACCGGTGCCGGTTGGGGAATCGCGGCGACCACGGGCTTCGGGGCGGGCGCGAGTTCGGGCGTCGCCCCCGGCTTCTCGATCGGATTCTCGATTGGCCTCACCGCGGGCACCGGCTTCGCCGGCGTAGAATGGACGATCGTCGGCGTTCGCGACGCGCTGCTCGACGGCTCGCTACGCGATGCGGTGTAGCTCCAGAGCGCGAGGCCGAGTCCGACCACCGCGAGCGTGGTGGCCACGCCGACGACCAGCGAAGTCGCGTCGAGCCCGCGCCGCGCGCGAACCGGCGTCATCCGCGGAATCTGGATCGGCGCGCTCGGTGTCGAGAACGGCTCGCGCTCGAGCGGCGCGGACAGCGCGGGCTCTTCGTCGAGCTCCGCCGGCTGCTCGGTCGACGGCGCGTCGGCGATGAGCTCCGCGCCGAGATCGGCGAACGACGCCTCGGCGTCGGGCTCCGCTTCGCTCTCGACCTCGGGCGTCGCTTCCGGATCCGCGAACGTCTCGCCGAATCCGAGCGCGCCGAGCTCGGCCGCGATCTCCGGCGCACACTCCGGCGCATCGGGCTCCGGCTCGGGTGCAGGCGCGAACACGGACTCGAAGCCGAGCTCGGGTCCCGGCTCCGGCACGGGCACCGGCTCGAACTCGGGCGGCGCTTCGGGTTCCGGCGCGTCCGGTTCTGGCGCGTCGGGCAGCACGGCGACGATCACGCTCACGTTGTCGGGACCGCCGTTCGAGTTCGCCGCGTCGACCAGCGCGCACGCGGCCACGTCGGGAACGCCGGTCTTGAGCGCGCGCGCAAGCACGCTGTCGGCGACGCAGCCGTGCAATCCGTCCGAGCACAGCAGAAGCCGGTCGCCGGGTTGCAGATCGATCGGGAGCAGATCGACCACCACGTCGGGCGTCTGGCCGAGCGCGCGGGTCAGCTCGTGACGGCGCGGATGCGTCTTCGCGGCGTCGGCGGTGATCACGCCGATCGAGATCCACTCGGCCATCAGCGAGTGATCCTGCGTGAGCTGCTCGAGCTTGCCGTCGCGCTGGCGGTACAAGCGACTGTCGCCGACCCACGCGACCCACGCGCTCCCATTCGGCGCGAGCAGAGCGACCACCGCGGTCGTGCCCATTCCGCGCAGCTCGGGATTCGCGAGCGCGTGCGAGTAGACCTCTTCGTTCGCGAGCTCGAGTCCGCGAATCAGGCGTTGCTCGGGTGTCCCGTGCGGCTCGCGGAACACGCGCTCGATCGTCTTCAGACAGATCTTGGCCGCGGTCTCGCCGCCGCGATGTCCGCCCATTCCGTCCGCGACCAAGAGCAGCCGTTCGCGCGAGCTGTTCTCGACCAGCGCGACGGCGTCCTGGTTCTCCGCGCGCACGCGTCCGGCGTCCGAGAGCGACGCGAGTGCGATCGCCTCGGAGCCGGGCGCGCCACGCGCGTCGAGCTCCTGCATCTCGCGCTTATCGACCGAAGAGCGCGGCTTTAGATGCGCACCGTCCGCCAGTGGCCGGCGCGGAAGCGCAGCACCAGCGCGAGCGAAAGCACGAACACGTAAACGAGCTCTCCGATCCAGGCGCCGAACACGCCCCCCTCGAGCCAGATGGCGAACACGTACACGGCTGGCAGCCGCAGCGCCCAGGCGAGCGTGGCCTGCACCGCGAACGGCCAGGTCGTGTCGCCCGCTCCGCGCAATGAGCCGCCGGCGACGATGCCGATGGCGTCGATCACCTGGAAGAACGCGCCCAGCATCAGGAGCGGCCGCGCCAGCTCGAGCACGCGCGGATCGGTGGTGAAGATCGACAGCAGCGCTTCGGGCGCGGCCACGAACAGGATCGTCACCAGCGCCGCCAGACCGAGCGCGAGCGCCTGCGCCGATCGGTAGCTGCGTTCCGACGCGTCCAGGTCGCGCGCGCCGATGTAGCGGCCCACCAGCGTCCCCGACGCCAACGCGATCGCGATCGCCTGCATGAACGAGACGGACAGGAGCTGCAGCATCGCCTGGCTCGCCGCCATCGACAGGTCGCCCATGCGCGCGATCACCGAGCCGAAGATCGCGAAGGTGGCCATGTCGAGCAGCCACTGCCCGCCGATCGGCGCGCTGGTGCGCAGGAAGCGACCCATCTTCTCGCGTTCCGGACGACACGGCGACGTGTTGTAGCGCCTGCGCATCGAGCGCCGAAACGCTGCGGCGCCGAGCAGGCCGAGAATCGTCCAGCTCCCGGCCGACATGGCGATGCCCGCACCGGCGACACCGATCTGCGGCAGCCCGAACTCACCGAAGATCAGGGCGTACGCGAGCGCGACGTTGACGGCGATCCCGCCGAGCGACGCGAACAGCGGCGTGCGCGTGTCGCCGATGCCGCGGAAGAAGCTCATCAGCACGAAGTTCGCGACCACGGCCGGTCCGCCCGGCAGGCGCGCATAGCCGTACTGGACGGCTGCCGTCTCGAGCTCGGGCGAAGGACCGATCGCCGCGATCAGGAGCGGATAGAACAGCGCCACTGCGAACATCCAGACCGTCATGGCGGGAACGAGCAGCCAGATCGCCTGCCAGATCCACGGTCCGCAGAGCTGCCGCTCGTCCGCGCCGTCGTGACGCGACACGAACGCCTGTACGCCCTGCCCGGTGCCGGTGAACGGCACGAACAGCGTCCAGATCCAGATGCCCGAGAAGCCGATCGCGCCCAGCTCGGTCGCGCCGAGCCGGCCGACCATCGCGGAGTCGATCAGCTGCATGATCGTCTCCGAGATCGTCTGCACGATCACCGGAAACGCGAGATACGCGACTTCGCCGACGCTCCCCTTCTGGGAAACGAGGGCGCTGCTGTCGCTCGGAGTGCCTACTTGAACCGACATGGAGAACCTGCCAGGAATGCCGAAGGCCGCGGTCGCTCTCGCGTCCGCGGCCTTCGGTGAGTCCCGTTTCGGGGATGGTCAGATCGAGGCGGACGCGTCTGTCCTCTGTGCGCGGTTGCCGACGAATCGCGCGGCGGTGCGCGAATTCGACGGCTTGGGGCGCGCGACGGCGTTGCTGTTCATCATCGTTGCGCCTCCATTCCTCGGACCGACGGCCGAGCTTATCCCGCGCGCCGCGCGGAAGCAACGCCCGTCTACTTCCCGGACCCGGTTGCCGAAGCAGAAGGGGTCGTGGCCCCCCACCACCCCCCCGTTCCCTGGCCGCACTGCCCCGCCCCTTGGGCGCAGTGTGTTCTGCAATGGCTCCTCTGGGAGGAGCAGAGCAACTTCTCCGGCTTCCGCACGACCACCCGCAGCGTCGAGCTCGAGGTCTCGCGCGTCGAGCGCCGACTCGTGCAGCTCGAGACGGCCGGCCCGATCCCGCGCGCGATCGCCGAGCGCGTGTTCGCGGGCGACCACGTGCTGTTCCCCAAGCACCCGCTGAACCGCGACGAGGGCGTGGCCTTCCGCGACGCCCCGGTGTCGGAGCGCTGGCGCGCGCGCTTCACGTCGTCGCGCACGCTCGTGGTCTGGGACGGGAGCGGCTCGACCCGCCCGTTCGCCGTCAAGCTCGCGACCGACCATCCCCACACGGACGTGTGTCAGCCCGAGAAGACCAAGCTCCGCGAGGAGGTGCGAGAGGCGCTGCTGTTCGCCGCGCACGTGCGCGAGGTCGACACCCGGCTCGGTCGCGATCCGGCGCTGCTCCTGCTCGTGGAATCGATCGGCGTGTCCGTGCCCGGCTCCGAGACGGGGCTGCTCGTGCGCGATCTCGCGCCGCTCTGCGACGGGAATTTCTACCTGCCGGCCTTCAGCATCCCGTTCGTGGGTGCGGCGATCGCGGCCGCGGCCGGCGAGTCGTTCGCGGGCTTCTGGGGCGCGGGCTACGCCGAGCCGGTCGGCCGCGCGAAGGCGAAACTGCTCGCGCGCTACGGGCTCCAGTACCAAACGCCGAACCCGCAGAACATCCTCGTGCAGCTCGACGCCCGCTTGCGCCCGACCGGCACGGTCGTGCTGCGCGATCTGGCGGACACCGACTTCGTCACCGACTCGGACCGCGAGTGCGGAGCAAAGTGGACGCGGCTCACCGCCAAGCTCGCGCCCGAGACGGCGAACTCGTTCTGGGCGTTCGAGCAGGCGCCGGACTCACCCGCCGATCCGGCCACGCTCGAGTCCTGGTACAAGCGACACGATCGCGCGTACCTCGACGAGCTGCGCCGCCAGCGCGACCTGCCGAGCTGCGATTCGCTCGACACGCTCGCGAAGCTGCTCGCGCGCGCGTAGCTTCGGGGCGTGTCCGCGCCCACCGTCACCGTCCGGCTCACCCACTCCGCCGAGCGGATCGTGCGCATGGAGCACCCGTGGCTGTACGCCGAAAGCATCCGATCGGCGTCGCGCGACGGCGAGTCCGGCGACCTGGCGGTGATGTTCGATCACAAGCAGAAGCTGCTCGCGCTCGGGCTCTGGGATCCGGACTCGGCCATCCGCATCCGCGTCCTGCACCGCGGCAAGCCGCGCCCGATCGATCGCACGTTCTTCGCCGAACGGATTCGCGACGCGCTCGCGCTGCGCGCGCCGCTCGAAGCCGAGGGCACGACCGGTTTTCGCGTCGTGAACGGCGAGAGCGATGGACTTCCCGGTCTCGTGCTAGATCGCTACGCAAGGACGCTGGTGCTGAAGCTCTACACCTCCGCGTGGCTGCCGCACCTGCCGGAGGTGCGCGCGGCGATCGACGAGGTGCTCGCTCCCGAGCGGCTCGTGCTGCGGCTCGCGCGCGCGATCGCGCACGCCTGTGAAGAGCGCGCGGGCCTTGCGGACGGCGCGCTCTTGTCCGGCCCGAAGCTCGACGGGCCGGTGATCTTCGCCGAGAACGGCCTGCTCTTCCGCTGCGATCCCGTTTACGGACAGAAGACGGGCTTCTTCCTCGACCAGCGCGAGAACCGCGCGCGCGTGGGCGAGCTCGCGCGCGGCAAGCGCGTGCTGAACGCGTTCTCGTACACCGGCGGATTCTCGCTCTACGCCGCGCGCGGCGGCGCGAGCGAAGTGGTGTCGCTCGACTCGAGTCGCGCCGCGCTCGACGAGGCGCGCGAGAACTTCGCCTTGAACGCGAACCTGCCCGAGGTCGCGAGCGCCACGCACACGTGCCTGTGCGACGACGCCTTCAGCGCGCTCGCGCGGCTTCACCAGGAGGGACGAAGCTTCGAGCTGATCGTGCTCGACCCGCCGGCCTTCGCGAAGTCGCGCGAAGAAGTGGGTTCGGCGCTCTCCGCCTACGCGAAGCTCGCCGAGCTCGGTTGTGGCGTGCTCGCGCCCGGCGGCGAGCTGGTGATGGCGTCGTGCTCGGCGCGCATCGACGCGGACGCGCTCGCGGGCGCGATCCGCACCGGCTCCGCGCGCGCGGGACGCAAGCTCGCCGAGTGGCGGCGCACCGCGCACGCGCTCGACCATCCGGTCCGCTTTCCCGAGGGCGCCTACCTGAAGTGTCTCTGGCTGCGCGCGGCAGGCTGAAGTTCTGCGCCCGATGTCGAGCGAAGGTCCGCCCGTGCGTCCTAGTTAGTACAGGGAGGCAGCGATGAAGTTCATGATTCTCATGAGCGACGGCCGGATCAGCTTCACCGACGGCCCGTTCGCCGAGAGCAAGGAGGTCATCGGAGGCTTCTACATCATCGAAGCGGCTTCGCTCGAAGAGGCGGTCGAATGGGCGCAGCGCTCTCGCTTCATCGCCGGCTGGAACGAGGTCCGCGCGCTCGCCGAGGACTGACGGCGCGAGGCGGGCCGAAGCTCGGCGTCGTACCATGGCACTCGATGAAGTCGGAAGCGCCTGCGGTGGTGTTCGGGAACGCGGTCGAGGCCTCGAAGAACACGCGCGGCTGGTTGCTCGGCCACTTCATGCCCGGCGCAGACAACCCGCTGCGCAGCGAAGACGTGGAGCTGAAGTGGTTCACGCACCCCGCGGGTGACTCGCGCCCCGAGTGGGCGCCGGGCAATCCCGTGCGCACGCTCAACGTGCTGGTCCGCGGCCGCTTCGTGCTGCGGTTTCCCAAGCGCGAAGTCACGCTAGCAAACGAGGGGGACTACGTGCGGTTCGGTCCCGGCGTTCCGCACTCGTTCCGCTCGCCCGAGGAGTCGCTGATCCGGACCGTACGCTGGCCGTCGATTCGAGTAGCCTGGAAACACGGAGGCCGGAAATGAAGCTCGGCATCGGCATCGGCTACTCGGGCGCGCAGCTGCGGATTCCGGTCGAGCGCATTCAGGCGGCGGAGCGGCTCGGCTACGACTCGGTGTGGACCGCGGAGGCGTACGGATCGGACGCGATCTCGCCGCTCGCGTATCTCGCGGCGTTGACGTCGCGCATCCGGCTCGCCACGGGGATCATCCAGCTCGCGGCGCGCACTCCGGCGGCGACGGCGATGGCCGCGGCGACGGTCGATCAGCTCGCGGGCGGCAACCGCTTCATCTGCGGGCTCGGCGTTTCCGGGCCGCAGATCGTCGAGGGCTGGTACGGCCAGCCGTGGGGCAAGCCGAACACCCGCATCCGCGACTACGTCGCGATCATGCGCAAGATCTTCGCGCGCGAGGCGCCCGTCTCGCACGCGGGCAAAGAGATTTCGCTGCCCTACACCGGGCCGGGCGCGATGGGAATCGGCAAGCCGCTGATGTCGATCCTGCACCCGAACCCGAAACTGCCGATCTGGCTCGGCACCGGCACGGAAGCGAACGTGAAGATGACGGCCGAGATCGCCGACGGCTGGCTGCCGCTCGGGCTCGTGCCGGGCAACTGGAAGCTCTACCAGGGTTGGATCGAGGAGGGCTTCAAGCGCGCGGGCAACGGCAAGTCGTGGAAGGATTTCGAAATCCAGGCGCAGACCTCGGTGATCGTGACCGACGACGTGCGCGCAGCGCTGGCGCGGATCAAGCCCAACGTCGCGCTCTACGTCGGCGGCATGGGCCACAAGAACATCAACTTCCACAACCAGATGATGGTGCGGCGTGGCTATGCCGACGCGGCCGCGCGCATTCAGGAGCTGTACCTCGCCGGCCGCAAGGCCGAGGCCGCCGACGCGGTGCCCGACGAGTTTGTAGACGACGGCGCGCTGGTCGGTCCGGCCGCGCGCATCCGCGAGCGCTTCAAGGAGTGGACACAGATCCCTGTCACCGGGCTGACGATCAACGGCGAAGCACCGGGCACGCTCGAGCTGATGGCCGACATCGCCGGCTTGCACGCGCAGGCGTAGCGCGTTGTTCCGACTCGCGCGTTGGCTCGCGATCTGGCTCGGCGCGGGCGTGCTTCTGCTCGTGCTCATTGCGTTCGGCGCGCGCTGGCACGACGGGCCGCTCGGTCCGTTCCCGGGCGGCGCGATGACGGGCGAGCTCGTCGAAGCGCCCGTCGCCGATTGGAGCGCGGTGCTGCCCGCGAATCCCGAGCTCGGCGAGCGCATCGAGCTGCAGGTGGACACGGCCGCGCCGCGCGCGCTCACCACCAGCTACATCGTGCGCGACGGGAAGCTCTACGTGTTCGCCTTGCTCGCCGCGCGCAAGACCTGGCCGACGATCGCGCTCTCCGACGACCGCGTCTTCGTGCGCGCCGGCGGGAAGCTCTATCCACTGCAGGCGGTTCGCGTGACGGACCCGGCCGAGCTCGAGCCGCTCGCGCTGCAGCTCGACGAGCTCGAGCCGGGCGCGCCCGCGAACGCCGACGCGCTGCCGACCTGGTACTTCCGCATGGAGCCGCGCGCTCCGTAGCGGGCCCAGCGATGTACGAGCCACGCGGAACCGAGCCGATCTCGACGCGCGCATTCGCGCTGCGCGTGGTGCGGCACTTCCTGTTCTCGCTCGGCTTGCTGACCGCGTCGCTCGCCGCCGGCATGGCGGGCTACATGGCCTTCGAGGCTCTGGCGTGGCGCGACGCGTTCCTGAACTCCGCCATGCTGCTCGGCGGCATGGGGCCGGTCGACAATCCCGTGACCGACGACGGCAAGCTGTTCGCGGGCGCCTACGCGCTGTACGCGGGTTTGGTGTTCATCTTCGTGCTCGCGCTCCTGCTAGCGCCGGTCGTGCACCGAATCCTGCACCGCTTCCACTGGGAAGGGGAACACGACTAGCGACATTGGTGAGGATCTTCCTCTCTTCGCCGCCGACGAGCGCGAGCAGTCCGGCCGGCGAGACAGCAAGGGTCTTCATTCCCGGTATTCTACGCCCGATGAAGCTCCCCGACCGTGAAGACCTGCTGCGCGCGCTGCGTCCGCGGCGGAATCGGATCCTGCTCGGAGTGCTCGGGCTCGTGCTGATCATGCGCATCGCGCTTCCGTACTTGCTGCGCTCCGTGATCGTCTCGCAGGCCGATGAGGCGCTGGTCGGGCGCGTCGAGCTCGAGGACGTCGACCTGTCGCTGATCCGCGGCGGTGTCGCGCTGAACGGACTGTCGGTCCACGTCGACGAACGGCCGTCGACGGAACCCGCGCTGTTCGAAGCGAAGCGGCTGTGGACCCAGATCAGCTGGCTGGCGCTGTTCACCAAGACGATCGAGGTCGAGGAACTCGAGCTCGATGGCTTCGTCGTGCGCCTCGATCGCCTGAAGGACGGCCTGGTGCTCCCGAAGCCGGTGCCGAGCGATCAGCCGCCGGAGCCCGAGCCGGAGAATCCGGAACCGCTCGACTGGTCGTTCGCGGCCGACGCCGTCGCCCTACGCGACGGGCAGATCCACTTTCGCGACTACACCGTCGGCGAGGAGCCGCAGCGCTTCGACCTCGGGGTGAAGGATCTTTCCGCGCAGGATCTCGAGCTGCGCATCGATCCGTCAGGCGCGCAGCCGGGACGGCTCGTGATCGTGGCGCAGGTGGGCGAGGGTTCGGTGGGCCTCGACGCGCAGGTCACACAGCACGCCGCGGGACCGGGCGCGGTCTCGAAGCTGACGCTCGCGAACCTGCCGATCGACAAGGTGCGCGTGTACCTGACGATGTTCGGCTGGAGCGATCTGGCGGGAAAGCTAGACGCCGCGATCGAGCATCGCTTCGAGCCGGGCGGCATGCACGAGATCGCCGGCGTAGCGTCGCTCTCGGACGTGTCGGTGCGCGTGCCCGGTCTCGATCGTCCCGCGCTCGGCTTCGAGAAGCTGAAGGTCGCGCTCGACGCGGTCGACGTCGTGAAGCAGACCGCTTCCGTCTCGGAAGTGGCGCTGATCGGCGCGCGCGTGGTGATCGATGCGAAGTCGAAGACGAAGCCCGTGCCCGCGCTCGCGGCGCGCGAGTCGCAAGCCGCGGAAGCGGCGCTGGAGCCGGAGCCCGCGCCGGCGGAGCCTCCCTCCGCGGAGTCCGCCACGCCTGCGAAGCCCTGGATCTGGAGCGTGCGCACGGCGCGCGTGGAGCGCGCGGTGGTCGAGCTCGAGGGCGGAGACGCGCCGCTGCCGCTCGGGATCGACGCCGAGCTCGAGTCGATCTCGAGCGAGCCGGGCAGCCGCTGGCCGCTCTCGCTCTCGGTCTCGGAGGGCGCCGGATCGCTCGCCGTCGACGGCGAGCTCGCGATCGAGCCGCTCGTGTTCGACGGCAAGCTCGCGATCCGAGAGCTCGCGCTGCAGCCGCTGCTCTCGCGCATCGATGCGCCGGCCGTAGGTCTGGTACGACAGGGCAAAGCACGCGCCGACCTTTCGATCGCGCTCGCGAACGATCTGCGCGTCGCGGGCACGCTCGGCGTGGCGGGCCTCGACGTCGGCGACGCGCTGACCGCGAAAGAGTTCGCCGTCGCGTGGAAGGACTTCGAGCTCGGCATCGGTGAGATCACGGTGCCGGGGGTGCTCGGCGCGGCTGATCCCGCCGTCGCCAGGAAGATCGGCGTGAAGCTCGATCTCGTGCAGCTGGTCGAGCCGGCATTCAAGATCACGCGCACCGCGCAGGGCATCGTGCTGCCGGCGTTCGCTGGCGTTGCGGTCGAGACGCCGAAGCCGGAGCAGCCGATCGCCGTCCCCGCAGCGGCGGTACCCGCGGCGACGGCCGAGCCCGCGGCGCCCGCTACGGAGATCGCGCTCTCGATCGCGGACGCGCGCATCGATACCATGCGCGCGCAGATCAGCGACCGCAGCGTGACTCCGTTCTTCAGCACCCGGATCGAGCGCCTCGACCTGCGGGCGCGCGGCATCCGCTGGCCCGGGCCGCGCGTCGAAAACCTGAAGCTCGCGATGCTCGGCCTGAATGGCGCGACGCTCGACGTGCGCGGCGCGATCATCCCCGGCAACTCGAGAGTCACGGCAAAGCTCGTGAAGCTGCCGCTCGCGCAGTTCAATCCGTACGTGACGCCGACCGGCTACGGACTTTCGGACGGCTCGCTCTCGCTCGATTCGACCGCGACGCTCAAGAAGGACGTCTACACGACCTCGACCGACGTGGTCGTGTCGCAGCTCGAGGTCGGCGGCACCGAGGGCGAATCGCTGTTCCAACAGAACTTCGGCATTCCGCTCTCGGTCGCGCTCGGACTGTTGAAGGACCTCGACGGGAACATCACGCTCGCGGTGCCGGTCGATGGCGATCGCGACGGCGTGAAAGTGGGACTCGGCAGCATCGTCGGCCAGGCGTTGCGCAGCGCGCTGATGGGCGCACTCGCCTCGCCGCTCAAGCTGCTCGGCGCGGTGACCGCCGACGGCAAGGTGAAGACCACGCCCGAGCCGATCGTGTTCGTCGCGGGCGACGCGGTGTTCACGGGCGAGGGCGCCGAGCAGATCGAGCGGATCGCGGGCCTGCTCTCCGCGTCGCCCGGAATCGCGCTGACACTGACCGGTGGCATCTCCGAATCGGACTCACGCGTGCTGCGCGAGCGCGCGCTGTTCGCGGAGCTCGAGGCAACGTCGGGCGTTCGCGCGCTCGGCCAGCTCGGCGCGATCGGCACGCGCCGAGCGGTGCGGCAGTTTCTCGAAGCGAAGCTCGCGGGTCAGCCATCCGAACCGCTCGAGGCCGACGAGGCAGCCTGGCTCGAGGAGCAGGTCGCCGCCCAGAAGCTCGACCCCGCCGCGCTCGCGGCGCTCGCGAACGCACGAGCCGAGGCCGTGAAGCTCGCGCTCGCGCGCGACCACGGCATCGCCGATTCGCGGCTCGCGATCGGAGCGCCGGCGACCGAGTCACCCGCTGCGAAGCCAGGCGTCGTGATCGGACTCGGCGCCGCAGGCAAGTCCGCCAAGCCGACCTGAGCGACCCGCTTCTACCCCCCGCCGATCTGCGGCAGGAAGTGCACCTCGCTGTCGGGGCGCAGGCGCTCGAGCAGCGCTTCGCCGTGCGGAATGATCTCGCCGTCGATCGCGATCGCGTTCGCGTCTCCGATCCGCGACGCGAAGCCGGGGTACTTCGCGTCGAGCGCGCGCAGCAGCTCGCGCACGTCGCGCGCGTCGATCTCGACCGATTCGGCGCCTCCGACCAGGCGGCGCAGACCGGACGAGAAGAAGACTCGAGCCACGGCTAGACCGCGCGGTCGATGGCCTCGAGCAGGCGGGGCGGCGAGATCGGCAGCTCCGAGAGCTTCACGCGCGCGGCGCGCTGCACGGCGTTCGCGACGGCTGCGAGCGGCGGCACGATCGGCGTTTCGCCGACGCCGCGCACGCCGTAGGGGTGCATCGGGTTCGGCACCTCGACGATCACGGTGTCGATCATCGGCAGGTCGCTCGCGACCGGCATGCGGTAGTCGAGGAAGCCCGCGTTCTCCATCGCGCCGTTCTCGTCGAAGATGTACTCCTCGTTCAGCGCCCAGCCGATGCCCTGCGCGACCCCGCCCTGGTACTGGCCCTCGACGTAGCTCGGGTGGATCGCCTTGCCGGCGTCCTGCACCGCGGTGTAGCGCAGCACGGTGACCGCGCCGGTCTCGCGGTCGACTTCGACGTCACAGAGATGTGTCGCGAAGCCGGGGCCCGCGCCGCGTGCGTTCAGCGCCGCGCGTCCGACCAGCGGACCGCCGGTCTGCGCGGCGCGGCCGGCGAGCTGCGCGAGCGAGAGCGGCTCGTGCACGCCCGGCGCCTCGCTGAGCAGCAGCGCGCGTCCGTCCTCCCACGCCACCGCGTCGAGCTCGACGCTCCAGATCTGCGCGGCGCGCGCGCGCAGCTGCCGCACCACGTCGCGCGCGGCCTCGATCACCGCCATGCCGGTCGCGAAGGTGACGCGGCTGCCGCCGGTCAGGTCCGTGTAGCCGATCGCTTCGGTGTCGGCGACGACCGGGCGCACGTTCTCGACCGGGATGCCGAGCTCCTCGGCCGCCATCAACGCGAGCGACGCGCGCGAGCCGCCGATGTCGGGATTGCCGGTGACGACGACCGCCGAGCCGTCCTCGTTGATCGACACGTTCGCGGACGAAGACATGCCCGCGTTGAACCAGAAGCCGCAGGCCACGCCGCGTCCCTGATTCACGCCGAGCGGCGCCTTGTAGTGCGGGTGGCTCTTCGCCGCGCGCAGCGTCTCGACGAAGCCGATCGCACGGAACTTCGGACCATAGGTCGCCTGCACGCCCTCGTGCACCGCGTTCTCGAGCCGGAGGTCGATCGGATCGAGCCCGAGCTTCTCGGCCAGCTCGTCCATCACGGTCTCGACCACCAGCGCGGCCATCGGCGCGCCGGGCGCACGGTAGGCCGCGACCTTGGGCTTGTTCAGCACGACGTCCCAGCCCTCGATGCGCACGTTCGCGAGCTTGTAGGGCGCGAACACGGTCATCATCGCGGCGCCGACCGGCGAGCCCTTGAAGGCGCCGGCTTCGTAGTAGAGCACCGCCTCGGCGGCGGTCAGCTTGCCGTCGCGCGTGGCGCCCATCTTCACACGGATGTGTGTACCCGAGGTCGGTCCCGAGGCGCGGAACACCTCCTCGCGCGACATCACGAACTTCACCGGGCGTCCGGCCTTGCGCGAGAGCAGGATCGCGAGCGGCTCGCCGTAGACCGTGGTCTTGCCGCCGAAGCCGCCGCCGATCTCGGTGGGGATGACCTTGATCATGTCGGTCGAGAGACCGAGCACCTTGGCGCTGTACGCGCGCACCATGAACGCGCCCTGCGTGCAGCACCACACCACCGAGCGGCCGTCCTGACCGGTACGCGCGAGCACCGCGTGCGGCTCGATGTAGCCCTGGTGCACCATCGGCGTGCGGAACTCGCGCTCTACCACGACGTCGGCGTCGGAGAAGCCCTTCGCGATGTCGCCTCGGCCCATTTCGCGCCGCGACGCGACGTTCGACGGCCCTTTCGGCAGCGGCTCGTGCCCGGTCGCGCGCGCGGACTCGTGCAGGATCGGCGCGTTCGCGGCGAGCGCGGCGTCGAGCGAGAGCACCGGCTTCAAGACCTCGTAATCGACGACGATGCGCTTGCACGCCTCTTCCGCGATCTTCGCGGTCGTCGCCGCGACCGCCGCGACCGCGTGGCCGTGGTACAGCGCCTTCTCGCGCGCGATCACGTTCATGGCGAGATCGCCGAAGTCGTTCGCGCCCTCGCCGCCCTCGGCCGCCTCCGACGCGACGTCCGGAAAATCGCGGCCGGTGATCACGGCCTTCACGCCGTCGAGCGCGAGCGCGGCCGACACGTCGATGCCGCGGATGCGCGCGTGCGCGTGCGGGCTGCGCAGCACCTTGCCCCAGAGCATGCCCGGCAGCGCGTAGTCCGCGCCGAACTGCGCGCGACCCGTCACCTTGTCGAGGCCGTCGTGGCGGATCGGCCGCGTGCCGATGTACTTCCACTTCCGGTCGCTTGCAGGCTGGTCGCCTTTCGGCTTGTCGCTCATCGCGTCTCTCCCCGAAGATCGGCCGCCGCGTCGAGCACGGCGTGGATGATCTTGTCGTAGCCGGTGCAGCGGCACAGGTTGCCCGCCAGCCAGTAGCGCGTCTCTTCCTCGCTCGGGTCCGGATTGCGCTCGAGCAGCGCCTTGGCGGCGATGATGAAGCCGGGCGTGCAGATGCCGCACTGCAGCGCCGCGTGCTCGAGGAACTTGCGCTGCAGCACGTGGATCTGGTCGCCCTTGGCCACGCCCTCGATCGTCTCGATGCTGCGGCCCTCGACTTCGGGCGCGAGCACCAGACACGAGCAGACCAGCCGCCCGTCGAGCATGACCGAGCACGCGCCGCAGTCGCCCGTCGAGCAGCCTTCCTTGGTGCCGGTGAGCTGAAGCTCGTCGCGCAGGATCTCGAGCAGGCTGCGGTCGGGCGCGCACAGGAACTCCGTCGCCTCGCCGTTCACTCGCGTGTGCACGTGGATCTTCATCCCCTTCGAGCTCCTCTCGCGCGCTCGAAGGCGGCGGCGGCGGCGCGCTTGGTGAGCACGCCGGAAACCTTGCGGCGGTACACGATCGTGCCGCGCTTGTCGTCGATCGGGCGGGCGGCTTCGCTCGAAGCGGCCGCCGCGCGCGCCAGCGCGGCCTCTTCCCCGCGCGAGCCGACCAGCGCCGCTACCGCCGCGGGAACCAGAATCGCGGTCGGCGCCACCGCGCCCAGCGCGACACGCGCGTGTGTACAGACGCCGCTCGCGTCGAGCGTGACCGACACGCCGGCGCCGACCACGGCGATGTCCATCTCGGTGCGCGGAATGAAGCGCAGGTACGCGTCGGCCGTGCGCGCGGCCGGCCGCGGGATCTCGAAGCCGACCAGCAGCTCCCCCGCCGCGAGCACGTTCTTTCCCGGCGCGCTGTTGAAGCTCTCGACCGGCACGCGCCGCTCGCCCTTCGGTCCCGCGATCAGGCAGACCGCGCCGATCGCGATCAGCGCCGGCACCGTGTCCGCGGCCGGCGAGGAATTGCAGAGGTTGCCGCCCACCGACGCGCGGCCCTGGATCTGCGTCGAGCCGATCAGGTCCACGGCCTCGACCAGTCCCGGGAACAGTCTGTTGACCTCGGCGTTCTCGACCACCAGCGCCGCGGGCACGGCCGCGCCGAGCCAGAGGGCCTTCGCGTCCAGGCGAATGCCGGCGAGCTCGGGAATGCGCTTCACGTCGACGAACACGCTCGGCGTCTTACGACCGGTGCGCATCTGCACGATCAGATCGGTGCCGCCGGCCAGCACGCGCGCGCCCGGCTCGGCCAACAGCTGCGCCGCGCGCGCGATCGTGGTCGGCGACTCGTAGCGAACCTCTTCCATGTCCCTCACCGAATCGCGATCGGATTGATGTTCGCCTGCACCGCGCCTTTGAACTTGGGCTGACCGAGCACGAACATGAACTCGTAGGCCTTGTCCGCGGCGAGCGGTGCGACGTTCATGTTCTCGAGGATGTGGATGCCGTTCTTCGGGAGCAGGATCTGGTGCACCGGAAAGGCCTCGTCCTTGACCTCGAACGGGATCACCTCGACGGCCCACTGGTCCGCGCCGACGGCGACCACGCCGAGCGACGCGAGGTAGGTCGCGCCTTCCTTGCCGAGTCCGGGCTCGGTCTCGAGGAACTTCTTCTTGTCCTTCTCGGCCATCGGCATCCAGCCGGTGTGGAGCAGCACGACGTCGCCCTTGCGGATCGGCGTGCCCTGCTTGGCGACCGCAGCCTCGATGTCCGCCTTGTTGATCGCGTAGCCCGGCTCGAGGTTCTTGCCCTTCAGTCCGACGATGTCGAGCAGCACGCCGCGCGTGACGATCGGCGGGATCTTGTCGGTGGAGAGCTTCAGCAGGCCGTTCGGCCGCAGGAAGTCGCTCTCCTTGTTCCCGTTGTAGTAGACGAAGTCGATGCCCAGGTGGCCGAGACCGTCGAGCTGGCTGCCGGTGCCCGTCCAGGTCGCGAGGAAGTCATCCGTGCCGGTGGTCTTGTTGGAGCCCATCGCCTCGCCGGTCACGCTCGCCATGGTGAAGATCTGCGAGTTGCGGGTGCCATACGAGGGCGTGTCCGGACCGGTCGTGATTCCGAGCGAGTAGGTCTTGCCCGTCTTGATCAGCTTGGCCGCCTCGAGCACCCCCGCGGGCGACAGGTTGTTCACCGCGCCGAGCGTGTCGTCCTTGCCGTACTTCGATGGATACCAGGCGTCGTCGGCAAACGTTGTGTTCGCGAACGCTGCGATCACGAACGCGAGAAGCACTGCACGCATTTGGATTCCCCCTCTCTTCTGATCTTCGCTCAGCATGACACAGAGCCCCCGCGACAATCAGAACGGCCGCGGGTAGGCTGCGCGCATGAGCGAACGCGAAATCCTGGAGCTGGCTGATCGCTTCTTCAACGCCATTCCCAAGGGCGATCTCGAGACGGTGCGCGCGATCTACGCGCCCGACGCGCTGATCTGGCACAACAACGACCAGGCCACGCAGAACGTCGAGCAGAACCTGGCGGTACTCGGCTGGGTCACGAAGAACATCGCGGGGCTGCGCTACGAAGAAATCCGCCGACACGTGACGCCGTCCGGCTTCGTGCAGCAGCACGTGCTGCGCGGCAACGCCCCGAACGGCAAGCCGCTCGAAGTTCCCGCGTGCATCCTGTGCACGGTGGTGAACGGCCGGATCACGCGCCTCGACGAGTATCTCGACTCCGCGCAGATCGAGGTGCTTCGGGGCTAGCCGCCGCGAGCGCGGCCGCGACCGTGCGCAGGAGCGCCGCCCGTTCCGCGGCCGTGCTCACGCGAAAGCGCTCGAAGTCCACGCCCCGCAGCTTCACGTCCGCGAACAGCCCCGCGGGGTCTTCGTGGAAGTGCAGGAAGCTAGCGCGCTTGCGGTAGAAGGAGCCGCGCTTCTTCTCCACGAGCGTCGCGTGGCCGCGCAGCTTCACGAGCAAGCTCTCGAGCTGGTCGAGCGCCTCGGGTCCGGCGTGCTTCACGGGGCCCATGCTACGGCAACCGCGGCGCCTCGGGCCGGTCCGGAGCCACCAATTCGTTGACGCAAACCACTCCAGGTGCAGACAATGAGTCGGACCTGGGCGAGCCTGGTGCGTGGAGCCGTTCCGAGGTCGCGACTCCTACCCCTCGAACATCCTACCCCTCGAACAGACAGGTCAGATCCAGCAAATGCCGCCGTTCGTTCGTACGTCATCCCTGCTGCGATTCGCCTGCGTGGTCGTATCCGTGGCCACCGGGCGCGTGGCCGACGCCAGCGTCAGCGACGACTTCGGCGATGGGGACGACAGCTCGCCCCCGTGGTCACACTTCGATCCGACGCTCGGCGCGACTTTCGACGCAGCGTCGCTTTCGTACCTCGTCAGCGTCAGCGCCACGGAGAACGCCCTCGAGCCCGCGCGCGCGCGGAGCCTGCGCGAGGATGCGAGTTTCGGCGACGTGGTGGTCGCCGCCGATCTGGTCGCCTTCGACGACATCGCGGATCACGCGTACGGAATCGTAGCCCGCGCGACGTCCAGCACGGCGCCGGCTCAAAACGGCTACGCGCTGGTGATCCGTTCACCCGGCGCGATCGCGCTGCTGCAGCTCGACGAGCCGATCGCGACGATCCTCGCCACCCGTCCGGTCACTCTGAGCGCGAGCACGAGCTACCGACTGGTACTCAGCGTCACGGGTACGGGCCCGGCGCTGCTGACCGGCGCGCTGTACGCGGCCAGCGATCTCGCGAATCCGATCGCGACCGTCCGGTACAGTGACTCGCAGGCGCCGATTCCCGCCGCGGGCTTCACGGGCGTGCTGGTCGCCGACACCGGCGAGCTCCAGAACCAGGATTCGAGCTCTGGCTTCGACGCGTTCTTCGCGAGTTCACCGAGCGCCGACACGGACGCGGACGGGCTCGCAGATGGCGTGGAGCTCTCGATCGGCACCGACCCGAGCGACTCCGACAGCGACGGCGATGGTCTGCTCGACGGTCTCGAGATCGGAACGGGAGTCTTCGCCGCGCAGAGCACCATCTCGACCGGCGCCGACGGCGCACGCGTGGTGTTCGCGGCCGACCTGGACGGCGACGGGGACTCGGACGTGCTCAGCGCGTCGTACCTCGACGACACGATCGCGTGGTACGAGAACGACGGCACGCCCTTGGCGGGCGCCTGGCCGGAGCGCACGATCTCGACCGCCGCCGACGGCCCGCGGTCGGTCTTCGCGGCAGACGTGGACGGCGACGGCGACACGGACGTGCTGTCGGCCTCGTTCCTCGACGACAAGATCGCCTGGTACGAGAACGACGGGACCCCGGCTTCGGGCGCCTGGACCGAGTACGTGATCTCGAGCGCGGCCGACGGCGCCAGCTCCGTGCTCGCCGCGGATTTCGACGGCGACGGCGACCTGGACGTGCTCTCCGGGTCACTCTTCGTGGCCACGTTCGCGTGGTACGAGAACGACGGCACGCCGGCGGTGGACGCCTGGACCGCGCACGTGATCGACACCGGCGCGGTCGCGCTCGCAGCCGCGGACGTGGACGGCGACGGTGACTCCGACGTGCTCAACGCGTCGTACTTCGACTACGTCTCCTGGCACACGAACGACGGGACGCCGGCGGTCGGCGCCTGGCTGGAGCACGAGCTGACGCCGGTCGCGGGGAATCCGCGCTGGGTTTCATCGGCGGACTTCGACGGCGACGGCGACACGGACGTGCTCGCGCGATCGGTGAGCAACGTCATCGCGTGGTACGAGAATGACGGTACTCCGGGCACCGGCTCGTGGGCCGTGCACGCGATCTCGACTGCTACCGGCACCGTCAGCTCGGCCTTCGCGGCCGACGTGGACGGCGACGGTGACTCCGACGTGCTCGCGACGCTGGAGTCCGTCAACGAGGTCGTCTGGTACGAGAATGACGGAACGCCCGCGGTCGACGCATGGACCGAGCACTCGATCTCGAGCGCCGTCAGCCTCCCACTATCAGTAGTCGCGGCGGACGTGGATGGCGACGGCGACGCCGACGCCCTCACTGCGTCGTTCTTCGACGACCGGATCGCCTGGTACCCGCAGCGGAACGCAGCCGATCCGCTCGACGCCGACACGGACGACGACGGGCTTCTCGACGGCTTCGAGGTGACCAACGGATTCGATCCGCTCGCCGCGGGCGACCAAGCCCTGGACCCCGACGGCGACGGACTCACCAATCTGCAGGAGCAGACGGCCGGCACGAACCCGAGTGTTCCCGACACCGACGGCGACGGACTCGGCGACGGTGCCGAGGTGAACACGTACGGCACGAGCCCGACGCTGGTCGACACGGACGCTGACGGTCTGCTCGACGGCTTTGAAGTCGCGAACGGATTCGATCCGCTCGTCGCGGGTGAGGAAGGTCTGGACCCCGACTCCGACGGTCTCACGAACCTGCAGGAGCAGTCCGCCGGCACCAACCCGGCCCTGGCCGACAGCGACGGCGACGGACTGCTCGACGGCGCCGAAGTGAACACGCACGGCACGAATCCGAACCTCGTCGACACGGACGGCGACGGACTCGGCGACGGCGTCGAAGTGAACGTCTACGGCACGAGCCCGATCCTGGCCGACACGGACGGCGACGCGGCGCAGGATGGCGCCGACAACTGCCCCGTCACCGCGAACCCCACGCAGAGCGATGTCGGCGGCGTGTCGGGCGGGCCGGCGGACGGAATCGGCGACGCCTGTCAGTGCGGCGACGTCGACGATGACGGCAGCGTCGACTCCGCGGACGTGGTCGCGTACCGCGACAGCCTCGCGGATCCCGACGGCCTCCCGCTGACATCTGCCGGTGTCGCCAAGTGCTCCGTGATCGGCAGCGCGGGCCCGTGCGAGATCCTGGACGTCTCGGTCATCCAGCGCGCGCTCGAGTCCGAGCCGCTTCTGCCGGGAATCGCGCAGGTCTGCAGCGCCGCACGAGGGCCGTGAACGGTTCGCGCGACCCGTCCGATCCGTACGGCGCGCGCCGCGACCCGGTATGCTGACGCCCCGTTCTCGCCTCGGAGGTCCCCACGGATGATCAAGCTCTACGGCATGAGGCATTCGCGGGCGATGCGCTCGCTGTGGGCGCAGCGGGGCTGAGCTCCGGCCGAACTCATGCGCAAGCTGGTCCTCCTTCTCGCCCTGCTCTCGACGGTCTCGTGCGCCACCCTGAGCAACGTCGGCAGGCAAGTGACGTCCCTCGGTCGCGGGGGTGACTCCGCAGTGACGCTCGACGAGCTGCGGCAGGGCCTGCTCGAGTTCAGCTCCGCGTTCGGAATCCTCGTCACGGATGCCGCCGACCGGATCTCGGCCTCGACCACCGAGGCGCGAGTGCGGCGGCTCTCGCTGCTCTGGCGCATCCGCATGCCGCCGATGGCGCAGCTCGCCGCGAACGATCCCAACCCGCGCATCGGCTACGTCGAGATGCTCACCGTCGCGGTGGCGCAACGGCAGTACTTCGAGGACGGTGCGGGGAGCACGCTGTTCGGCGCGAAGCAGGAGATCGCGCTCGAGACGTCGAAGGAGATCGAGGCTTCCGCGCTCAGCGGGGGCCTCCGGTTCCTTACTCAGGAAAAGCTCGACGAGCTGCATGCCGAGGTGATCGATCTCGCGAAGGAGCACCCGATTCGCGGTGAGTTCCTGCGCGAGAACATTCAGGTCGGCCTGCAGCGGGCAGAGGGGCGAGGCGCCTTCGACGACATCATCAGCATCCCGATGGCGCCGTTCCGCGCGATCGCGGGCGTCGAGACTGGCGCGCAGGCGATCCGCGAGTTCAACGCGACCGCGGCGCAGTTCACCGAGCTCGTCGACCAGCTGCCGCAGCGCATGCGCTGGCAGATGGAGCTCTTGTCGTACGACCTGCAGGAGCAGGGCGGCGTGCTCGAGCAGTCGCTCCGCTCGTTCGACACGGTGGCCCAGAGCGCGAATCGACTCTCGGTCGTCGCGGAGAACGCGCCCGAGGACATGCGCCAGACGATCGTCGCGATCTCCGCGGAGCTCGAGTCCCGCAGCGCGACGCTCCGGGCGCTGCTCGCGGAGTACCGCGCGGCGATCTCGGACACCGGCACCACGGCCGATCGGTTCGTGCCCATGATCGACGGCATCGCGAAGGCCTCCGAGCAGTTCAACCAGGCCGGTGCCGCCTGGGCCGCGGTGCTGACCGATTTCAACGCGCCGAATGCGCCGCTTCCGCCGGGAACTCCGCCGCCCAAGCCGTTCGACATCACGGACTACGAAAGGACGGCGATCGCGATCCGCACCACCGCCGAGGAGCTGCGCGCCGCATTCGCGGACGTGAAGGCGCTCGAGAACGGCCCGGGCGCGCAGCTCGCCGACCGACTGCTGCGCAACGGCTTGATCCTGATCGCGGTGTTCTTCGCGGCGCTGCTCGGCTACCGCTTCATCTCCTCGCGGATCGCGCCGTCGCGGTAGACTCGCGCTCGGCCCCCCCGGCCGAGAGGTCCCGCATGGCCGAAGCGATCCGCTTCGAGGACCGCATGAGCGACAACGACGCGCTCATGTGGAACATCGAGAAAGACCCGCTATTGCGCTCGACGATCGCAGTGGTCTGGCTGCTCGACCGCGCGCCCGACCGCGCGCGCTTCGAAGAGAAGATCGAGCGCGCCACGCGCACGATCCCGCGCTTGCGCCAGCACGTGGTTTCGAACCCCGCGTCGATCGCGCCGCCGCGCTGGGAGACCGATCCCGATTTCAACCTGCGCTACCACCTGCGCTGGCTGCGCGCGCCGCGATCGCGGGACATCGGCCCGCGGTCCGATGTCAGGGGCGAGCTGCGCGACGTGCTCGACTTCACCGCGCCGGTGGTGATGTCCGGCTTCGACCGCGCGCGCCCGCTCTGGGAGCTGTTCGTGCTCGAGGACATGGCGCAGGGCCGCGCGGCGGTGCTGATGAAGCTACACCACTCGCTGTCGGACGGCGTGGGTCTGGTGCGCATGACCGAGGCCATGGTCGAGCGCAAGCCCGAGCCGGGTCGCGATCGCGGTCCGCTGCCGCCGCTGCCGGAGACCGCGCCGATGACGCAAGGCGAGCGCTTCGTCGACGCGCTCGGCCACGAGTGGCGGCGCCAGCTCGGCCGCATGCAGCGTTCGGTGCGCGCGGCGCGCGCGAACCTGCTCGGCCTGATGCGCGACCCCGGCGCGCTGGCGCGCGAGACCGCGGAAGCGGCCGCGTCGATCGGACGCATGCTGAAGCCCGTCTCGGAGCCGCTCTCGCCGATCATGCGCGGGCGCAGCTTGAGTCTGCACCTCGACACGCTCGAGCTCTCCACCGAGAAGCTGCGCGCAGCCGCCAAGCTCGTCGACGGAAAGCTGAACGACGCATTCGTCGCCGGAGTCGCCGGAGGACTGCGCATGTACCACGAAGCGCACGGCGCGCCCGTCGCGAGCCTGCGCATGACCATGCCGATCAACGTGCGCGAGGGCGAGAACGCGAAGGTGGCCGGCAATCAGTTCGCGCCCGCGCGCTTCGCCGTGCCGGTCGGCATCACCGACCCGCGCGCGCGCATGGCGGCGATCCGCGAGCTGGTCGCGGGCCAGCGCGCCGAGCCGGCGATCGCGATGATGGCCGACATCTCCGGCGTGCTGAACCGGCTGCCCACGTCGGTGACGACGTCTCTGTTCGGCTCGATGCTGAAGGGCATCGACTTCGTCACCAGCAACGTGCCGGGCCCGCGCTTCGACGTGTACCTGTCGGGCGCCAAGCTCGAGTCCGTGTTTCCGTTCGGCCCGCTCAGCGGCTCGGCGCTGAACGTCACCCTGTTCAGCTACACGGATCGCTCGATCCTGGGCATCGCGAGCGACCCCGCGTCGGTGCCGGATCCGGAGCTCTTGCTCGCATGCTTGAAGCGCGGCTTCGACGAGGTGCTGGCGGGCGTCTAGTTGCGCGGCACGGGGCAGTCCGCTTCGAGCGGTTCGGTCCCGCCACCCGCGTCGAGTGGCGCATCGGGCGGCGCGCTCGCTTTCGCGCCGCTGCGCACCACGAAGCTGCCCGGGCCCGCGCCCGCGCGCGCTGCGCAGGAGCTGCGCAGCAGGCCGGCCGTGTCGGCGTAGTCGCTCGGCAACGCCTCGAGCTGCTCGTTCAGATCGACCACCGGCGACGCGATCTCGACCGTGCCGTCGATGCCCGATTCGGCCGATGCGTCGACGCTGCTCGAGAAGTCACTCACCAGCCTGCCCGCGACGATCCTGATGTTCCCGCCGGTGCCGGCTCCCGCGCGCGCGATGATCCGGCTCTGGTTCATCACCATGTTCTTGGGGTCGACGTCGATGTCGCCGCCACGGCCGCCGCCGACGCTGGTGGTGACGTCGGCGCGATACAGCGAGATCAGCTTGGTCGCGCGCAGATCGATCTCGCCGCCGTCCGAGAGCGCCGACTCGGTCGTGATCGCGGCGTTCGAGAGCGTGAGCTGGCGGCCGGCGTCGATCTCGATCCGACCCGCGTCGCCCGCGCCGAGCGCGCGCGCGCTGATCAGGCTGCCGCCGTAGAGCGACACGCTGCCCGTCGACTCGATCACGATGCTACCGCCGGTGCCGCTCTTCGCCGATGCGCTGACGATCCCGCCGTCGAGCGTGAGCGTGTCGGTGTAGAGCGCGATGCTGCCGCCGTCGCCCGCGCCCTCGGCTGCCGTGCTGATCTCGGCGCCGTCGCGCAGCGTGAGCCGCGGCGTGCGCACGGTGACGTCGCCCGCGCGCGCCGTGCTCTCCGGCAAGCTGTCGGTCGCGCCCTGCGCGATCGCCGTGATGCCGGAGAAGTCCAGCGCGCTCGTGCGTCCGGAGAGCAGCACGGACTTCGAGGCGTCGATCTCGATCGTGCCGCCCGCCGCGGGCGGGTCCGAGAAGCTGCGCGTGGAGGAGTCGATCCTCGCACCGCCACCGAGCGAGAGCGTTGCGATGTCGACGTCGATTCGACCGCCCACGCCGGAGCCGCGCGTCTCGGTCACGACCACGCCGCCGCGCTCGAGCTCGAGGCTTTCCGCCGCGATCGCGATGCCCCCGCCGGCGCCCGCGACCTTCGTGCTGGAGAAGATCCCGGACGGCGCGCCGGCAGGGTCCCGGCCCGCGATCCGCACCGTGCCAGAGACGTCGACGTCGACGTTGCCGGCATCCCCGAGCAGCAAGCTCGTGGTCGAGATGCGCGCGCCGTCGAGCAGCGCGACGTTGCGCGCGCGGATCGTCACGTCGCCGCCGTCGCCGTCGAGCGCGACATCGCCGCCCAGTCCCGCGACGCCCGAGCCGGCCGTGAGCCCGGTCAGCTGCGTGCTCGTTCCGCGCAGCTCGAGATCACCGGACAGCTCGATGGACATGTCGCCGCCGCGCCCCGAGCCGCCCGTAAGGCTGCGCAGCTCCGCATCCTCGACGGTGAGCGAGCCGGCGAAGACGGCGATGTCGCCCGCGCCGGGATACTGCGGGAAGCCCTCGGGCGACACCCCGCTCGACGAGACGATCGCGCTGCGGTCGACCCGCACGGAGCGCCCGACCCACGGGCCCGAAATCTGGAGCCGATCGACACCGCCGGAGTACAAGCCGACCTCGACCGGGGCCGAGCCGTCGCTCGCGACGGCCACCAGATCGACCCGGCCGTTGGGCGCGCGCAGGGTGCCCGTCTCGCCGTTCTCGCCGGCGTGAATCGAGATGTCGCCCCCGACCAGCGAAAAGCGCTCGAACGGCCGCGACGTCAGCGCGCGGCCGGTCACGTCGACGTCGATGCCGCCGGTCTCGCCACCGAGAAAGCCGAACGCCTCGGGAGCCGCAACGCTCAAGCCGCCCGCGTCCGGGTCCGCCGAGGAGTAGATCGAGCCGTCGGCCAGGCGCACGAAGCTGCCGCTCGAGACGTGAAACGCGCCGCGCAGCGCGAGCTGCGCGCCCGCACCGAACACTACACCGTTGGGGTTCACCAGCCAGAGATCCGCGCCGGTGATCGTCGAGCCGAGCGTCCCGTCGATGCGCGACTCGTTCGCGCCCGTCACCCGGGCCAGCACGTTCTGCACCTCGGGCGGGCCAGTGAACGCCGCGATGCGCTCGGGCTCGATCGAGAATTCCGCGAAGCTGAAGAAGAGGTTGGGACCCCGAAGTGCGCCATGTTCGGGCGCGATCAGGTAGTCGACCGCGGTCGAGCCGATGACCCCGCCGCCGACCGGCCCAGCCGGAACCAGGCTACCGTCGGTCGTGACCTCTGACGCCGCGGGGCCCGCCAAGGCCCCGACCAGGGCGAGCGCGACCACGCTTCCCGGCCTTTTCACCCGTGCATTCTATGCTCGGGACAGTGCAAAATCCCACAGCCGCTCGTCTGGCGAGGACTGAGAATCGAGCCATGACCAACGCGATCCGGCTCACCGCTGTGACAATCCTGGTGCTGTCCCTGGCGTCGCCCGCCTCGGCCGTGGTGCCGACCTACACGTTCGTGCGGATCTGGGACTACAACGGCGCCACGTTCACGGGGCTGTCTTTCCCGGACACGACCGAGATCGTGCTGGCCGAGAACGGCGACATCGCCGTATCGGAAGGAGAGTGGGGCAGCGACTCGCTCTACACGGTGAAGCGTGGAGTCAAGCGCGTCATCGCGAGTTCCGGCACCGGCGTGGGGCAGATCGCGGAGTTCCGGCCGCGCGAGTTCAACGACGACGGCACGGTCCTGTCCTGGGTCCAGTTCGACTTCGAGGATCCGCGCTTTTCCGGGATACTGCTCTCGAACAAGGCGCTGATCGCGTCATGGCCGAGCACGGCGTCTGGCTTCCTGGTCGACGACCCGGTGATGAACGCCTCCGGCACCGTGCTCTACGTGGAGAACGACGGCGCGAACCAGAACCTGAAGCGCTGGCAGAACGGTGTCAGCACGACGATCGCGACGTGCGACACGCTGTTGCATCCGAAGATCAACGACAGCGGGACGATCGCGTTCGAGTGCTCGATCTCCTTCTCCGACAGCGTGATCCACCGTGGAACCGCGGCTCCGTTCCCGGTGTTCGTCAACGCGTCGAGCTTTGCGCCGGCGAATCCGGGCACCAACCAGCCGTTCGGAATCACGCCGGCCGGCGACGTCGGCTTCCAGCATTTCGGCGGCAGTCCGACCGGCACGTTCGTGAAGGGCGCCAGTGCGCCGGTATCCGCCGGCGACCTGCTGTGCGACGTGCGCGCCTTCACCGCGCAGGGCCTGTTCTTGTGCGACCAGTTCACCTCCATCCGCGTGCGCTCGATCGCCGCGAATCCCATCTCGTCGCACACCTTGATCTCGAACGGCTCCGCGCTCGCCGGCTCGACGGTGTACGTACTCGGCTTCGGCGAGCCCGACATGAACGACCGGGGTCAGATCGCGTTCGCCGCGAGGCTGGATGACACCACAGCCGGTATCTTTCTCGCGACGCCGACCAGCTGCGATTCCGACACCGACGGCTGGTGCAACGAGCAGGACAACTGCCCTGCTCTCGCGAACACCGACCAGCGCGACACCGACGAGGACGGGGTCGGCGACCGCTGCGACAACTGCGCGTACCACGCGAACGCGGACCAGCTCGACTCGAACAGCGATGGCCGCGGCAACGTGTGCGGTCCCTGCGGGCCCGGGCCGAACGCGCCGATCTGCGGCACTCACGCCGCCGGCGCCGGCACGAACACGTTCACCGTCTCGAACATTCCCCTCGCCGCGTTCCCGAGCCGCCCGCTGCTCTACGCGCAGGCCTATTCGAACACGCCCGGGCTCACGGTCAGCGCTTCGATCGACGCGAACGAGTGTACGGGTGGGATCAAGCACCCGTTCGAATTCGGCTTCAACGACGTGAACGACGGGCTCGGCTTCCTCGCCGCGCGCGTGTTCGACGTGTACATCGAGCAGGCCGACCGCGCGGGCGCGATCTGCCCGGTGCATTTCGAGAGCTCTGGCGTTGCCGGTACGTACTCGTACCGGATCGAGGCGGCGACCGAGCCGCCCGTCGGCGGGCAGACCTCGTACCAGAGCGTAGGTACGCCGGTGGGCGGAACCGCATCGACTCCCGATGCGATCCCCTTCATCGAGGAGTCGCGGAACTACCGCTTCCTGTATGCGGGCACGGGGGGCACGAACTTCGGCACCTGCCAGTTCAACCCCAACCCGCCGACCACGGATTTCCCCGGGGTCACCTACACCGCCGCCCCAGGTCCCGGCTGGGACTGCTGCACGTTCCAGTTCGACGGCGTGGACAACGTGCCTTCGTCGCCCGGACAGCTCGTCTTCAACCTGAACGGCTCACCTCCGGTGCCCGACCCCGACGGCGACGGCTTCCTCTCGCCGTGCGACTCGTGCGACTACAAGGCGAACGCCGATCAGGCGGATGGCGGGCGCGTGAACAGCACGACGCCGGACGGGATCGGTGACGCTTGTCAGTGCGGGCGGCTCAACGCCGGTGGCGTGATCGACGCCGCCGACGTCACCGCGCTGCGCCAGCACCTCGCGCAGAGCAGCGTGCTCCCGGCCGCGCAGCTGGCCTTCTGCAGCGTGATCGGCGGACCGACCGAGTGCACGATCCGGACGCTGACGGTGCTGCGGCGCGCGGTCGGCGGGCTGTCGCCCGCGCTGCAACAGACCTGCACGGCGGCGCTACCGTAGCCCCAGCGACGGCGCGTCCGGGCGCGCGTACTTCGCGACGAAGCGGAAGATCTCTTCCGCGACTTCGAGCACCTCGGTGTTCGGGCCCACGATCCGCTCGGGCAGGATCGAGCCGCCACCGGGCCAGCCGTGGCCCGCGCCGGTGAGCTTCCAATGCGCGACATCGAAGCCGGACTCGCACGGCGCCCAGTCGATCAACACCGCGGTGTGTCGGTCGACGCTTCGCGAATCGGTCTCGCGGGCCGGGCCGGTGCAGCCGTCGCGCGTGCGCCAGCGCGCGAGCCCGGCTTCGACCGCGCGGTGCTCGATGCGCGTGCCGCTCCACGGATTCGCCGGCCCGAGCCCGCCCGCGTAGAGCGCGCGCGGATCGTCGACGCTGTGCACGTGCAGGACGGACACGGGCGCGGCCGGCGCGAAGCTCGTGGTCATGTCGGCGCCCGCGACCGGCACGATCGCCGCGATCCGCGTCGCCGCTTCGGCCGCCAGCCGGTACGACATCATCCCGCCGTTCGAATGGCCGGTCGCGTACACGCGCGTGCGGTCGAGCGGCAGGTCGCGCGCCAGGTCGGCCAGGATCGCGAGCGCGAAGCCCACGTCGTCGACGTCGTGCTGCTGCGCGTACGCGCAGCACTCGCCCGCATTCCAGGTCAGGAGTCGCTTCTCGAAGCGCCCGGAGCCGTTCGGGTACACCACCGCGAAGCCGCGCGCGTCGGCGGGCGCGTCGAGGCCGGCGTACCTTTGGAAGCCGGGTGCGTTGCCGCCGCCGCCGTGGAACGCGAACAGGAGCGGAAGCGGTGCGCGCGTCGCGAAGTCGGGCGGCAAGTGCACGATGAAGCTGCGCTCGCCTTCGGGTCGCGCGAGCTCGAGCTCGTAGTCGCCAGCGGACGGGAAACGCGTCGCGCGCTCGCGTGACGACGGCGCGCAGGCGACCGCGATCGAAGCGAATGCGATCGCTGCGAGTACGAGCGAGCGAGCGCTCTGACGTCGGTTCGCCGTCTCGCCCCTCCCCACTCGTCGCGCGAGTATAAGCTGTGCGCGATGAAGGCCGTCGCCGCGCTGGTCGTGCTCGCGCTGATCGCGCTGCCGTCGTGCCGGCGCGTCGATCGCGGCGCGACCGCGCGCGCGAAGGCCGAGATCTCCGGCGCCTGGGTGCGCGAGCGCGGCGACGGCGGGCCGGGCGTCGAGGGCTTCGACCTGCGCGCAGACGGCGGCGTCGGGTTGCTCGGCATCCACTCATTGAACGGCATCGCCTGGAACGTGACGCGCGACGAGCTCGTGATCTCGACCAACACCGATCTCGACGCGCAGCCGAACCCGAGCCGGCTGCGGATCGCGTCGCACGACGAGGACACGCTCACGCTGCGCGGCGATCCGCCGGACCCTCTTGCGGGCAGCTATCGGCGCAGCCCGGTCGAGCACGTGAGCGGCGTCGTGACCTACCTCGAGCGAGTGGCGCTGCCGCCGGGCGCGCGCGTCGAGGTGCGGCTCCGGCGCGGCGAGCGCCTGCTCGCACGCACGCTCGTCACGCCGCGAGGGTCGGTGCCGATTCCGTTCGCGCTTTCCCTCTTGCCCGAGCCCGACGAGAACGCGAATGGCGTCACGCTCGAAGCCGCCATCGTGTCGAGCGCGGGACCGCTGTTCGCGAGCGAGGCTTCGGTTCCCGTGAAAGCCGGCGCGACCGGCGTCGAGCTGCTCGTGCGCCGGATGCCCGAGCCGCGGTGATATGCTCGACGCATGAGCAAACGCCGCACGATCATCCCCAAGGGCTTCGAGTTCTACTACGAGCAATTCCACTTCGCGCCGGCCGTGCGCGACGGCAAGACGCTGTACTGCTCGGGTCAGGTCGGCTGGGCCGGCCCCGGCCACAAGCCGCCGTCGGATCCGAAGGAGCAGTTCAAGCTGGCGTTCGAGAATCTGCGCCAGGTGCTCGCGGCCGCGGGCGCGGACTTCGACGACGTGGTGGAGATCACCACCTTCCACGTCGGGATGGAGCACCTGAACCTGTTCGGCGCGGTGAAGGGCGACTACCTGAAGGAGCCCTACCCCGCGTGGACGGCAATCGGGGTGGCGGCGCTCTTCATGCCGGGCGTGCTGGTCGAGATCCGCGCGACGGCGAAGCTCTAGCGAAGTCAGGCCGAGCTGCCCGATCCGTGCGCAGGCGAGTGCCTGCGGGGTCGGCAGCCGCGCCGCCGCGGTGCGCAGCGCTCCGTCCGAGGGCTGGCATCGCGTTTGCTCGTCGAGGGATCCATGTTGGGACTCGTGCTCACGGCCGGCGGCGCGCGCGGCGCCTACCCGGCCGGCGTGCTGAAGCGCGTCGCCGAGATACCCGCGCTGCGCGGCCGGCCGTCGCCTTTCCAGATCGTGACCGGCGCATCGGCCGGCGCGATCAACGGGGCGATCCTGGCCGCCCGCAGCGAGGACTTCGGAACCGCCGCGAGCGAGGTGGCGCGCGTCTGGGCTGAGCTGCGCGTGGAGCAGGTGTTTCGCACCGACCTCGCGGCGCTCGCGATCGGCGCGGCCGGGCTCGCGCGCGATTTCGCGCTCGGCGGCCTGCTCGGCCACACCATCTCGACGGGCCTGCTCGACACGAGCCCGCTCGAGTCGCTGCTCGAAGGGGTGTTCCCGCCGACGGGCATCTACGACTCGATCGTGAACGGGCGCATCTACGCGGTGGCGATCACCTCGACCAGCTACCACTCCGGACGCTCGTTCATCTTCGTGCAGGGCCGCGCGGGCCACCCGATCTGGACGGGCAGCCGGCGCGTCGTGCTGCCGGTGACCATCGGGCACCGACACATTCTCGCGTCGGGCGCGATCCCGATCGTGTTCCCGCCCGTGCAGATCGCCTCGCAGGCGGGCGAGCTGTGGTTCGGCGACGGGGGCATGCGACTGGTGGCGCCGCTCTCCCCCGCCATCCGGTTGGGCGCGTCGCACGTGTTCGCGGTGGGCGTGCGCTCGTCGCGCGCGGCCGACACGCTGGCGTCCGAGGAATCCGGCAGCGCCGCGAACTCGGGCGCGAGCGGGCCGCGCCTGCCCTGCCCGCCGCTCGCGCAGGTCTGCGGCGTGTTCCTGAACGCGATCTTCCTCGACCACCTCGACACCGATCTGGATCACCTGCGGCGCATGAACGACCTGACCGGCGCGAACGCTGGCTTGAACGGCTACTCGTCGGCGCCGGCTCAGCCGATGCGCCGGATCGTGCCGTTCTCGCTCGGACCGTCCGAAGACCTCGCGCTGGTCGCGCAGCGCTTCGCGCACCGCATGCCGCGGCTGCTGCGCTACGTGCTCGACGGCCTCGGCACGCCCGACGCGCAGAGCGCCGACCTGATGAGCTACCTGCTGTTCGACGCCGCCTACACGCGCACGCTGGTCGACATCGGCTACCGCGACGCGGGCGAACGGATCGGCGAGATCGAGGCGTTCTTGTTCGACTCGGGCGCGCTGTACCCGGACACGTCGAGTATGCCCGCGCCCGGCCAGGGACCCGAGAGCGGCCTCAGTCTGCCTCCACACTGACCCATTCGTACGAGCCCTTGCGCACGTTCTGGAACGCGAGCTCCGGCAAGCTCCAGAACGCGCCGAGCAGACCCGCGCGAAACCGTGCGCCGCGATCGAACGGCGCCGCTCCGACACCGTACAGGGTATAGCCCGAGGCCCAGGTCAGGTTCGCGGCGCCGTACAGCGGCCGGCGCCAGAACACGTCGTCGGTGAAGAGCAGGAAGGCGCTGTCCTGCAGCAGCGGCTCGTAGGCCGTCGCCAGCAGCGGGCTCGACTCGCGCGCGCGCGGCCACAGACCCGGCTCCTCGCGCGCGATCCGCGCGAGCTCGCGCTCGCGGAACGAAGGCACGTGCTCGACGCGCGACACCCGCAAGCGCCCGCGCACGTCGTCGAAGAACACGAACGGCACGAAGCCGAACGGCTCGCCGGGCGCGATCCGGCCACCGAGCGCCGCTCGAGTCAGCGCAGCCGATCCGAACGCTTCGTCGGTCACGCGCACGAGCTCAGTGATGCAGTTGCGCCGGAACAGGTCGTAGGCATAGCGCTCGCGCAGCGCGCTCTCGGCCGAGGCCAGCCGCAGCTTCGCCTCGACGAGCGCCGCGTCGCGATCGCCGTCGGGCGCGCTGGCCTCGATCGTCCGTCCGCGCGCGGGCAGCCGCCGACGACCCAGATCGAACAGCGCGCCGAGGTCGCGCGCGCGAGCGACTCGCTCGAGCATGCCGCCCGCTTCCTCGAGCACGGTGTAGCCGGGCTCGTCGACGCGGCCTGGAGCGAGCACCTGCGCGCGAACTCTGCGCGCGACTTTGGCTGCGTGCGCGACCGCCTTGGCGTGCGCGCCCGCGCTCATCTCGAGCGCAGGCACCTCCATGCGCGGCCCGCCTGCGAATGGATCGAGCACGATCAGGCGATTCTCGTCGAGCGATCGGCGCACCGCCACGTAGCGCGCCTGCGTCAGCAGCAGCGCGGGCCCGCGATCGGCGCGCTTCGATTCGAGCAGCGACGCCATCGTTCGCGCGAGCTCGTCCGCGCGCGCCTCGAGCCCCGCTCGTTCGGCGGCATCGAGCGACGCATCGAGCTCGGCAGGCGTGGAGACGAGCGCCCGTGGATCGATGCCCCAGGCGCCATCGAGCGCGCGCAGCGCGACGCGGAGCGTGAGCGCGTCGCGCTGTTCGCGCAGGCGCGCCGTCGACGCCGCCGCCAGCGCGCGCTCGGCCGCGCGCATCGGCTCGGCGAGCTCGGCGCCGACTCGAGCGCGCAGGTCCACGGCGTGAGCGTCGTTCACTTGCTCGGGCGCGAGCAGGCCGAGGGCGGGCAGCGCCGGCAGCGGAGTGCCGTCGCGAAACGCCTCGAGCCAGGCGACGTCCGTCCGCGCCTCGTCGCGAAGCGCGAGCGCGCCGTCCTGCTCGACGTACACCTGTGTGAAGGCGGTGAGCACGCGCTCGCGCGCGTCGGGCTCGAGCGTCACGTACGCGACTTCGAGCGGCCGGTTCTGCAGATCCGCGTACATGTAGCGGAAATGGTGCCAGCTATCGCGAGTGAGCTTGACCAGCCCGTCGGCGGCGCTCTGCATGTGGTACACGCTGTCGCCGGCGACGAGAGCGGCGTGGCCACCGCTCGCGCCGCCGACGTTCGCGCGCACGTACACGAAGCCGAGCTCCGCGGCGTTGCTCGAGGTCGATGCCGAAATCAGCGCGAGCGCGAGCGCCCACGCGCGCGCACGCATCGCCGGGCCTACTTCACTTCGGCGACGACTTTGTTGCACAGATCGGAGTTGATCCCGACGCTCGTGCAGAAGGCCTGCGCCTGTGCGGCGTTCTGGTTCGCGTCTTTGAGACCTCCGCCGATCGCATCCGCGGTGTCGGCGTTCGACTCCCAGTTCGTGATTCCGTGAGTCGCCGCAATGCGCGTCGCTCCGGGACCGAACATGGAGGCCTCTGCTCCGGACTTCACAAAAGTCGACGTGTACGAGCGCAGGTCGCGCTCGTAGGTCGCCTTGTCGGAAGCCGCCTGGCTGCCCGAGGAGACCGAGATCGCATCCGACGAGCCACCGATCGCGTGGCCCGTGCCCGAAATCGAATCCGACGGCGAGGTGATGCTGGCCGAGATCACCTGACAACCCGTGAGAGCGATTGCGGCGAGCGAGGCGAGAAGAAGCGCGCGAGGGGTGCTCATGATCGGGATCTCCGTGTCCGCATGGGTGGGACTTTTCGGATCCTACACCAGCGCGACGGGGGTATCATGGCCGGAATGCTGCGAGACCCGCTCGTGCGCTGGCTGGCGCTCATCTACGGTGCGGTGTGGGTGATCGCGGCGATTTCACCGCTCGACCGCGGCGACTGGCTGCTCGAAAACCTGCTGGTGATCGCGTTCGTGCCAGTCTTGCCACTCACCTACGCTCGCTTCCAGTTCTCGCGCACGTCGTACGTGCTGATCTTCCTGTTCCTGGTCATGCACGCGTACGCCGCGCACTACACGTACTCACTCACGCCGTTCTGTTTCTGGCTGCAGGGGCAGCTCGGGGAAACCCGCAACCACTTCGACCGGATCGTGCACTTCGGCTTCGGCTTGCTGCTCACGTTTCCGCTGCGCGAGGTGGGCGTGCGCGTGCTCGGGCTGCGCAGCGGCTGGAGCTACGCGGTTCCGGCGCTGGTCATCCTGGGCATCTCGGGCGCCTACGAGATCGTCGCAGAAGGACATGCGGCTCGCGCTGGCGGGCTCGCTCGTGTCGCTCGCGCTCAGCGCCGCGGTCGGCGCGGCACCAGCGCGGGGACGGACTTCATGACCTCGGCGTAGCCGGGTCGACGCGCCAGGTTGCGCCGGTCGAGCATGGGAATGCTCGCGAACAGGAACATGGCGGTGATCGCGAGCGGACCGATCACGCTCCAGTACCACGAGGGCGCAGCCGCCACGCCGAACAGCCACAGCCCCCACCAGAACAGGATCTCGCCCAGGTAGTTCGGGTGGCGCAGCCACGCCCACAGCCCGCGCGCGCAGATCTCGCCCGGAAGCTTCGTGCGGTTGAACGCGCGCAGCTGCTCGTCGGCGATCGTCTCGAGCGCGATCGCGCCGGCCGTGACCAGCGCGGCAAACACATCGAGCGCGCCGAGCGGGCGCGTGCCGATCGCGAGCGCGGCGTACAAGGGCAGGCAGGCGAGAAAGACCTGCAGCGTGGGGAAGTAGTGGATGCCGGTCAGGCTCACGAGCCAGTACGGCGCGTTCGAGTTCTCGCGCAGCTCGCGGTAGCGCCAATCCTCGTGATGCAGCCCCGGCCAACCGCGCGCCCAGTTCCAGGTGAGCCGAGCGCCCCACGCGAACACGAGCAGCAACACCAGCGCCTGCCGCGCGGACATCGCCTCCGAGGCCGGCGGCGCGCTCGCCCAGTACAGCCCGATCACCGGCGGCGCGACGCTCCAGTAGGCGTCGTACATGCTGGAGTTCGCGAGCAGCATACTGAACGCGAACACCACCAGCGTGGCGACGAGATCCGCGACGAACACCGCGAGCACCGGCGAGTCGCTGCCGACCATCGCCGCGGTCGCGATCGCGGCGCCGAGCGCCGCTGTGTAGGCGAAGCCGACGATCGCGAACGAGCGAACCTTCTCGCTGTCCATGTTCCCATCCTATCGCATGCAGGCATAGAATCGGCCGAGACGAAGGAGACCCCATCGCATGAGCACCAAGCACCCGTCCGGCGAGAACTTCGAGGGCGTGATCGGGCGAACCGTCGCCGAGTCCAAACCGTGGTGGCCTCCGCTGGCGCTGCCGAAGGGCTCGCCCGACGTGGTCGTGATCGTGCTCGACGACGCGGGCTTCTCGCACTTCGGCTGCTACGGCTCGACGATCGAGACGCCGAACATCGACCGGCTCGCGGCGGGCGGCCTGCGCTTCACGAGCTTCCACACCACCGCGCTGTGTTCGCCCACGCGCGCGTGCCTGCTCACAGGGCGCAATCCCCACGCGGTGCAGATGCGCGGCATCTCGAACATGGATTCGGGCTTTCCGAACATGCGCGGCGCGATTCCGCGCTCGGCGGCGACGCTGGCCGAAGTCCTGCGCGAGCGCGGCTACGCGACCTTCGCGACCGGCAAGTGGCACCTGGCGCCGATGTCGGAGTGCACCGCCGCGGGCCCGTACAAGAACTGGCCGCTCTCGCGCGGCTTCGACCGCTTCTATGGCTTCATGCAGGGCGAGACCGACCAGTTCCACCCCGAGCTGACGCGCGACAACACCATGATCGATCCGCCCGCGCGGCCCGAGGACGGCTACCACGTGTCGGAGGACATCGTCGATCAGTCGATCGGCATGATCCGCGATCAGGTGTCGCTGGTGCCGGAGCGGCCGTACTTCCTATATTTGGCGTTCGGCGCGACTCACTCACCGCACCAGGCGCCGCGCGCGTACCTCGAGAAGTACCGCGGCCGCTTCGACGCGGGCTGGGACGTGGTGCGCGAGCAGTGGTTCGAGCGCCAGAAGTCACTCGGCGTGATCCCGCGCGAGACCGCGCTCGCACCGCGCAATCCGGGCGTGCGGGCGTGGAGTGAGCTGTCCGAGAACGAGCGGCGCTTCGCCGCGCGCCTGCAGGAGGCGTACGCCGCGTTCCTCGACCACACCGACGCGCAGATCGGCCGCCTGGTCGAGTTCCTGCGCTCGATCGGCCGGCTCGACGACACCTTCCTGGTCGTGATGTCGGACAACGGTGCGAGCCAGGAGGGCGGCGCGACGGGCGTGCTCGACGAGATGAAGTGGTTCAACGGCATTCCCGAGGACGTCGACGCCGCAGTCCAAAGACTCGACGACATCGGCGGCCCGAACAGCCACAGCAACATCCCGTGGGGCTGGGCGCAGGCGGGCAACACGCCGCTCAAGTGGTACAAGCAGAACACCCACGGCGGAGGCGTGCGCGATCCGCTGATCGTGCACCACCCCGCGCGGCTGAAATTCGGTGGAGGATTCCGCCGCCAGTTCTGTCACGTGATCGATCTGGCGCCGACCATTCTCGAAGTCGCGGGGGCGCGCGCGCCCGACGTGTTCGCCGGCGTGCCGCAGATGCCGGTGCACGGCGCGAGTCTCGTTCCCGCGCTGCTCGACGAGCACGCGCCCGAAGCGCGCGACACGCAGTACTTCGAGATGCTCGGTCACCGCGGCATCTGGCACGCGGGCTGGAAGGCCGTCACGCGCCACAGCTCGGGGAAACCCTTCGACGACGACAAATGGGAGCTCTACGACCTGAATTCGGATTTCTCGGAGTCGGTGGATTGCGCGGCGGCCGAGCCCGATCGCGTGAAGCAGCTCGTCGACCTGTGGTGGCACGAGGCCGAACGCCACGGCGTGCTGCCGCTCGACGACCGCGGGGCCGCCGTGCTTTTTCGCGCGCCGCCGCGCCCGGGCCTGCCGCTCTCGCGCAACCACTTCGTGTACTACCCGCCGGTCTCGCACGTGGTCGCCGACGCGTGCCCGTCGGCGATCCGCAGCTTCACGATCCAGATCGCGCTCGAGCATCCCGTGCGCGCGGGCGACGGGGCGCTCGTCGCACGCGGCAACTCGAACAGCGGCTACGTGTTGTACGTGAAGGACGGCCACCTGTGCTTCGACTACAACGCGTTCCACGAGCACACGCGCGTGCGCGCGACGCGCCCGCTCGCGGCCGGACGCCAGCGGGTCGAGCTGCGCGTCGCGCGTGCGGCGGACCGTAGCGCTGACGTGACCCTGCTCGCGGATGATGAGTCGATCGGTGCGGGCCGCGTGCCACGCCTCTTGGTGTTGCTGTCGAGCACCGGCATGGATCTCGGCCGCAGCCTCGCGCCGGTGAACGACGACTACGACGCGCCGTTCGCGTATCCGGGCCGGATCGAGACGGTGACCTTCGATCTGGCCGAGAGCGCGACGCCGACCGAGAAGAACGCCGAAGCCGAAGCGAAGGCGCGCGCCGCGATGACGAGGCAGTAGGCGCGCGCAAAGCGCCCGGAGGTCTGGTGTACGCGTTCACGCTCGCGCTGTTGTCGGCGCTCTTGTTCGGCGCCTCGACGCCTGCGAGCAAGGCGCTGCTCGGTTCGCTCGAGCCGTTCCAGCTCGCGGGCCTGCTCTATCTGGGTGCGGCGCTCGGCATGGCGCCGGTCGTCGCGCTCGAACGACGTTCGGGCCCGCGCTTGCGGCTCGATCGAGCGAACGGGCTGCGACTCGCGGGCGCGGTCGTGTTCGGCGGTGTGCTCGGACCGGTGCTGTTGCTCGCGGCGCTGCGACTCACGCTCGCGGGCTCGGTCTCGCTCTTGCTGAATCTCGAGGGTGTCGCGACGGCGATCCTCGGCGTGCTGCTGTTCCGCGAACACCTCGGGCGCGCGGGTTGGATCGGTGTGGCGGGCGCGCTCGCGGCGAGCGCGCTGGTCGCGGGTGCGGGCGGCTGGCCCGGCGTTGCAGGCGCGCTGCTGACCGCGGCCGCGTGTCTGTGCTGGGCGCTCGACAACCACTGGACCGCCTTGATCGACGGCATCACTCCGGCGCGCAGTACGCTGGCGAAGGGCGTGGTCGCCGGTACGACGAACCTTGCGATCGGAGTCGCGATCGGGGATTTCGCTGCGACGCCGGCGCTGATCGCGGCCGCGCTCGCGGTCGGCGCGCTGTCGTACGGCGCGAGCATCGCGCTCTACATCCGCGCGGCGCACGAGCTCGGCGCCACCCGCGCCCAGGCGGTGTTCGCAAGCGCGCCGTTCGCGGGCGCCGCGCTAGCCTTCGCGTTTCTCGGCGAACCGCTCGGCGCCGTACACATCGCGGCGTCGCTGCTCCTGATTCCGTCGCTCGCGTCGCTTTTCCTCAGTCGGCACGCGCACCCGCACGTGCACGGCGCCGTCGACCACACCCACAGCCACCGACACGACGACGGGCACCACCAGCACGCCTACGCGGGCCTTGCACCAGGGGCGCGCCACAGCCACCCGCACCACCACGAGCCGCTCGCGCACGCGCACCCGCATTGGCCGGACGTGCACCACCGACACCGCCACACGAGCTGAGCCCAGCCGACGCCAGCTAGCTCGCCCGGGCGCGGCGGTGGTAGGCTGCCGGGTATGCAGATTGGCCTGTCGATCTTCCCGACCACGTACTCGATCCAGCCGGTCCGGCTCGCGAAAGAGGCCGAGGCGCGCGGCTTCGAGTCGCTGTTCATGATCGAGCACACGCACATCCCCGCGTCACGCAAAACGGCCTACCCGCTGGGCGGTGATCTGCCGAGCATCTACTGGGAGAGCTACGACCCGTTCGTCGCGCTCGCGCAGGCCGCCGCGGTCACGGATCAGCTCAAGATCGGCACGGGCATCTGCATCGTGCCCGAGCACCACCCGATCGAGCTCGCCAAGCGCATCGCGTCGCTCGACGCGCTCTCGCGCGGGCGCTTCGTGTTCGGGATCGGCGCGGGTTGGAACGCCGAGGAGCTCGCGAATCACGGCGTCGACTTCAAAGACCGCTGGGCCGTCACGCGCGAGTGGATTCTCGCGATGAAGGAGTGCTGGACGAAGAAGGACGCCGAGTTCCACGGCAAGTTCACGAGCTTCGATCCGGTCTGGGTCGAGCCCAAGCCGGTGCAGAAGCCGCACCCGCCGATCCTGATCGGCGCGAGCTCGAAGTACGCGATCGAGCGCGTGGCCGAGTACGCGGACGGCTGGATGCCGATCAATGGCAGCTGCAATCTCGACGAGCGGCTCGCGCAGCTCCGCGAGGCCTGCGCGAAGCGCGGGCGAGATTTCAAGAAGCTCGACATCTCGCTGTTCGCCGCGCCGGCCGCGCCGGGCGAGCTCGAGAAGTTCGTGAAGCAGGGCGTGGGACGCGTGATCCTGCCGCTGCCGACTGTCGACGAGTCGAAGATCCTGTCGATCCTCGACTCCTACGCGCCGCTGATCGCGAACCGGCCGCGCGATTGAGTGTGCGTTGATCGTCCTCTACGAACACCCGAGCTCACCGTACGCGCAGAAGATCAAGATCCTCTTGATCGAGAAGGGAATCCCGTTCGAGGCGCGCATGCCCGGCGTCGCGGACCTGGGCCCGAGCTCCGACTTCGTGAAGGGCAGCCCGCGCGGCGAAGTGCCGGTGCTGATCGACGGCGAGACGCGCGTGTTCGACTCGACGATCATCGCCGAGTACATCGAAGACGCGTATCCGGAACCCGCGATGCGACCGAAGGCTCCCTCCGAGCGCGCGCGCGTGCGCATGCTCGAAGAGACCTGCGACACGCTGTTCGAGGCGGTGAACTGGGCGGTGGCCGAGATCGTGGTCTGGGACCGCGCCCAGGGCGAGCTGCGCGAGACGCTGCTCGCTCGCGCCGTCGAGCAGACCGCCGGCATCCATCGCTATCTCGAGCGCGAGCTGGGCGCGCGCCGCTTCTTCAACGGCGAGGGCTTCGGCTACGCCGACGCGTGCGTCTATCCGTACGTCGCCGGCGCCGCGGGTCGCGGCTGCGCGCCGCCCGCGAGCTCGCGGCTCGCCGATTGGTACGCGCGCATGCTGACGCGCGAAAGTGTCGCCCGCTGCATCGCCGACGTCGCTCCCGCGCTGGGCAGCTTCGAGCAGCTCAAGGCCATGCTCGCGCAAGGCCTGTTCAAGCGCGAGTACCGCGACCACCGGCTCGAGTGGATGCTGCGCAGCGGCGGCGTCGAGATCGTTCTGGAAGGCATGAAGAAGAACAACATCCGGTTCAGCCACGAACCTAGTTAGGGAGACGTGCGATGGAAGCCAAGAGCAAACCGAGCTACCTGGGTCTTCTGAACGCGATCGCGCAGGGCGAAGGCCGCGCGCACCAGTACCTGTCGTGCTGGGCGGCGAAGACGCCCGACGCCGACGTGAAGCAGGTGCTGCAGACGGTCGCGATCCGCGAGGGCGAGCACTCGCACGCCTTCACCAAGCGGCTGTGCGAGCTCGGCTTCGGCGTGCAGGAGCGGCCGGACGCGAAGCACGCGCAGAACATGGCGATCGCGAACGCCGACTGCAGCGATCTCGAGAAGTTCGAGGCGCTCGGCTACGGCCGAGAGGGCGAGCTGTCGCGCGATCCGTTCAAGGGCATCTTCGACGACGAGTCGATCGACATCCAGACCGGCGAGCTGCTCGGCCGCTACGTGGCCGAGGAGCGCGACAGCGGCCGCCGGCTGCGCGCCTGTTACGACGTGCTGCGCGAGCGGGCGGGCGGCGCGCGCGCCAGTGGCGCGGGCTCACGCGAGCTGCGCGATCTGCACGGGCGTCTGGACGAGATCTGCGCGGCGATCGGCAAGCTGCAGCAGGAAGTCACGGCTCTGCGGCGCTGACCGCTCGACATGCTCGGGCAGGAGCTCGCTGACGCGCGCTTCGACCGCGTGCTCGCGATCGGCGCGCACCCGGACGACGCGGAGTATTTCGCGGGCGGCACGCTCGCGCGGCTGGCCGACGCGGGCGCGCAGGTCGCGCTGCTCGTGTGCACCGACGGCGCGCGCGGCGGCCGCGGCTTCGAGAATGTGGCGCAGGTTCGCACGCGCGAGCAGGCGGACGCCGCCAAGGTCGTGGGTTTCGGCTCGCTCGCGAATCTGCGCCGGCCCGACGGCGCGCTCGCGAACGACGACGCCCTGCGCGCGGATCTGGCGCTCGCGGTCCGGCAGCAGCGGCCCGAGCTCGTGCTCACGCACGATCCGCGCACGCTCTGGAACGTGTACGGCGGACGCGCGCACCCGGGCCACTCCGATCACCGGGCCGCCGGGCAAGCGGTGCTCGACGCGCTCTACCCGCGCGCGGCCAGCCCGCACTTCTTTCCCGACCAGCTCGCGCAGCCCGGCGTCGAGCCGTGGTATCCGCGCGAGGTCTGGCTGTTCGACACCGCGACGCCCGATCTGCGCGTCGACGTCTCGAGCGTGTTCGCGCGCAAGCTCGACGCGCTGCGCGCGCACGTGAGTCAGAACGCCGACGACGCGTTGCTGCGCGGCGCGCGCGCGTTCGGCGAGGCGGAGCCGTTCGTGCGGCTCGTGCTGCGCAAGGACAAGCAGCGTGCTGACGGGTAAGTGCCTGTGCGAGGGCGTGCGGTTCGAGCTCGACGGCCCGCTCGCACCGCTCGGCTACTGCCACTGCAAGCAGTGCCAGCGCGCGAGCGGCAGCGCCTTCACGGCCAACACCTCGGTCGCGAGATCAAGTTTCCGCGTCGTCGCCGGCGAGGAGCTGCTGCGCGAGTTCGAATCGTCGCCCGGTCGCTTCCGCGTGTTCTGCTCGCGCTGCGGCTCGCCGGTCTACAAGCGCGTCCACGATCAGCCCGACGCGGTGCGCATCCGGCTCGGTCTGGTCGACGGGGATCCGCAGCTGCGCGCCCGCGTGCACGTGTGGGCGTCGGTGAAAGCGCCCTGGTACGAGATCACGGACGGCCTGCCGCAGCTCCCCGAAGGCCTGCCGCCGAGGAAGTGATGAGAAAGCTGCTCTTCGCACTGATCGCGAGCGCGCCGCTCGCTCTCTTCGCCTGCTCGAGCGAACCGGACTCGCCCGAGATCGTGGTGCGGGCGACGCTCGCGGCGATCGAGGCTGCCGCCGGCGAGCGAGATGTCGACGGCGTGCGCGCGCGCATCTCGGACGCCTACCGCGACGCGCGCGGCAACGACAAGGCGGCCGTGGTGCAGGTCGCGGCGTTCCACCTGCTGCGAAACCAGGCGGTGTACACGTTCTCGCGGATCCAAAGTATCGACACGAGCGTGCCCGGCTCTGCGCAGGCGGAGGTCCTGGTCGCGCTGGCCGGCAAGCCCATCTCGGACGCGGAGGCGCTGCTCACCGTGAACGCCGACCTCTACCGCTTCGACGTCCAGCTGCGCGAGGAAGAACCCGGCAGCTGGCGCGTGACCGCGTCTTCGTGGCAGCCGGCGACGCTCGCCGACTTCCGCTGACCCGCGCTCTCTATACTGCCGATCTCGAGGAGGACCGCGTGAAGCTCCCGTTCGAAGCCGGCCGGCGCCGGCGCATCTGGCTCTTGCGCCACGCCGAGGCGGCGTACATCGACGAGGCCGGCCGGATCGCGCGCGATCCGCGGCTGGTGCCGCTCTCCGCCCACGGTCGCCGTGAAGCCGCGCAGATGGCGAAGCTGCTCGACGGCGCGGAGTTCGATCGCGCCGTCTGCTCCGGACTGCCGCGCACGGTGGAGACCGCGACCGTCGTGCTGTGCGGCGCCGGTCCGGAGCTCGAGCAGGTTCCCGAGCTCGAAGAAGTGCGCAGCGGCGGGGCGAGCGGGCTCGGCCGCAGCTTCGAGCCGCGCGACCTGGCGTACGCGCTCGAAGCAGCCGCGGACGAGAGCGCGCGTTTCCTCGGGGGCGAGACGTTCACCGACCTGCGCGGCCGCGTGGTGGGTGCGATCGAGGCGCTGGTGGCCCAGCCGGACTGGTCGCGCATGCTGCTCGTCTGCCACGGCGGCGTGAACCGGGTGATCCTGGCCTGGGCGCTCGGCACCGATCTGCGCTCGGCCGCGAAGCTCGAGCAGGACTCGTGCTGCCTGAACGTGATCGACCTGGATCGCGACGATCGCGACGGGCGGCTGCTGCGCACCGTCGTGCGCGCGGTGAACCTGACGGCCGGCGACCCGGCCAAGCACGAGCGCTGGCTCACGTCGCTCGAGCAGCAGGCGCAGGTGCTCGAGCAGCGCATGCGCCGCCCGTGACACCGAGGCGTGTTGCGAGCGAGGCGGAGCTCCTGACCTGGTTCGAGTCGCTCTCGAACTGGCGGCGCTTTGGCGACGGCGACGAGCGCGGCACGCTGAACCTGATCGACGACGCGAAGCGCGCCCAGGCCGCGCGGCTGGTGCGCGACGGCGTCGCGGTGTCGTGCGCGTGGGAGATCGACCCGCGGCCCGCGGCCGACCACGTGTTCGGCTCGCCCGAACGCAGCATGCGCGGCACCGGCGAGGACCTGCCCGAGTTTCCCCGCTACGGCGGCGCGTCCGAGCGGATCGGCTTCGTGTTCCACGGCTACGCGATCACGCACCTCGACTCGCTCGCGCACTACTTCTGGGACGGGCGCATGTACGGCGGCCGACCCGCGTCGCTCGTGACAAGGCGTGACGGCGCGCGACACAACGCGGTGACAGCCGCCGCCGAGGGGATCGTCACGCGCGGCGTGCTGCTCGACATCGCTCGGCTTCGCGGCGTGGACTGGCTCGAGCCCGGCGAGGGTGTGTTCCCGGACGAGCTCGAAGCCGCCGAGATCCGCGCGGGCGTTCGGGTCGGGCCCGGCGACGCGCTGCTCTTGCGCACCGGCTACGGCCGCAAGAAGCGCGAGCGCGGACCCGACCGCGTGCAGGACGTCGGCCGCGCCGGCTGGCACGCCACCTGTCTGCCCTGGCTGCGCGAGCGAGACGTCGCGCTGATCGGAGCCGACACCGCGCAGGACGTTCAGCCGTGCGGCTATCCGAGCTTCCGCAGCCCCGTGCACGCGATCGGGATCGTCGCGATGGGTCTCTGGCTGCTGGACAACTGCGATCTCGAGCCGCTCGCCGAGGCTTGCCGGCGGCTCGGACGGGCCGAGTTCATGCTGCAGGTGAGTCCGCTGCGACTCAGCGGCGCGACCGGCAGCCCGGTAAATCCGATCGCGCTATTCTGACGAACCGAACCGTACGGGAGTGCGCATGCGTTCGAGAGCGAGAACAAGCACCTGGGTCGCACTCCTGTGCGCCGCGTTCGGGCTGGCCGTTGCGCCGGCGCGCGCCGCGGAGCCCGAAGCGGCGAAGCCCGCGGCCGAGGCGGCCCCCGCCGACGACATCGATCCCAAGGCGGTCGCGCTGCTCGGCCGCTTCGGCGATGCGCTCGCGGCGCAGCCGCGCTTCAGCTTCGCGGTCGACTTCGCCTACGACGTCGTGCAGGAAGACGGGCAGAAGCTCGAGTTCGGAGCTTCCCGCATCTACACCGTTCGGCGTCCCGACCACCTGCGCATCGAGGAAGACCGCCGTTCCGGCGGAAGGCGCGAGATGTTCTTCGACGGCAACAACGTCACCGTGTACGTGCCCGGCGACAAAGCCTACGCGCTCGCCAAGCTGAAGCAACACCGCGATCTGGACTCGATGATCGACGTGGTGCGCGACGCGCTCGACATGCCCGTCCCGCTCGGCGACCTGCTGCGCGCCAAGCCGCTCGCGCGCATCGAGGAGGGCATGAAGACGGCGTTCGTCGTGGGCCGCGAGACCCTGGCCGGCGTGGAGTGCGATCACGTGGCGTGGCAGACCGATGAAGTCGACGGACAGGCATGGGTAGCGGCCGGCGAGCTGCCGCTGCTCCAGCGCGTGGTGATCACCTATCGAGAGCTCGACGGTCAGCCGAGCTTCCGCGCGCAGTTTACGAGCTGGAACAAATCGCCCGACGTGGCGGAGTCGGTGTTCCAGTTCACGCCGTCCGCCGACGTCGAGCGCGTCCGGTTCTCGGTGCGCGGACGCAACATCGAGCCGACGGAGGAACAGGAGCCATGAATCAGCGATCGATCCTGCGGGCGCTGTCGGTCGCGTGCGTCGGGCTGATCTTCGTGTTCATGGCGGAGACCGTGGAGGCGCAGCGCGGTGGCGGTCGCGGTGGTGGTGGTCGCGGCGGCGGCGGGCGTTCGATCTCGCGCTCGGGTCCGGCGTCGGGCGGCTCGTTCCGCACCAGCGGGGCCTCGAACCGATCGCGCGCAAGCACGATGGGCGGCTCGCGTGCCACGACGCGGCCGGCGACCCGGCCGTCGACCCAGCCCTCGACTCGCCCGGCGACTCCGACCACGCGACCGAGCACGGGCGCGGGGCAGACGCGTCCGGGTACGTCCGACGTTCGTCCGAGTCAGCGGCCGGGCGAGGGCACGCGGCCGGAACGGCCGAACCAGCCCGACGGCTCCAACCGCGAGGACTGGCAGGACCACAACAACCAGGCGCGCGAGGACTGGCAGGACTTCTACGAAGAAGGTGGCGGCGGCAGCTACTACTACGGCGGCTACTCCGGTCACTACCACGTGTACGACTACCACGAGGAAGACGACGACTGGGCGATCCTGATCGCCGGCATGGCGATCGGCACCGCGCTCACGTCGGCGTCGTTCAGCTCGATGCAGACCAGCACGAAGTGCAGCTTGAGCGAAGTCACCGTGAACGGCGTGCGCTACTACAAGTGTGGATCGACCTGGTACAACCGCGTGATCGACGGGACCAACGTCAACTACGTGATCGTGAGCGCGCCCGCGGGCTATTGAGCGTCGAAGCGAGCCGCTCGTGACCGCTCGAGCGCTGCGCTGGCTGCCGCCCGCCCTGCTGGTGGCGGTCGCGCTGCACCAACTGTGGCTCGCGTCGACCCGGCACCTGACGCCGTGGTGTGGCGGCGGCTTCGGCATGTTCTCGACCACCGACGGACGCTACGCGCGACACCTGCACGTGTACGGCACGAGTCCGGGCGTGCGCGTCGAGTTCGAGATCCCGCCCGAGCTCGACGAGCGCGTGCGCGCGGCGGTCGCGCTCCCCGAGGACCAGCGGCTGCGTGCGCTCGCGCGCGACTTCGCCCCGTACGCGGTCTCGGACTTCGAGTCGCCCGACTCGATCCGCCTCGAGGTCTACGCCACGCGCTGGGACGCTGCGACGCTCGCGCCATCGGGCGTCCTGCTCGCCGAGGTCGAGGTGCCGATTGCGGGACCTTGATGCGGGCGACCTCGCGCGCAAGCTGACGCTCGCGGACCTGGCCCTTCGCCCGGTCGGCGCGGGCTGGCTGCGCCCCGGACTGCTCGCGCTCGCGCTGCTCGGCCTGGTGCTTCCGTCGGTCTCGCGCCGGCCGTGGTTCTGGCTTCTGCTCGCGGCGCTCGCGGGCCTGCGCCTGATCTCGAGCTGGCCGCTCGCCGACAACCACGCCTACCTGCTGGCGTACTGGTGTCTCGCGGTCGCGATCGCCTCGCGCGAATCGGATCCGGCGCCCGCGCTCGCCTGGAGCGGGCGCGTGCTGATCGGGCTCGTGTTCACGTTCGCGGTGCTGTGGAAGGCGATCTCGCCGGACTTCCTCGATGGGCGCTTCTTCCGCGTGACGCTCGTGCTCGACGGGCGGCTCGAGAGCTTCACGCGGATCGTCGGCGGTCTCGACGCGGACGAGTTGTTCGAGCGACGCGCGCTGCTCGCGCAGCACGCGGACGGCGTCGCGCCCGACACGCTGGCCGTGCCGAAGGAGCCGACTCGCTTCCGGACGGTCGCCTGGCTCGCGACGCTCGCGACGTTTGCCAGCGAAGGCGCGCTCGCGCTCGCGTTCCTGTGGCCGCTCGGTCGCGGACCGTCGCGTCTGCGGGATCCGCTGCTGATCGGCTTCTGCGCCATCACCTATCTGGTCGCGCCGGTGAGCGGCTTCGGCTGGCTCTTGATCGCGCTCGGCGTCGCGCAGACTCCGCCCGACGGCTTTCGAACGCGCGTCGCCTATCTGGTCGTGTTCGGCCTGGTGTACGTGTACGACGAGATCGACCGAGCGGGGCTGCTCAACACGCTCTAGTGTTGATCGTAGCCGTCGTGCCAGAGCCCGCGGTCGAGGAACGCGCCGCGCTCGGCGGCGAGCCGCAGCGTGCGCTCGACGTCGAAGACGAACGGACCGCTGCGCTCGACACGCAGCCGCGCGGTCTGTCCGGAGAGCAGACGCCGCTCGCGATCGCCGTCGAACGCGAGCACGCCCGGACCGTGCAGCACGACTTCCTCGCCCAGCGCGAGTGAGCGGAAGCCGCTGACGTTCACGCGCCGGTAGAGCCCCGCCGAGACCGGCGCGAGCAGCACGCGTCCCTTCGCGCCGGGCGCCGCGCAGCTCACGTACAGCCCGCCGTCGTCGGCCGCGCCCACCGGCTGCAGGAGGCCGCCGATCGGCGACATGCCGATGCCCGCCGGCTCCGCGCGCGCGAGTACGAGCGCGCGCAGCTTCTCGGGCTCGAAGGGCATCAGGTTTCCGACATGGTCGTCCACCAGGAACGCGGCGTCGACCAGCGCCATGTCGTCGCGCTCGCCGTCGATCGCGATTCGCACGCACTTCGAACGGCTCGCCGCTTCGAGCAGCGTCACGACGCCCGAGGCGACCAGTCCCGCCGCCGCGCCCGCGATCGTGGGCTCGACCAGCCGCGGGAACACGTTGTTGGTGCCGGTCGAGAGCGGCACCAGCGGCGCGTCGGGCCAGATGCGCGCGATCGCGCGGTTGGTGCCGTCGCCGCCGAGCACCACCAGCGCCGCGCAGCCGGCTTTGCGCATCGCCTCGGCCGCGCGCACGGTGTCGTTCGCGTCGAGCTTCGCGTCGACGTCGATCACTTCGAGGCTCGCGTCGATCTCGAGGTTCTCGATCGCGGCGGTCGAGACGCGGAACGGCTCCTTCATCACGAGTATGCGCTTGGCGCCCGCCGCGACCGCGCCGATCACGATCCGCGCGACCTGGTTGCGCTTGCTCTGCGGCGTCGAGGTGTCGGCGCGCGCCGCGATCCGGCGCACGTCCCTGCCCGAGAGCGGGTTCGCGATGATGCCGACGGGCTGGCTCATGGGCAGGCGAGTGTGCCCGTGACCTCCGTTGCGCAGAACAGCAGCAGGGGAATCAGCGCCAGCGACCGCATCGACACGCCTCCAGCGCGAATCCTACCAGACCGAGTCGAGCAGCTCCGCGAGCTCGCGCGCGCTGAACTCCGGAGCCGCGCCGCGCGCCGACTTCGCGAGCTCCTCGTGCACCGCGTGCGCGACCGCGCCTATCTGCTCGTGCAGCGCGCCGGCCTTGGCGAGTCGCGTCGGTACGCCGAGTCCGGCGATGAACGCCTCGAGCCGGTCGGCGGCGACGGCCGCGACGGTCTCCGCCTCGTGACCCTCCGTGTGCACGCCGAGCGCCTCGGCGATGCGCCGCTGCGCGGGCAGCGTGCGCGGCGCGAGCAGGCGCATCACCGCCGGCAGGACGATGCACGAGGTCACGCCGTGCGGTACGTCCCAGCGCGCGCCGATCTGGTGACCGAGCGGATGCGAGAGCCGGAAGCCCACGTTCATCGCGCCCGAGATCGACAGCCACGCGCCGAGCTGGCACTGCTCGCGCGCTTCGACCTGCGCGGGATCGCGCGACTCGGGCAGGAAGCGCACGAGCTTGCGGATCGCCTCGAGCGCGAGCGCGTCGACCAGCGGATGCGCGCGCACCGACCAGACCGACTCGAGCGCGTGATCGAGCGCCTTCGCGCCGGTCGCGAGCCAGAGCTCCGCGGGCGTGTCGAGCGTCGCTTCCGGCGCGAGCACCACCACGCGCGGCAGGATGCGCAGATCGAAGACCAGACCCTTCACGCGCGTGCGCTCGTCGGTGACGCCGGCCGCGGGTGTGAACTCGCCGGCGGAGAGCGTGGTGGGAATCGCGAGCTGCGGCAGCGGCGCCGAACCCTCGGGCACCGCGCGGAGCGCGACCACCTTGGCGGTGTCGATCACGCTGCCGCCACCGAAGGCGACGATCGCGTCGGCGCCGGCCGCGCGCGCGGCGTCGGGGGGGGCCGCCACCGAGTCGGCGGGCACGTGCTGGCGACAGCGCGCGAAGCTGCCCGCCCACAGCGAACCCAGGCTCCGCTCGAGCGCGCGCAGCGCGGTCGAGCGCTCGTCGAGGCTGCGCGTGCTGAGCACGAAGGCGCGGCGCGCGCCGATCCGGCGCAGCTCGTCGGGAACCTGCGCGAGCGAGCCGACGCCGCTGAGGACCCGCTCCGGAACGAGATAGCTGAAGCTGCGCATGGCGCGATTCTACCGCTTCGCGAAGCGCACGAGCTCCATCTCTTCGTAGCGGCAGACCGGGCGGAAGCCGACCGACGTGTAGCAGCGGATCGCGCTCGCGTTCGCGGCGGCGACGTTCAAGCCCACCAGCGCGACCCGCTCGCGCAGCGCGCGGCACAGCACCGCGGTCAGCGCGCGCGCGAGGCCGCGACCGCGCCGGTCGGGCCGCGTCGCGATGCCGCCGAGCGCCGCGACGCTCGTGCGAGCGGACACGACGTGCACACCCGCGACGCTGACCAGCCGCCCTGCCTCGCGGACTCCGAACCACGGACCGAGCTCGAGCATGTAGGACTCGAAGAAGCGCCCGTGGCGCTCCTCGTCCGTGTACGCATCGTTCGCGTAGAACGCGCGCAGCTCGTCGAGGTGCTCGACGCGTAAGCGCTCGAGCCCCGCCGGCTCGGGCACGGCGAGCTGCGCCGCGTCGTCGAGAACCATTTTCAGGAACTCGCCGTGCGAGTCGACCTCGAACTCGAGCGTGAGCTCCGCCGCGAGCCCGAGTCCCAGCGTCGCGAAGACGCGCTCGGGAAGCGTCGGTCGCAGCCACGCGAGCAGGCTACGCATCACCGTGTCGCCGGGTTCGGAGATCGCGTACAGGATCGGCAGCGAGAGCTTCTCGAGCAGCAGGCACACGCCCGCGAGCTCGTCGCCCCGGCGCGCGGCGAACCAGCGCGTGTCGGACCAGAACACGTCGTCGAGATCGGCGAGCGCGTACACGTGCGCGGGCGCGTCGCGGCGCAGCCAGCGCTCGAGCTCGTCGCGATCGCGAATCTCGAAGGGCTGCACGCGCGCGCTCAGACCGCCGTCAGCATCCCGGTGATGACGCGCTGCAGCTGCTCGCGCGTGAACGGCTTGCCCAGCAGCTCCGTGCCGCGCGGAAGCTCGGCGACGGCCGAGCCCGGAATCTCGGCATGTCCCGTCATCAACACGATGTGCAGCTCCGGCCAACGCGCGCGCAGCGCGACGGCGAGCTCGAGGCCGCTCTGCCCGGGCATGACGTAGTCGCTCAGCAGCAGGTCGAAGCGGCGCTGCGATTCGGAGACGATCGCGAGCGCTTCGGCGCCGTCCACCGCGGCCGTGACGCGATAGCCGGCGCTCTCGAGCAGGATCGCGAGCAGCCGGCGAACCGACGCGTCGTCTTCGACGAGCAGGATCGACGCCTCGCCTCTGGCGGGCGCAGACTGTGCGCGCTCGTGCCGCTTCGCCGGCGCTGGGTGCGCGGCACAGGCCGGCAGGCTGATCTCGACCCGGGTGCCGCGGCCGGGCGCGGACTCGAGCGAGATCGATCCGCCCGTCTGGCGCACGATTCCGTAGCTGGTCGAGAGCCCGAGCCCCGTGCCCGCACCGGCGGGTTTGGTGGTGAAGAACGGCTCGAAGGCGCGCGCGCGCGTCTCCTCGTCCATGCCTTGCCCGGTGTCCGACACGTTCAGGTGTAGGAACCGGCTCGGCGTCCCTCGGCGCGTCTCGATGCGCAGACGGCCGTCGCCCGGCATCGCGTCGCGCGCGTTCAGCGCCAGGTTGAGCAGCACCTGATCGAGCTGCGACGGATCGATCTCGACCGCCGGCAGCTCGGGCTCGAGTGCGAGCTCGAGCGCGATCCGCTCCGGCAGGATGCTGCGCAAGATGGGCTCGAGTCCCCGGACGGCGGCGTTCAGGTCCACGACGCTCGGCTGCGCGAGCTGCCGGCGCGTCAGCAGCAGGAGCTGACGCGTGAGCGCAGCCGCCCGCTCGGTCGCGTCCACGATCTCTTGCGCCGCACCCCCGGCCGCGCCGGGCGCGAGTGACGCCTCCAACACCCCCGCGTAGCCACCGATCACGGTGAGCAGGTTGTTGAAATCGTGCGCGACGCCGCCTGCGAGCCGGCCGATCGCGTCCATCTTCTGCGACTGGCGCAGCTGCTCCTGCAGTGCGAGCTCCTCCGTGAGATCGCGCGCCAGCATGATCACCTTCACGTCGCCCCGCGCGCTGGTGTGCCGTGCGCCGGAGGAAGCGACCCAAACGTAGTGCCCGGCCTTGTGCCGCATGCGGTGCACGAAGCGCGCGGGCCCACCGTGCGCGATGGTCTCGTTGAAGGAACGCGTGCAGGCCTCGACCTCGTCGGGATGCAGGCGATCCGCCTCCGTCAGCGCGACGAATTCCTCGACGCCGAAGCCGAGTGAATCCGAGACGCGTGGGTTTACGTAGACGAGCTTTCCCGAACCCTCGAACTCGAGAATCATGTCCGGGGCGTGCTCAGCCAGCAGGCGATAGCGCGCCTCGCTCTCACGCAGCGCCTCCTCCGTCTCGCGCTGCCTGGAGATGTCGCGCGTGATCGAGACCACGCGCGTGCGACCCTCCGAGTCGGTGTAGCGCGCGCCGGTCGCCTCGAACCAGCTCACGCGGCCCTTCCCGTCGACGGCGCGGAACGCGGCGCGCGTCGAGCCGCCGACCCGCGCGAGCTCGCGGAACTTCTCCACGACGTCGGGCTGGTCCTCGGGGTGCATCCACGCGCCCACGCGCTCGCGCGCGAGCACCTCTATGGAACGCAGCCGCGAGGCGGCGAGCGCCATCGGGTTCGCGTAGGTGAAGCGTCCGCTCTCGTCGGCCTCCGTGATCATGTCCGGCGCCTGATCGGCGATGGCGCGGAAGCGTGACTCGGAGAGCCGAGCCAAGGCGCGGGCCTGCTCCGCGTGACGTACCGCGATCGAGACTAGCGCAGCGGAGGCGAAGAAGATCGACGCTTGCACGACCGCGATCGCGATCGAGAGTGTCTCACTTACGATCGGGGGTCCGGGCGGCGCACCGAAGTGGAGGTCGAAGTAGAGCACGACCGGCGCCGCCAGCGCCGAGAGCAGCGCCACGCCGTACGCCGAGCGCGCGCCCAACAGAAGTCCCGCGGCCGCGATCGAGAGCACGAAGCCGGACAGCGCCGGCGTGGAAACGTCGCGGCTCACCACCAGACCGGCCGCAAGGCTGCACCACGTGCACGCGACGAACAGACGCGCGCTGGCCGTCACGCGCCCGCTGCGCGCGAGCCACAGGCAGATCGCGACCACGCCGACGAAACCGAACGCCACGACCAGACGCGGCACCGGCCGCGGCAACGCGATCGCGATCACCGCCGCTCCGAGCAGCGCGAGCGGCAGGAACACGACACAGACTCGGTGCACGACCGCCGCGATCCGCGTCTGCTCCTCGTTCGGGAACACTGGCGGTGCGATCAGGCTGCGGATTCGAGCCAGGATCTCCACGAGCGACAGAGTACCAGTCTGTCGCCTCCCGGCGAACGCCCACAATTCGAGAAGCGACTGAAGCCGGCCGGCACACCACCCGAAGGAATCACTTGAGGACGGGGGGAACCATGGCGGCACTCGACGACCTGAAGTGCTTCGAACTCACGCGCGAGCGGGGCTTCTTGCCGGCGCAGGATCCGGCGCTCGAACTGCCGCGCGGGTTCGCGGTCTGGGACGAGCTGGCGGCGGAGCTACCCAAGCGGCTGCTGGCGGGGAACCTCCGGCGCACGCTCGGCGCGGTTCCGATCCTGCCGACCGAATCCCTCCGGGCCGGCGCGTCGCTGCGCCGCGCCATGCTCGTGCTCTCCTATCTCGGACACGGCTATGTGTGGGGAGAGAGCGAGCCCGCCGACCACGTGCCGGCCTCGATCGCGCTGCCCTGGTGCGCGGTCGCTGCGCGACTCGGACGACCCCCCGTGCTCTCCTACGCCTCGTACGCGCTCGACAACTGGCGACTGCTCGATCGCAACCGGCCACTCGAGCTCGGCAACCTCGCCATCGTGCAGAACTTCCTGGGCGGGGCGGACGAGGACTGGTTCATCCTGATCCACGTCGAGATCGAGGCGCGCGCGGCGCACATCCTGTCGCGGATCGGGCCCGCCGCCGCGGCCGCCGCGCTCGGCGACGGCCACGCGCTCGCCGAGCATCTCGCGGCGATGGCGGCGGGTATCGAGACGCTGTGCGAGACGCTGCAGCGCATGCCCGAGCGCTGCGATCCGTACGTCTACTACCACCGCGTGCGGCCGTACATCCACGGCTGGAAGAACCACCCGCTCCTGCCACACGGCGTGGTGTACGAGGGCGTGGCGGCGTTCGGCGGGCGGCCCCAGAGTCTGCGCGGCGAGACGGGCGCGCAGAGCGGGATCGTACCGGCGCTCGACGCCGCGCTCGGCGTCGTACACGCGGACGATCCGCTGCGCGCGTACCTGCTCGAGATGCGCGACTACATGCCGCCGCGCCACAAGGCGTTCATCGCC
>JANNLG010000142.1:0-4524 GCA_031396695.1 Deltaproteobacteria bacterium
GTGAGCGTGGTCGACACGAGACAGTGTCGGAGCGCGCCCACCAGATCGTCGAGCGTGATCCACGAGACGTACTGCGCGCCGGTTCCCATCTTCCCGCCGAGCCCGAGCCGGAACGGCACGAGCATGGCCGGCAGCGCACCGCCGGCTGGATCGAGCGCGACGCCGATGCGCACGTTCACGACGCGCAGCCCGGCCTCGCGCGCGGCGTCGCAGGCGCGCTCCCACTCGACGCAGACTTCGGGCAGAAAGCCCCGGCCGGGGCGGCTGGTCTCGTCGAGCCACTCGCCGCCGCGGTCGCCGTAGAAGCCGATCGCGGACGCGGCCACGAGCGAGGGCTTCGACAACAGGCGCGCGAGCGTCGCGGCGACCAGCCGCGTCGACACCGTCCGGCTGCGCACGATCTCGGACTTGCGGGCGGGCGACCAGCGGCCCGCGGCGATGCTCTCGCCCGAGAGGTGCACGAATGCGTCGATGCCCTCGAGTGCGGCGGGCTCGAGCCGGCCGTTTTCGGGATCCCACTCCGCCTCGCCCGCTCCCGACGCCGGGCGGCGCACCAGCCGCAGCAGCGCGTGACCGTCCGCCGCGAGCGCCGCGCAGAGCCGCTTGCCCACCAGACCCGACGCGCCCGCGATCGCGATTCGCGCCACGCTAGCTCCGGTTCCCGAGCCGCGGAATCATCGGCAGCCAGTCGGCCGGCTGCTGGTCGAGCAGCGTTTTCGCGTCCCAGTAGTCGCGCCACAGCGCGAGCCGCTCGCCGCGAAACTCGAAGACCGCCGCCACGCGCAGGGTCGCGCGCTCGCCGCTCTTGTGGTGCCAGACCTCCGTTCGTTCGACCAGCACAGTGTCACCGTCGACCGCCAGCGCGTGGACGGTGGTCGGGAGCTTTTCCAGGTTGCCGAGCCCGAGCGCGAGCTTGGCGCGGATCGCGTCGGGGCCGGTCACGGTGGCGTCCCGATAGGGCACGTCCTCGTACACGCAGTCGGGCGCGCAGCGCGCGGCGACGGCGTCGAAGTCGAGGCGTTCGAGGTCGGCGAAGAGGGCGAAAAGCCGCTCGGCGTGGCCGGGCATGGGTTGTCTCCTTTCGCGTAGCATGGCGCAAATTCCCGGAGGACTCCGCTTGAAGAACTTCACCGGCAAGATTGCGGTCATCACCGGCGGCGGCAGCGGCATGGGCCGCGAGCTCGCGATCGCGCTCGCGAGCGAGGGCTGCCACGTCTCGTTCTGCGACGTCAGCGAAGAAGCGATGGCGCAGACCAAGGCGCTCGCGCTGGCCAAGGCAAAGTCGGGCGTGCGCGTGAGCACGTTCCTGGCCGACGTCTCGGACGAGGAGCAGGTCGTCGCGTTTCGCGATTCCGTCGCGGCCGCGCACAAGACCCGGCACATCGACCTGCTGTTCAACAACGCGGGCATCGGCGGCGGCGGCAGCTTCGTGCTCGACGAGCGCGAGGAATGGGACAAGACCTTCGAAGTGTGCTGGAACGGCGTGTACTTCTGCTCGCGCGCGTTCCTGCCCATGCTGGTGGCGAGCCCGGCCGCGCACCTGATCAACACCAGCAGCGTGAACGGCTTCTGGGCCTCGCTCGGTCCGCGCTCCGCGCACTCCGCGTACAGCGCCGCGAAGTTCGCGGTGAAGGGATTCAGCGAGGCGCTGGTCAACGACTTCCGCAACAACGCGCCACACATCAAGGTGTCGCTCGTGATGCCCGGCCACATCGGCACGGGCATCGTGATCAACTCGGGCAAGATCCTCGGCCGCGACCCGAAAGAGATGAGCGACGATCAGCTCGACGACGCGCGCAAGCGCATGGAGCGCGCCGGCTTCGCGGTCGGCGAGGCGTCGAACGAGCAGCTGCGCCAGGGTCTGGCGATGATCGGCGAGGCGTTCCGCGAGGGCGCGCCGATGACGGCCGCGGAGGCGGCCAAGATCATCCTCGACGGCGTGCGCGAGGAGCGCTGGCGCATCCTGGTCGGCAAAGACGCCGAGGTGCTCGATCGGCTGGTTCGCGAGGCGCCGGAAGAGGCCTACGAGACTTCGTTCATGGAGCGGCTGGTCGCGCAATCGACATGGGCGGTCGGAGGGTAGGAGTGATACACGTTGCTTCCGTGATTCGACCCGCCGCGCTGCTTTCGACGCTCTGGCTGTGCTGCGCGGCCGCGCTCGGCGCGGCCGAGGCGGAGCCCCCGGACGTGTCGCTGCTCGAGCTCCCGGCTTTCGTGAAGCCCAGCATTCCGGTGCTTCCGGTGCGCGAGCGCGAGACCTGGTTCCGAGACTCGTGGACGGTGCGCCTGAACGGCGGCTACGCGACCGACAAGGATCTGGGTCAGATCACGATGGGTGACGTCGAGGTGGACGGCGACGCGTCGAGCATGATCGGCCTCGACATGGGCCGGCCGATCGTGGACGACTTCCGCGACTGGCCGGTCGACTTCGCCTGGCGCATCGGCGTGCAGCGCTGGCTCGACCACGGCGCGGGCGCGAACGGCTTCGCACAGACCGCCTACCTGAAGATGTACATCCGCCCCTTCCCTTGGGAGCGCGTGGTCAGCACGCGGATCGGCTTCGGCGAGGGCGTGTCGTACGCCTGGCGCGTGCCGGACGTGGAGCGGCAGTGGGCGCGCGATCACGACGACGAGACGAACCGCCTGATGAACTACCTGGACGTGAGCCTCGATCTGAATCTCGGCGACGTGATCCGCAACGAAAGCGCGCGCGCGTGCACGGTGGGCGTGGTCATCTCGCACCGCTCGGGCGTGTTCGGTCTGGTCGACATCTTCGGCAACGTGCACAACGGCTCCAACTACAACACCGCGGCGCTCGAGTGCGGGTTCTAACCACGCGCGTGTTGCTCGTGCTCGCGCTGGCCGCGAGCAGTGCGTGCTCGTCGAACTGGGTCGACCTGAGCCCGACGCCGCCCGCGAGCTACGCGAACCTCGGACCCGCCGAGGGCGAGGCTTGCGCGACCTATCCGCTCGCCCTGCCCTGGCACCAGCTCTTCGCGTTCGGCGCGAGCGACCGCTTGTTGCGCGCGCGCAACGCCGCGATCGCGAGCGTGCCCGACGCGACCGGTCTGGTCGACGTCACGCTCCAGGAACGCTGGGCGTACTTCGTCCTCTTCAGCCGCCGCTGCGCGATCGTGCGCGGAGACGCGATCCGATGAGCGATCCCCGCTCGCGCTTCGGCAACGCGCTGCTCGCTCTCGTGCTCCTGTCGTTCGCCTGCGCGGGAACCCCCACCGAGCTCGGCCCGAGCGAGCCGGCCGCGTACGACGCGAACGACCGCATCGACTACTCCGCCACCGAGTGCGGTGCGCAGGTGCTGATCTTCCTGCCGGTCATGACCAACGACCGCGTTTCGCGCGCCATGGCGTTGATCGAGGAGCGCGCCGGCGACCGCTACATCGCGAACGTCCGCCTGCGCGAGCGCTGGACCTATCTGGTCTTCGGCGAGATCCTCTGCACCGACGTGGTCGCCGCCACTTACGGCCCGCCGAAAGTCGGCGAGCCACCGACGACGCGGTAAAGTGTCGGCATGGCAAAGACCTACACCGAAATCGACGATCGGCTGCGCGCGTTCATCGCGAAGCAGCGCATGTTCTTCGTGGCCAGCGCGCCGACCGGACCCGGGGGGCACATCAACTGCTCGCCGAAGGGCCTGGACACGTTCCGGATCGTGTCGCCGACGCGCGTCGCGTACCTCGACTTCGTCGGCAGCGGCGTCGAGACGATCGCGCACCTGCACGAGAACGGCCGCGTCGTGCTGATGTTCTGCGCGTTCGACGGTCCGCCGAACATCGTGCGGCTGCACGGACGAGGCGTCGCCGTCGAGCCGCGCGACCCCGAATTCGCGGCGCTGCGCGCGAGCTTCGCGGAGGCCAAGGGCGTGCGCGCGGTCGTGCGCGTCGATCTCACGCGCATCAGCGACTCGTGCGGGTACGGCGTACCTCTGTACCAGTACGAAGGCGAGCGCCCGCAGATTGGCGAGTGGGCCGAGCGCAAGGGCGAAGCCGGACTCGAGGCGTATCAGCGCGAGAAGAACGCTCGCAGCCTCGACGGTCTTCCCGGCCTGCGCTGGACGGGCGCCGAAGACTAGCGCTCGCGCGCGGCCTGCTGCAGCAGCTGGTCGAGCTTCGAAAGGAAGCGCGAGCGGTCCTTCGCAGCGATCGGCCGCGGTCCGCCGGAGTTCACGCCCGAATCTCGCAGCGTCGATTTCAGCTCGCGCATGGCGAGCGCGCCGCCGATCGAGTCCTCGCTGAACGGCCGCCCGTTGGTGCCGAGCACGCGCGCCTTCGCGGCCAGGCAGCGCGACGCGAGTGGAATGTCGGCAGTGACCACCACGTCGCCCGCGCGCACGTGCTCCGCGATCCAGTCGTCCGCCGCGTCCGCACCCTCGGGCACCACGACCATTTCGACGCGAAGTCGCGCGGGAACGTGGAGCCGCGAGTTGGCGACCAGCGTCACCGGCACGCCGTGGCGAGCCGCGACGGAGTACACCTCGTCCTTCACCGGACACGCGTCCGCGTCGAC
>JANNLG010000250.1:0-2912 GCA_031396695.1 Deltaproteobacteria bacterium
CGGCAAGCCCGCGCCGATGGTCGAGATCGTGCTGTTCGACGACGACGGCAAGCGCGTGACCGAGCCGCGCGTGCCCGGCGAGCTGGCCGTGCGCAGCCCGAGCGTGTTCGCCACCTACCACAAGGCGCAGGAGAAGTTCGAAGAGGACAAGCGCGGCGACTTCCACACCGTGGGCGACGTCGCGTACTTCGACGAGGAGGGCTTCTACTACATCTGCGATCGCAAGAAGGACATGATCATCTCGGGCGGCGTGAACATCTACCCGGCCGAGATCGAGTCCGTGCTCGACGCGCACCCGAGCGTCCTCGACGTGGCCGTGATCGGCGTGCCGAGCGAAGAGTGGGGCGAGAGCGTGCACGCCGTGATCGTGCCGCTGCCCGACAAACCGCTCACCGAAGCCGACGTGCTCGCGTACGGCCGCGAGCATCTGGCCGGCTACAAGATCCCCCGATCGGTGTCGTTCGCGGACGAGATACCCAGAAACGCGTCGGGCAAGATTCTCAAGAAGGTGTTGCGCGAGCCGTTCTGGGCGGGAAGGACTAGCAAGGTCTAGGACCGACGCATCGCAGGCGAGCGGGGCTCGGGGCGGCTGGGCTCCTCGTCGGTGCCCGCTCGCTCGCGGACTCGCTGCGCTACCAACTCGTCGCCCAGCCGCCCCGAGCCCCGCTCGCACACACGCCGTTGCAAGGTCGATGGCTCCGCGCGCGCCTCGAAGCCGCCGGCTTCCGCCTCGCTTTTTGTCACTCAGTGCAAGCGCCGCGCGATGTGCGCGGAGCGCGGGGGTGGGCGCGCGGAGCGACGAATGGGTTTCGCAGCGAGTCCGCGAGCGAGAAGGGACCCATGAGGAGTCCCGCGCGCCCGGCCCCGCGCTCCACCACCGACGCCCGTCCGATCCGCTCCGACGCTCAACGCCCCTTGTTCAACCGCCCGATGTCCACCAACGCCCGAATCTTCCCCTTCGACGTCTCCGGGTGCCCGTTCGCGTTCCAGAACTCGATGCGATTGCCGGTGCCGGTCTGAACGTTCACGATGATGTCGCCGACGGTGCGCAGGTCATTCACGACCTCGACGCCCTCCCACGGCTCGGTCCACGCGCCGCCCTTGTTCATCGGGTCGCCGGTCTTCCAGTCCTCGCTCCAGCGGTGCGCGTGCCAGATCACTTTCCAGAGCTCTTTCTTGCGGTCGTAAGCGGCGCTGAAGAGCGGCTCGTAGGTTTCCTTGTCGACCCAGATGTCCTTGTGGTCGTAGGGATGGTCTTCGTTCTTGGGATCGAAGCGGATGATCCAGGCGTCGCGCACTTCCCAGCGGTCGTCGGCAAACGAGAAGCCGTACGGGCCGAAGTTGTAGGTGTCGTTGTAGGGGTAGGCGAGGTGCTTCACGTTCATCGGCGCGATCACGCGCTGCTCGCCGAGGCACGACCACGCGTACTGCGGCACCACGCCGTTGAAGCTGCGCAGATCGTCGACGGTGAAGTCGGTGCCCGCGACCGAGTCGGTGCGCTGCGCGGTCGAGATGCGGCGCACGCGGCGCAGGTCGGGGATCCACACCCAGGTGTCCTGGTTCTTGGCCTCGTCGAGCGGGCCGTCCTCTTCCTTGTACTGGTAGTTCAGCGTCATGATCCCGCGCGCGTCCTGCGGCGCGAGCACGGTGATGCCGCCGCCGGAGAGCCGCTTCTCGCCGGCGAACAGATCGCCCTTCGTGGGGATGAACTGCGGCTCGACGCGGCGCGCGAGCAGAATCGACTTGTGCAGGCCGCGGTAGTAGAGCGGCAGCTGCTCGCCGCGGTCCCAATAGCTGTAGTACCACTCGGCGTCTCCGCCGCTGCCGTTCCAGCCTTTCTTGAAGTTCCAGATGATCTTGAGCGCGGCCTCCGGATCGGCCTTGCAATCGATCGCCTTCGGGTCGAAGGGCAGGCCGCCGATCCAGTTCTCGAGCGCGCCGTCGCGGCCGATCGAGGCCTTCCACGCGCCGCGCTCGGTTGCGGCCTGGTAGGTGGGCGACACCGGATAGGATCGCTGCGTCGGGCCGATCTCGAGGTTCATGCCCTCGTAGAAGAAGAACTCGCGGTTGGCCCAGAACGGCTCGGGCAGGTAGCCCTTGAGCTTGTCGATCTGCTCGTACGAGATCACGTCGCCTTCCTTGAAAGGCATCTCGGGCAGCACGTCCATCGCGGGTTCGTCCGCGCGCGCGCCGATGGCGACGAGGAATGCGAGCGCGAGCAGAAGACTTCGCATGCGTTCTATAGTCGCACGCTCGAATCACGAGGTGAACATGTTCGATCTCTCGGGCCACGTGGCGCTGGTCACGGGCGGAAACAGCGGCATCGGTCTGGGCATGGCGCGCGGGATCGCGAAGGCGGGCGGCGCGCTCGCGCTGTGGGGCCGCAACGCCGAGAAGAACGCGGTCGCGGTCGCGGAGTTGCGCGCGCTCGGCGCCGACGCGGAAGCCTTCGCCTGCGACGTCTCGCGCGAGGACGAGATCGTGCGCGCGATGAGCGAGACGCTGGCGCGCTTCGGCCGCGTCGACTCCTGCTTCGCCAACGCGGGCATGGGCGCGCCGAAGTCCTTCGTCGAAATGAGCCTCGCCGACTGGAACGCGGTGCTCGACGTGAACCTGACCGGTGTATTCCTGTGCTTCCGCGAAGCGGTTCGCCACATGATCGCGCGCGGCGGCGGCGGGAAGCTCGTCGTCACCTCATCGATCGGCTCGATCCACGGCATGCCGCGCCAGCCGAACTACGCCGCGAGCAAAGCGGGCGTGATCGCGCTGATCCGCTCGCTCGCGGTCGAGCTCGGCCGACACGACATCCAGGCCAACGCCATTCTGCCCGGCTGGATCGAAACCGACATGACCGCGCCCGCGATCGCCTGGAAGAAGCTCCACGACACCATCGTCCAGCGCACCCCCGCCCA